>CAZHKN010000182.1:0-10375 GCA_964532725.1 uncultured Occallatibacter sp.
CCGGGCCATGAGCAGTACACGCGCAACATGGCCACCGGCGCATCAACCGCCGACGTCGCCATCATCCTCATCGATGCCGTCGCCTTTGAGCGCCTCGGCAGCCTGCTGCCGCAGTCACGCCGTCACACATTCATCGCGTCGCTGCTGGGCATTCCTCATCTGGTCGCCGCCGTCAACAAGATGGACCTCGTAGGCTATAGCGAGGAGCGGTTCGCTGTCATAGAAGAACAGTTCCGCGCCTTTGCCGCCAAGCTGGGACGCGCCTATGTGCAGGTAATTCCTATCAGCGCTCTCGCCGGCGATAACGTCGTTGATCCCAGCACGCAGATGCCCTGGTACAAAGGCCCCGCGCTGCTTGAATATCTTGAGACCGTGCCGCTGGCTGACAGCCGTGCCGCGTCCACTCCGCTGCGCTTTCCCGTACAACTGGTGCTGCGCCCAGACGCGAACTTTCGCGGCTATGCTGGCCAGGTTGCCAGCGGAACGCTTCATGCAGGCAGTGAAGTTCTTGCGCTGCCCTCGCGCCGCCAAACCCGCGTCAAATCCATCGTCACCTTTGACGGCAGTCTCAATTCAGCCACTGCTCCGATTGCCGTAGCCGTACAACTGGAAGACGAAATCGACCTCAGCCGCGGCGAGATGCTGGTAGCTCCAGAGAACCTGCCGCATATATCCTCGCGCTTTAGCGCCAAGGTTGTCTGGATGCACGAGCAGCCCTTGCGCCCCGGCAGCCACTATCTCATCAAGCACACCACGCGCACCGTTCGCGCAACAGTCACGGCCATTCGCCATCGCATCGATATTCAGGCGCTGGAGCCGGTTGCGGCACCCTCTCTGGCCTTGAATGAAATTGGAGTCGTTGAGTTTGAGACCAACCGCCCGCTCTTCTTCGACACATATGAACAAAATCGCGCCACCGGCCACCTGATCCTAATTGATCCGTTGAGCAATGCCACCGTCGGCGCGGCGATGATTGATGCATCCATCGGCGAAGAAGAAGCATCAACTAAGCCGCTGCCGGTGCTGTTGCATCTGCCCGCGCAGCCGGAGCTTGCCCGCGAATTTGTGCAGGCAATGCGCGCCTCGGGCCGCGCGGTCGTGGATCTGGACGATTCGCATATTGCGCCTGCTGCTTTGCCTGCGGCTGTTCGCGCTTCGCAGATGGCTAACGCTGTCGCGGTGACTGCGCAAGCGATACTGCCGCAATCGTCCGCGGCGGAGATCGCCGAATTTCTCGGCGCCGATCAGGCTGTTGCGTGGATAGGGGATATAAGCGGAAGCCACAATCTCGCCGATCTTCTGGACAAATTAGGAGTGGAGTTATGACCGGGATTCTTGCTGAAACCGCCGATGAGTTACTAGCTCCCGAAGCCTGCATTCAAAAGGCTCTCGTCGCAAGGCCCGGCGCGCAAGCCTGCTTTACGAACAGCTTTCAGGCGGAAGATATGGTGGTTCTCCATCTGCTTCGCCAACAGATACCCGATGTATCGGTGCTGTTTCTCGATACCGGCTACCATTTTCGCGAGACATATGAATATCGCGACCGCATGACCGCGGAATGGAATCTGAATCTGGTCAATGTCATGCCGCGCGAGACGGTCGCGGCGCAGGAATCCAAGCTCGGCCTTCTCTATCTCGTCGAACCCGCGCAATGCTGCAATCTGCGCAAGGTAGAGCCGCTCTTTCGTTCTCTTGAGCCATTCGATCTCTGGTTCACCGGACTGCGCCGCGAGCAGTCGCCGACGCGCCGCAACCTCAAGCAGATTGAAGAGCACACCCTTGTCTCCGGCAAAATATTAAGCAAGGTATCCCCGCTGGCCGGATGGACATGGAACGATGTGGAGAGTTATGCCTCCGCGCATAACATCCCGCTGCTTCCACTTTATGAGCAGGGATACACCAGCATAGGCTGTGAGCCGTGTACCGCGCGGTCGACTGATCCTGCCAATCCCCGCGCTGGCCGCTGGGGCGGCAAGAAACTGGAGTGCGGAATCCATACCTTTGTTCCGCCTCTAGATCAGGGCACAGGCAACTCGCAGTAAGTCAATCGGGAGAGATTCAAATGGCTGAAGTCAGAGAAACAAAGGCGCAGCGCTCGGAGCGCTTGAAGGTTGAGAAGAATCCCTTCGAGGCTTTGGAGGAGTTGCGCGGCTTTGCGCGCGATGGCCGCGCCAGTGTTACCCCTGCATGGGCGTCTTTCTATTCAAAATGGTGGGGAATTTATACGCAGGGGGATGGCGCAGGAGCCACCGGCGGTGTCGGTGGAGAAGGCGTGGTTACCGACTACTTCATGATGCGCATTGGCATTCCCAACGGAATTCTGACTAGCCTGCAAGCACGCACCATCGGAGAGCTGGCGCAGAAGTACGCGCGCAATCTTGCGGATATAACTGTACGTCAGGCGATTCAACTGCACTGGCTCACCGTCGAATCATTACCAGAGATGATTGACGCGCTATCTGCCGTCGGCTTGACTCCCAAGGGAGCCTGCGGCGACGTGGTGCGCAATGTGACCGGCTGCCCGGTTGCAGGCGTGGATGCGCATGAGTTGGTTGACGCATCAAAACTGGCGCGCGATGTTTCGAAGGCTCTCTCCGGCAACAGCGATTTCTATAACCTGCCACGTAAATTCAAGATCAGCGTCTCCGGTTGCGCCGATTGGTGCAGTTACCCGGAGATTAATGACGTAGGCCTGGTTGCGGTGCGCCGTGGCGAAGAGATTGGTTATGCGGTTCACATCGGCGGAGGACTCTCGCGCGAACCGCACATCGCCGTGCGCCTCGACGTATTCATTCCTTCGGATAAAGTTGTCGCCGTAGTTACTACAGTGGCCGAGATATTCCGCGACCAGCAGAAGCTCCGCGAAAGCCGCGAACGCGCCCGCCTGAAATATCTTTTCCTGCGCGAAGGCTGGACGGCAGAGAAATTCCTTGCAGAAATAGAAACGCGCCTCGGCTACAAACTTGACCCCGGTGTATCAGTAGCTCCTCCCGACGACGTGCTCCGCGACCACACCGGCATTCATCGCCAGAAGCAGCCGGGACTGAGTTATGTGGGAGCCAGCGTACTGCGCGGTCGCCTCTCTGGCGAGCAGCTTGTAGCCGCGGCCAATCTTGCCGAGCAGTACGGCAATGGCGAGTTGCGCACTACGGTGATGCAGAATCTCATCTTTGTAAATATTCCCAGCGAGCGCACTCGTGAGTTAGCTCAGGAGTTAGGAACGATAGGCCTACAGGTTGAAGGTTCTGTATTCTGGAAAGGCACAATCGCCTGCACCGGGACCGAGTTCTGCAAGCTGGCAATTACCGAGACCAAGGGTTTTGCGCGCTGGATTGTCGATGAGATGGAAACCCGGTTGCCGCAATTCGATCAGCCATTGCGGCTGCATGTTACCGGCTGCCCCAACGGCTGCGGCCAGCACTGGATAGCGGACATCGGTCTCGAAGGCAAAAAGATCAAGGCCGATAGCGGGTTGGTCGATGCCTACCTGTTCTCCGTCGGCGGCGGAGTCGGCGCTCATGCCGGCATCTCGCGTCCATTGGCCTATCGTTGCCTCGCAACTGAGGTTCCCGAGGCCGTGGAGCGGCTGCTGCGCGGCTATCTCGACCAGCGGCAGAACAATGAAACACTGCGCGGGTATTTTGCTCGCACACCGGATGAAGAGTTGAAAGGCCTGCTCAGCGGCACTGCTGCCTGCGCCTAAGTTAGAGAACTCCAAGCGCAATGCAAAGTGCATTGCGCTTGGAGATTGTTTGTATACTTCCGCGCCGAGTTATTTCGCTTCCGTTATATCCTCAGGCCCAGGCTCATTTTCCTGCGGCAGAAGATCATTTGTTTCACGTGTCGCCAATAACTCCGTGTCTAACTCGTGTTCGTGGTGATAGTGCTCAGCGTCCATCTTGCCATTCCACCACGCCCAATTCATCGGATACACATCGGGATCGAAGAATACCTGATAGAAATGCCAGACGATGATCGCCAGCGCGGCCAGAATCGCTTCGTAGAAGTGTACGGCGGTTGCCGCATCCACCCACCAGCGAGCAAGAAGATTGCCTACATAGACCTTGGCCCAGAGCATGATGCCGGTGATCGCCATCAGTGCAGTGCCCCACACCAATGCCCAATACTCGGCCTTCTCGGCATAACTGAAGCGGCCAAATTTTGGCTTCTCGCGGGTTAGCCCAAGATAGTAGCGCATCGTCCCCAGTGCATCGAATCCGTCCTTGGGCACAGGAGCAAGGTCGTGCACCAGCCGCCGCCCTTGTTTGGTTACGACAGCATAGATTACATGATAGAGGCCCGCGCCGATCAGAACGACTCCCGCGACGCGATGAATGATGCTGCGCAGATTCTCGCCCATCGCCAGCGTATGAGCCAGCCATGAATAGGGATACTTGAGCGCGAATCCGGTGATAACGAGAACAATGAAGCTAACCAACAGAACCATGTGCTGTGCGCGCTGGTTCTTCGTCATGCGCTGTACGGTTGCAAGCTGCGCCCTGCGCCGCGCCAGAGCTTTGGCGCGCCAGATGATCACATTGTGCAGGAACATCGCGCCGATAACTGCAAAAATGAGACTCAGATAAAAGCGCCGAATCCAGCGCACCGCCACGGCGCCTTTATCCTGCGAAACTGCGGGAGCGATGTGGACTTGGCTAAGCGTAAATTTCTGCGTAACTCCCTGATGGCATTTTCCGCAGGTTGCATCGAGGTTGGCTTTATTGATCGTCGAGCGCGGGTCGCTTGATGGCAGAATATTATGTACACCATGGCAACTGGCGCAGTTCGCCACGACGGTTGATCCACCCTGCGCGGCCAGGCCATGATAGCTGTCGAGATAACTCGAGATACGATTTCCTGCAACGCCGAACTCTTGCGAGAGCCTGACGCCCTCATGGCAGCGCGCGCAGGTGGCGCGGGCCAGATTCTGCTCCGCGACTGGCGAGGTAGGATCGAGATGGCCTTTGATCGAGTGAATGCCGTGGCAGTCGGTGCAGACAGGAGCAAGTCCGTTGCCCTTCGCTACTGCCTGACCATGAATGCTGTCGTTGAATGCCTTTTCGATCGGTTCATGGCATTTACCGCAGGTTTGCGGAACATTGAATTTATATATTTGGGATTTAGAGTCATTGGCCGCAAGAATTTCATGCGATCCGTGGCAATCGGTGCAAACCGCCGCCTTCTTCGATCCTTTTTCTATCGCGCGTCCATGCACACTCTCCTGATAAGAGAGGAAGGGCTGATTGCTGACGCCATTCGACTCCATCAAGAACTTCTGCCCGTGGCAGCGGCCGCAGGTCTCGGGAATATTCGCATGATTAACCGGAGACTTCGCTTCATCCGCGGCCAGAATTTCATGCGCTCCGCCGTGGCAATCCTCGCAGTTGGCTGCAACTCCGCCCGTCTTCGTCAACTTGGCGTGATAACTATGCTCGTAAGCCTGCTGCGCGTCGGCATGGCACTGCGCGCAGGTAATCTTTGCCGGAGTCGTTTCATGCGGCGCATCTTTTACATCCGTGTGGCAATCAACACAACCGAGCATGCCGCCGTGGATTGAGTGCTGCAACTTGCCCGGATCAACATAGAGATGTGTTTTCTTGCCGTTGGTCTCCGTATCAATCGACCGGTCGCCATGACAGACAAGGCAATCGGCATCCTTCGGCTTGTGCGCAGTTTGCGCCGAACAAACCCCGAGGGGCAGCCCAACCGCTGCAATACAAACGAGAATCAAGTTTTTCAGTGTCACAGTCATTAGAAGATTCCTCGTTTGTACTGCCGGTCTGTGACTCGAATCACTCTGCTGTTCATCGTCAAAATGGGACGCGGGGTTGAATTCCTGCCCGGATTTGGGCGTATACTCTCGTTGGACGGGCCGTATCCTGAGTGGACGGAGCGGCACTGGAGACACGATGAGCATCACGCACTTCCCCGGCGGCAATGGCGCCGCCCCTCTCGGCAACGCAATCACAAAAGTCACCCTGCCTGCTCTGGCTGGAATGAAGCGCGAGGGCAAGCCCATCTCCGCGCTCACCGCTTATGACTACGCCACCTCGCGGCTGGTGGATGAAGCGGGCATCGACATGATCCTGGTCGGCGACTCGCTGGCCATGGTGGTGCTGGGCTACGAGAACACCCTGGCCGTCACCGTGGATGAGATGTTGCACCACACCCGCGCCGTGCGCCGTGCCGTGCGCCGCGCGCTCGTCGTTGCCGATATGCCCTTCGGCAGCTATCACGCTTCCCTTGCCGATGGGATCGCGAACGCCGTCCGCTTTGTCAAAGAAGGGGGCGCGGAAGCTGTCAAGATTGAAGGGCCGCGCGTTGAACTCACCCGCGCGCTCACCGAAGCGGAAATTCCCGTCGTCGGCCATCTGGGCCTGACCCCGCAAAGCATTCATCGCATGGGCGGCTACCGGGTACAGGCGCGCACTGCCGAAACCGTTGTCCAGCTCAAGGCCGATGCCCACGCGCTCGAAGACGCCGGAGCCGGCGTGATTGTGCTCGAAGGTGTGCCGCGCGAAGTAGCAGCGGAGATTACCGCCGAACTGCACATACCGACCATCGGCATCGGCGCAGGGCCGGATTGCGATGGGCAAATTCTTGTCTTCCACGATCTCGTGAACCTTACCTTTGCGACCCCGGCCAAATTCGTGCGCAGCTATGGCGATCTAGGCGCTGCCATCCGCACTGCTGTCGAACATTATCGTGAGGATGTCGAGCATCGCGCCTTTCCTTCCGATGAGGAGAGTTACCATCTGCCGGAAGAAGCGCGGCGGGCGTTGAGTGCAACGCAGAGCACAGGCGGCTTGCGCAAAGTCTAATGAAAATTCTGACCACCGTCTCTGAATTGCGCGCATGGGCGCGCTCCAGCCACGCAGCAGGCCAAACCATCGGCATTGTGCCCACGATGGGCGCGCTGCACGAAGGCCACGCGTCTCTGATTCGAGCCGCAAAGGCTTCCTGCGGCGGGGTTGCCGTCAGCATCTTCGTCAACCCCACGCAGTTCGGGCCGAATGAGGATTTCGCCCGCTATCCACGCACCTTTGATGCCGATTGCGCTTTGGCCGAAAAGGAAGGTGCCTCGGTAATTTTTGCTCCTGCGGTCGAAGAGCTGTATCCCACCGGCGCGGCAACTTTCGTTGATCTCGATGGCTTGAGCAGCCGCCTAGACGGCCACTCCCGTCCGGGGCATTTTCGCGGCGTGGCGACAGTCGTGGCCAAGCTGCTCATCGCCTCCGAAGCCGACCGCGCCTTCTTTGGCCAAAAAGATGCCGCGCAGGTAGCCGTGGTGCGCAGGCTGGCGCTTGATCTGCGCCTATCTGCCGAGATTGTTGTCTGCCCGATTGTCCGCGAGGCCGATGGGCTGGCTCTCAGCTCCCGCAACATCTATCTCAGCCCAGCAGAACGGAGTCAGGCGCTGGTTTTGAGCCGGGCTGTCCGGCAAATTGAGGCGTTGATAGCCGGTGGCGAACGCAGTTCCGACGCATTGATCAGAGCAGCCAAAGAAATCTTCGCGACCGAGCCTACGGTACGTATAGACTACATCGAGTTGGTAGACTGGGCGACGCTCTTGCCGGTCGAAATCGCCTCGCCGGGCAGCCTCTTCGCCGTTGCGGCCTATGTGGGTCCGACACGGCTGATCGATAACGCGATCATCGGCTAATACTCACTGGGCAGCTTCAGGTAAATTGGATTTGATGGAATCGTTGGCCAATTCAACGAATCCAAAAAGAAACTAATCCAAATCATCCTTTGGAGTCCTCGCCCTATGCCCCTATCCGCCGCTGAAGTCGCCCACTTGAAGAAAACCCCTGACAGTGACGGCGTTTCGCCCGTCGCATTGAACCGCTGGAGTCCGCGCGCCTTTGCCGACCAGGATGTAAGCCCTACTGACCTGAAGACGATCTTCGAGGCAGCCCGCTGGGCCGCTTCCAGTAGTAACGAGCAGCCCTGGCGCTTTCTCGTCGGACGGCGCAACTCATCGACTTATCAAAAGATATTTTCCACGCTTGTACCCTTCAATCAGGGCTGGGCGCAGGCCGCTCCGGTATTGATTCTGGGTGCGGCCAAAAATACACTCACCCTCCACCACCAGAGGCCCAACGCTCACGCACTCCATGACCTGGGCGCGGCCGATGCCACGCTGGCGCTCGAAGCCGCTCGGCTGGGTCTCTCCACGCACTTCATGGGCGGATTCGACAAGGACGCCGCCCGCGCCGCCTTCGCGATTCCCGAAGACTTCAGCCTGGGCGCGGTCATCGCCCTCGGCTATCAGGGCGATCCCGCTACCTTGAGCAATGCGGAACTGATTGAGCTGGAGGTTGCTCCCCGCACCCGCAAGCCGCTGAGCGAGATTGTCTTCTCCGCCTGGGATCTGCCGGCGGATCTGGGGTGATTCTTTAGCAGATTCCTCAAAGCAAGAAAGCCGCTTGCGACCCGCCGCCGCAGGATAAAGTGGAGGGTGAGGAAAGTGAGTTGCCGAGTACGTTGGAAGCCAAGAAGCCTCGTCGAAAGATCAAAGTCCGCGTAACCGGCATTCCCGGCATTGGCGGGCGACGCCCGATCACGCCAGATGCCTCCCGGCGTGGGCTTGGACTTTTGCGGCTGACCTGGCGCGGCAAGCTGGTTCTCTCCTTCGTCGCCGAGGCGCTGGTCGTGCTGGGCTGGGCAGCCGTTGCCCGGCAGCTTGCGCCCGATTCCAATACCTCGCTCAACCGCTTTGACGCGATTATTGTTCTCGGCTCCCCGACCGACAGCGACGGCAACCCCACCCCGACGCAGTTGGCGCGGGTGACCGAAGCGGTGCGGGAGTACGAGCGTGGCATTGCCCCGCGGCTGATTCTCTCCGGCGGCCCGGTGCAAAATCATTTCGTCGAGGCCGAGGCAATGGCCCGTTCGGCCCACGCGCTGGGCATCCCTGAATCCGCCCTGTTTCTTGAATCCAAGGCCTGGAGCACGACCCAGAACGCCCGCTATTCGGTGGCGATCATGCGCTCCCACGGCTGGCGGTCGGCAGAGGTCATCTCCAGCCAGGCCCACCTGCCCCGCGCGGCGATGGTTTTTGCCCGATTGCCCATCGAGTGGCGCACCCACGCTGCACCGCCGCTCGAACCGGAAAGTGGTAGCGACGTCTTTGCCCGGAACGCGGACGAAACCATCAAGACCGCGCGTTACCTCGTCTGGAACCGCTGGGTCGAACCCTGGCAGCCGTAGGACATCCCCTTGCTGAGTGACCTGGTCGAGTGGCATCCAGCTCCCAAGGCTCCTTCCGCTTGAACACCTGGGAGATTACAGGACAAAGATCAGCAGCAAGGAATCACCTCACCCTCGCTCGGTGCGTGTTTTTTGCGGCTGCGGCATATTCGATTTTTCTGTTTACGGAAACCTGCGGAATAACTGCCTTTTATATTGAGAAAAGCCGCCTTTTACGATCTCAAACGTCAATACAGGGATAGAAAATGCTCTAAAGCGAGAAAGCACAACGAAATGCACAACAGAGACAGTCAGAATGCTCCGCCGCCGAAATTCCCTCCCCCGCTGCGTTGTCCCACCTCGGCGCGCTCCTGTAAGCTGGGAATGATGCGTCTTTCATTCAGCTTTACAGCTTCTCTCCTTGCCGTTGCCACATTGGCCTTGACCGTCGGAACCACTGCCCAGGCGCAGAGCACCGCCTCACCGGCCGCCGGCAACGGAACCTACATCGCCATCGATCCGCTGGCCAATGTCCGCTATGACAACAGGTTCGATGCTTCGCTCGGCGCGGCGTATGCCCGCATCATGGCTGGCCCAACAGGTTTGGACGTTCATGGCGCCAACCTTGGAGGCCTGGATCTTAGCGGCTCTTATTGGTTCAAGAAGCACTGGGCCGTCGAAGGCACTGGGCGCGGCTATCTGGGAACCAGCGGCGTCGGCAGCAGCGAGGTCACCCCAAATGGGCTATCCAACTCTGGACCGAATCTGGTGAGCGGGCCCTTTGTCAGCCAATATATCTTTGCCGCCGGTCCTGAGTGGCTCGGCCCGCACAACAAGCATGGCGCGCTGATTGCTCATGCTTTGATCGGCGGTGCGTACGGCAACTTCGATCAGGATCTGCGCGTCCTTTCGCCCCAGAATGTCAGCTTCTACCCGAACCAGTTCGCCCCGGCGGCCATCTTCGGCGGCCATATCGACCTGAACCGCTCCCCGCAGTGGGTCTTCCGCATCACGCCCGACGCGCTGATGACCCGCTACGACATCAACTACGGCAACAAAGCCACCTTTACCAACTGGAACTTCGGCCTCTCGGTTGGCGTGGAGTACAAGTTCAAGAAAAAACGCTAGAACCTGTCTCATAAATAGCACTCTGCAAATTTGCCGACTGTGAGACCCGCATCAA
>CAZHKN010000183.1:0-10354 GCA_964532725.1 uncultured Occallatibacter sp.
GAGCGGAGTTGATGCACTCAAGTGGCTTTTCCCTTAAGAAAAAGCCACCTTGCAGAATTTCAACCACTCCACGGATATTGGAGAACCGCTCTAAAGCTACTGCAACCGCTTAGAAACAAGCCGAAAGTGCATCCTGCCTATTCCGCTAGCTGGCGAGCGCCTCCGCGGTCGCGCCGTGGAGCCGCGCTGCTCCCTGGGTCGCGGCAATCATCGCATCCGTGCCGATCTCGGAATTCAGCAGCAGGTGGTAATGGCTGCGACTGCACCACTCCTGTTGATAAAACTGGCGAATCGCCGCGGCGCGGCTTTTGTCAAAGGCCGCCAGCTGCTGGTCGGCATGCTGCGCTTTGTCGGGAAAGGATTTTGCAAACCACTCCCGCTTAACGCCTACCGGAGCATAGACAAAAATATGGAAACAGCCCGGCTGGCCTTGCAGAGCACAGGCCGCGCCCCGGCCCACCAGCACACAGTTGCCCTCCTGCGCGGCATGCAGAATCTCCAACCGCACTAAAGACATCATCCGCTCGGCATCAAAGACCATGTCATCTGAAAGGTTGGAGACCGGGTAGACCGGATCGTGCCAGAAGACCTTGCCGTACCGGTAATACCAGGGATCAAGCCGCTCATCGAATCGCGCGGCCAGCTCCGGATCCACTCCTGCTTTTTTTGCCGCGCCGCAGGCCAGTTCCGAGTCCAGCAGCCGCCAGCCCAGGCTTGCCGCCAGGTCATGGGCGAACTCTCCGCCCCGCGATCCGTACTCCCGTTCAACGGTAATTACTCGCACAGGTGCATTTATCATGGCAAATTTCCCCCGCGAGAGGAGCATACATCCGATTGCAACGGATGTGAAGTGGGTCCGGTCACTGAGTGAAATGCAATTCCCTTTTGCGCGCCCGCGATAAACAAAAAATGGCGCGGGAAATACATCTCCCGCGCCAGGGCTTCAACTTTCTTAAAACTCTACTGCGAAACCGGCGCTGCGGGGGCCTTGGGCGCCTTCAGGTGAGGGGCGCCGGAGGGCGGAAGCGCGCTTGGGGCAGTTGGCGCGGGCGGCGGCTCAGAGAAGCCAGGACCGCGCTTGATGCGCACATCGCCGTTCTCGGCGCTTAGCGTAAGTGCAGGTCCGCCGGAGCCGATCTGGAAATTTACCGACTTGTTTTCGCTTTCGCCGTTGATCTTCTCAGGCGTTGAGTAGTCCGAATCAATATCGCCGTTGTGCGTGCGAACGCTCACCGATGCCGAAGCATTCGGCGGCAAGGTCACTTCGACATCGCCTTTGTCGTTTTTGGCCTCGACGGCATAGTTGCCGGCTGGCGCAACCGAAATGCGGCCGTCGCGGGTTTCAACATGGCTGTCGCCGTAAATCTGGCTCAGGTCGATGTCTTTGGAGTGGGTCCGCACCCGCACCGGCCCCTTGGCTTCGGTTACGCGCAGGTCGTCGTCGTTCAGAGTCAGATCGCCGGGCAGCTCTGCGACTTCAAGGTCAGTAACCGTGGTATGCATGTGCACCGGCCCTGCCGCGTGTTCAATATGTACCTCGCCGCGAATCTCGCCGTTCTGCGTGATCTTGCCCTTGATTTCAGAGAGGGTCAGGTCGTTTGAGGTGCCGTCCACCGTGAGGTCGCCCTCGATTTCATGCGCCGAGAAGTCGCCTTTTCCCTCATTGAGATGTACCTGTACCGAGCCTTTGATGCTGTTCAGATGCACATCCCCATGCGCGGCGCTGACAATTGCTCCAGCGCCCAACCCGGCCATCACAACATCGCCCTTGCCCGCATCGACAGTCACTTGCGCGGCGCGGGGGACAGTGATGGTCAGATTCAGCCGGCCATTGGAGTTGCTCTCTGACTTGACCAGCACAGCGCTGCCGCTTACTTTGATCTCCGGCTTTTCACCCTCGAAGATTTTTTTTGCCGCGTCGTCCGAACTGGCAAAGGCAACTTCATGCGACTCCACCTGAATGCTAGAGACATCGCCCGCCGTCACGTTGACATCGCCGCGCGGATTCTGAATATCAATCGTCGCGTTGGCCGGAATCTCCGCGCTCAGCGCCGAGCGATCAAAGTCGTGCTCCGGCAATCCAAATGCGTTGAAAAAGTTGTCCCCATCGTCGCCGAAATCATTGCGGAAGGGACCAAGCTTGTTCCAGCCGGAGCAGCACAGGCCGACGATGGCGAGCAGAATAAGTACGCCGATGAATCCGCCGCTGCGGCGAACCGGCATCTCACGGCGCAGGTCGATGGCCCATTCGGCCAGCAGGCCCAGGCCTGCGATGATCAGCAGCAGCGGCCACCAATGGCCATACCAGGTTACGAAGTCGCCGCCGGCCATGCGTCCCGTGACAATCAGCAAGGCGATGACGCCGATGCCGATCAACAGAACTGGACCTACCAGCGAGGGAACCTTAGGGCCAAAGATACCAACGGCATTGGCCTTCATCGCGTAGCGCTGAGCCTTCCAGGCATCGCGCTGCGCGCGCCATGCGGCCTTTTGCTGCGCCCGAAAAGCCCGGTACTGCGCCTTCGGATCGTAGGGAGGATTGGGCGGCGCGCCCCCGCCCACAGGCGTATAGGGAGGTGTGGTGCTCATAACTCTTCTCCGTCGGGTCTCTTGCCCAGATCGAATACAGGGGCCGGCACAATCGATGTTGAGGCCTGAGCCGGGTTGGTGGTTGCAGTAGGGTTAGCGGCGCCCGGCGCCGTGTAGGGCGCGCCGGGATTGCCCGCTCCAGGATTGCCGGGGTAGCCGCCTGGATAGTAACCCGGATAGCCTCCTTCGGCGGCCAGTGCGGCGCGCTCGGCCAGCATAAAGACGCCGAAGAGAATCAACGCCAACGGCCAGGTAAAGTTCCACCAGTTGTCGATGACTCCCAGTTGATCCAGCAGTGCGATCACGCCAACCAGAAGAAGAATTGCAGGCCAGCGCAGCCGGCGAATCTGAAGATAACGGTTCATCGTGAACCTCCTTGTGAGTTTCCAACGCGATTGATTGCCAGCCAGACACCCAGGGCGATCAGGCCCAGCGGCCAACTGATTTTGAATACGCGGCCAGCGAAGAAATCAAACTGGTCCATCAGGAAGAGCAGCCCCATGCCAATCAGAACAATGGCGCCAATCGGCGTCCTGTTGGGCCAGCAGAATGGAGCCACTGGAGGAACAGGGGGAATCGGATTCGGCGGCGGATATTGCCCGGTGTAGGGCGTCTGCCAGCCAGTAGAGCCTGGAGCTCCAGCCGTTGCCTGTGAAGCCGTGCCTGCGACTGGATTTTGCGGCGGCACTCCGGGCTGCGGCGGATATGAGGAGCTTCTGCCTAGGTTCAGGTAACTGCTCAGCTCGTTTAACCCAAATGGATCGGGCAACGGCAGACCCTCGCGTCTGGCCTTGGCTGTGTGGAAAGCCTCAAATGCCTGGTAGAGAACCCAGGCAAATACAAAGAGGAGAAATATCTTGTAGTGGCTTGTAATGCTGATCAGCACCGCAAAAATCACCACATGAATCATCGCCTTGAGAAACTGGCCGTTGTACATTGCGCCCACGCCTGGAATGATTCCCAGCGCCCCTGCGGTTGCCGGGTTGGGTCCGGCGGAGAATGCGCCTGCAAAAGGCTGGGCGTGACTTTGCCAGGTTGCAGCGCACGGCTCACAGAAAATCTGTCCTCCCGGCGCCTTGCGCGAGCAACTGGAGCAGAGTCCCTTGCCGCAGCTCTGGCAATAGCTAGTGGCCTGTACGCCACCATGATTTACGCAGTCCATAGAAAGCTCCTTTCCCGTATTTCTTTAGCAGAGCCGCCGGAGTGCGCGGGCCGTTCCTGAGGCGTCAGAGAAGATTCCAAAAGATCATTCGAGTTTGCCGGCCTTGCCGACTGTTGCGGCGGCTGTGCCTGGGGCGCGCCGTCCTGCTTGCTGGGTTTCTGCTCACTGGGGTTGGTTTTTGTCTCGCCCGGCTGCACAGTCTTCTGCTGCTTGCTGCCGTCGTCGGGCTGGCCCTCGCCTTGTGTCGCTCGGCGCAGCTCTCGCATCCTCTCGCTCACTTCATTCACAAAGCGCGAGTGGTCGTAATAGCGAATCACCGGGGTGGAAGCCGTGGTTAACTCCCGTTCCAACATCGAGCGCACCGTGCTGGGGCGCAGGTCGGCGAGGCGCAGGCTGCCCAGCCGCACACCGGTCAGGTTCATCGTCAGCGCGATGGAGAAAAAAGCCATCGCCGCGGTCATCAGTAGCCTTGGCTCCGCATAGCGATAAACGTGGCCCATGAAGCCGGGACGCTGCCAGGCCGGAGCAATTGATTTGCGATTCTTACCTGCCATCGCGCCAACCGGCGGCATCTGCACTACGTTGGCTTCGGTCGCCAAACTCTGGCCAGCCATCTGTCCCGGCCCGGTCTTGGCCAGCAACCTATCCAGAAGGCCTGCCGGCATCTCCGGCTCGTCGGCCAGATACTCCAGCCAGGCGCGGCCTCGTTTCGCTTCTTCAAAGAGCGAAGCACAGGCGGGGCAGATCAATTTATGCGCGGCAAAGGCCTTCTCATCTTCCGGAGCCAGCAGCCCGTCCAGCGCGTCGGCCAAAAGCATTTCCCATTGGCCGCAAACGGAGGAATTCGCATTGTTCGTATATTCAGTCATCACATTACCTCCCGTCGATTCCGTTCGAGGAGCCGCGCCAGTTCCGCGCGTCCCCTGCTGATGCGGGACTTGACCGTCCCTTCGGGTATTCCCAGCACCTGAGCGATCTCCTTGTAATCCATATCCTGCAAATCGCGGAGAATCACCGCTTCGCGCAACTCGACGGAGACGCGCGACAGGGCTTGCTGCACCATGTGTGAAAGTTCCTTCTGCGCCGCTGCTTCATGCGGCGAGATTGCGCGCGAGGTCAGCCGGTCCACCGGCTTCAACTCCTCGGTACAATCCCATCCCTCATCCAAAGAAGAGGTTGCCCGCTGCAAGCGATTGCGCCGGTAATTGTCCACCAGCAGGTTGCGGGTCATTGTCGTGATCCACACCGGCAGGCTGCCGCGCGCTATATCAAAACTGGCCAGGTTCGAGTAAATCTTCAAAAAAACATCTTGCGTCAGATCTTCGGCGTCGGTCGGATCGCCGGTAAACCGGTAGCAGAGTCCGTAGACGCGCTTATGCTGTGAGCGCACCAGCTCCGACCACGCGCCGGAGTCGCCGTCCATGCAGCGGCGGACGAGTTGGGACCAATCGATCTCCAGAGCTTTCGCCTCCAGTTTCGCCGGTAGGGCGGCGTCCGCAATCGCCGCCCTCGCCTGGGTTGTTCCCGCCTGCACCGCGCCCCCCTGAGCAGCTTCGACCCGGCTATTGCCGTGGTCAACCGGGGTGGGCCTCGTCGTGCCCCGTTCCCGGCCTTCCCGCTTGCCCAGCGAAGGAGCTGCAGGGGATCCAAACCCCACCACGCTCCAGCTGAATGTACTCACGCATTGCATAGTTGGTTAATACGGAGGGAGCGCGCAATTGGTTCCCTGCGCCAGAAAAAAGCCGCCGCGCAGCCGATCCGTTGCGCCGATCTCAAGATCGGCTGCCCTGAGGGTCTCCGGACCCTCAGAGACTTCGCCAAGCATTAAGCTCTGTACCTGGGGAAATGCCGGATTCCCCATCTCCCTCGTATTCTGGGACACAGGAAAGCACAAACCCTATGCAAGCGAAAAGCGAGCGCCTGCCCCACCGCAGGTGGCCTGTCCTGTTCAATCGATTGCGCAGGGCAGGCCTTATTCCTGCACCAATACCGGTGCGCCGCTATTTCTTCTCCGCGCTCGCTGGAGCTGCCGCGCCGGGGAAGATGCCTGCGAGCGGTGCCCGCTTCTTCTCTTCGAGGTCTGGCTGGGGCAGCTGCTTGCGCGGCATCATCTGGTCGCGCATCGCGGCGTTGTAGACGAAAATCGCCTCAACGGTCGCAATCTGCTTCAGGTCGCCGGGTTGCAGGCGCTCATAAACATCCTGGTTGGAGTGGTGGGTGCGAGATTCGTAATCCAGATCGTCCTGAATGAACTGGAAGCCGGGGATGCCGACCGCGTCGAAGCTCAGGTGGTCCGTGCCGCCGGTATTGCGCTGCGTGATTGTCGTAACGCCCAGATCCTTCAGCGGCGCAATCCACTGCGCAAAGATCGGCGTAACCGCTGCGTTGCCCTGCGTATAGATGCCGCGAATCTTGCCCGAGCCGTTGTCCACGTTGAAGTAGGCGGAGATAGTCTTCTGCTCCGGCTTCACATCCAGCGGCCCAGCGGCGCGGCGCATAAACTCCGGCAGCAACAGTTGATCGGGTTCGGTCGAGAGCTTGGCCGAACCGAAATGATCGCGGTAGTAACCCCTGGAGCCGAAAAGCCCCTGCTCTTCGCCTGTCCACAGCGCAATGCGGATCGTGCGGCGGGGCTTGATGTCCAGCGCCTTGAGAATGCGCACCGCCTCCATCGCGACAATCGTTCCCGCGCCATTGTCGGTTGCGCCGGTGCCGGCGATCCAGCTATCCAGATGCCCGCCCAGCATCACGACCTGTTCTTTCAGAGCAGGATCAGTTCCGGGAATCTCGGCCACAGTATCAAAGCCGTGTTCGTGCTCACCGGTAAATTTGGTACCGACATTGATCTCCACACTCACCGGCACATTCGCCTGAAGAAGCCGCGAGATACGCCCATAGCTCTCGATCGCCGCCACAGCTACAGGAATCTTGACGCGATTTTCCGCGATATATGGCGTACGGCCGAGTGTTGCGCCGTTGTCGTCGAAGATGGTGCCGCCGGAACCGCCGCCGTTTTTGCCGTCGCGGCTGGGTTCAATCACCGCAGCCACTTTCTCGTCAAAGAAGAACTGAGCAACCTTGTCGAGCAGCTTGTAGCGCTCCAGGCGGGCTTTGAGCCGCGCCTGCGCATCTGCCGAAGCGCCTTGCAGCGGGAACTCGGCGATATCTTCGAGGTCTTTTTCTGTGTTGCGTTCAAAAAGCGCCTTATCTACCGGCGGAACATCGCGCATCGCGCCGAAGAGAATCACTTTACCGGCCAGCTTTCCCTTGTACTGGTCGATGTCTTTCTCGGTCTGGATGTTGACGTAGACTACGTCTCCGGTCACCGGCCCAGGCGTCGAGGGCGACCAGGGCGTGGCCTGCACAATCATCACCGCTGTGTCCGGCGTAACCATCCGCGCCCACGTATTGAGCTGCTGCCAGCCCAAGCCGAACTCGCCCCAGTCTTCGAGATGCGCATTTTCAAGACCGATTTTGGTCAGCGTATCGCGGGTCCACTCATTGGCCTTCTTCAGGTTGGGCGAACCGGTAAGCCGTGGACCGATTCCATCGGCCAGCGCAGTGGCAAAGTCCATCACATGGGAGTGGTTCAGCCCCTCGTCGCGGATGCGCTGGTACATGTTCAGGTCCAGCGACTCGGTAGCAGGCTGGACAGCAGCATAGGGGTCGGCGGACATGGGAGATCCAACGGGTTTGGGCTTGTCAGCGGCATGAGCCAACAGCGCGGAACAGAGGACGAGGGTGGAGAGAATGCGGGGAAGACTGATTGTCATTTGTCATTGCTCCAACAGGAAAGTGAATGTCACCAGGTTCTTGGAATTGTAGGCGATTTCGCGTTGCGGCGTCTTCCGCGCTGTTTACCGTGGTAGATTGAACTCATTCCTCCGGGCGGAGCGCGCAATCGCTTGATCTTTAATACCTTCAGCTACTATCTGCTGTTTCTGCTTCCTTCGGCAGCGCTCTACAGGCTGGTTCCGGGTTGGTTGCGCCCGTGGGTGATTGTATTTTTCGGCAGCGCATTTTTTCTTTATTTTGCTTATGGAATGGCCGGAATCTGGGGCGCGCTCTGCCTCGCCATCTTTCTCTGGGAATCGATTGTCAGCCGGCTTTACATGCCCAATTCGCGCTGGTGTTTGCTGGGGATTGCGCAGAGCCTCGTATTGCTCGGTATCTTCAAATACTGGAATTTCTTTACCGGCCTCCTGTTCATCCACGCTGCGAATCCCTGGCATTGGCAGGGCGCATTTCTTCCGCTGGGGATCTCGTTTTTTACCTTCGAGTTTTACCACTATGCCTGGGACCGGCGCGCTGGCAAAACCGAAGCTGGCTCGCTGGGCGAATATCTGGCCTTCATTCTCTTTTTTCCAACAATGGTTGCCGGGCCAATCAAACGCTATCAGGATTTTTTGCCCAAGCTGCGCGCCAAGCCCATTGGCTGGAGCCAAGACTGGGAACGCGGGCTAACCCGCATCCTCACTGGCCTGGTGAAGAAGTTTGCCGTGGCCGATTTGCTCACCGCATGGACCGATCACCTGAACGCGCACGACATCCTGCTGGCCGACCGGCGCATCCTGCCCTTCTGGGCGCTGGCCTACGGCGTCAAAATCTACGCCGATTTTTCAGGCTACTCCGATATCGCCATCGGCTCGGCGCGGCTCTTCGGCATTCGTGTGCCGGAGAACTTTGACTGGCCTTATGGCCGCCGCAATATTCAGCGCTTCTGGCAAAGCTGGCATATCTCGCTGACCCGTTGGCTGATGGATTATGTCTACATTCCGCTCGGCGGCTCACGTGTCTCTGTTCCGCGCATCTACGCCAACATCATCGTTGTTATGCTAGTCAGCGGCCTCTGGCATGGCGCAGGGTTGAACTTCATAGTCTGGGGACTCTGCCACGGACTCATGTTGGCCGGCCATCGCCTCTGGCGGCAGTTGCGCGGCGAACCCAGCACACACTGGCTGGCAGTCTTTTCAAGCCGCGTATTGACCTTTGTGCTGGTCAACGCCGCCTGGCCCTTCTTTTGCATGGATTTGCACACTGCTATCCTCTTCTACAGGAGGCTCATTGGCTTCTGATGCTTTCTAACTTCCGCGCCATTCTCGAATATCTCGGCGGCGAACGCGACGACGCCCCCGTGTTTCTGCAAGGCGGCTTTGGCCTGGTCATGCGTTGCGCCGTCTGGGTGCTGGCGATTGTGTTGGTCTACGCCTTCAGCGGACAATCCTCCAAGTTCATCTACATCGATTTCTAGAGTTGGTTGCACAACTGCATTTTGAAAGGGCACGGCTTTAGCCGTGCCGCAAGAGACGCAGCAGCATCGAGGGCTTCAGCCCCTGAGGGATGTCTTTCAGCTCCCTCGATGGGACTTATTTGACAAGATCTAAGGTGTAAAGATGAAAATCAATCCGCTGCTTCCTCTCCTCCTCACCGGAGCAATCGTGCTGGCCGCCGCGAACCTGCTCATCGGCGCATGGAACCATCGCCTCCCCTACGAGATGAAGCTCGAAGCGATTCGGACGGCGCATGATCCGAATCTTCTCTTCGTGGGCAATTCTCTGCTCGATCATCATCTGGATGAGGCCGTACTAAAAAAAACGGCAAAGGGAAACGGCGTTGACTTTGTGCCGATCAACTCAGCCCTTGGCGCAAGCGAGCCGCCGGAGCAGCGGCTGCTCTTCGACTATGCAGTCAAGAATCACCCCGGCATTCGCACACTGGTTGTCGGCATATTTGACTTTCAACTGACGGCGGAAGACCATTCGAAGATCACGGACCTGACCGGCAATCGCATGGTCGGTCTGGACCGCCGCTTCCCGGCCAGCGAAGTCACTCGGGCATATCAATTCACCACGCTGGAGCACCTTGAAATATCAGCCTTGCAGCGTGCGCCAATGGCCGCCAACCGCGCCAATATATGGAAGTATGTCGAGCTGTTGCGCCGCTCCATGGGCGCGATGGGCATGCCCCGCACAGCAGCCAACAGCATGGGCCGCGTGGAAGACTTCAATGCCCTCGAATCAGGCTCTTCGCAGCAATTTGACGCACAGGCGGCTGTGTTCCTCCAGCGCCCGGATCACTTCAACTCAAGCTACGAAGCTGTCTTCGCGGCGGCGCAGGCAAAGGGGATGAGGGTCATCATCGTTGTCATGCCGATGTCTCCGTATCACCACCAGGCCTTCTACTCCCGGCCTCTCTGGAGCGAATATCTGAAGGCATTGATTTCTCTCGCCAATCAGCGCGGCATAGGCGTTATCGATGCCAGCGGCTGGATTCCTGAGCAACAGGGCTATGTCGATCATCTGCACATGAGTCCGGACGCCGTACACACATTCTCCGCGCGTCTGGGCAGTGAGCTCACCGGGAATCCGCACCCATAGCAATACGCTGCCGTAACCGGATTCACATCCTCAGAGTCGAATGCGCCTCATGCGCATTCTCTTTGCACACGGAAAGAGAGCTCGGCGACATCACAAAATAGACCACCATCGCGCCATTGATGATCAGGCTCAGTGGAACACTCCACCAGGCAATGACCAGGCAGAGCAGCAACAGGAAGCGACGCATGATGTCCTCTTTTTGCTTCGGCGCCATCCGTCCGTGCAG
>CAZHKN010000184.1:0-10224 GCA_964532725.1 uncultured Occallatibacter sp.
CGAAGGAATCGGGCTTGAGGCTTGCGCCGCCGACCAGTGCGCCGTCGATCTCTTCTTCGCCGATCAGCGAGGTTGCATTGTCGGGCTTGACGCTGCCGCCGTAGAGAATGCGAATGTTGGCCGCGATCTCCGCGCCGAGCAGCTTGGCCACTTCCGCGCGAATGATCTTGTGCGCGTCGACAGCGATCTCCGGCGTGGCGGTTTTGCCGGTGCCGATGGCCCAGACCGGCTCATAGGCGATGACGATGGGCGAGGCAACCGCGGCAGTGATGCCCGCGAAAGCTCCGGCGATCTGCGTCTTCAAAACATGGGCCGTTTTGCCCGCCTCGCGCTCTTCGAGGACTTCGCCCACGCAGACCACGGGAATGATTCCATGCTTGAGCGCGGTGTGCAGCTTCTTATTGACGATCTCGTCGGTCTCGGCAAAGTACTGGCGGCGCTCGGAGTGGCCGATCAGAGTATGCGTTCCGCCGATGGCCTTGAGCTGGCCGATGGATGTTTCGCCGGTGTAGGCGCCCTCTTCGGCAAAGTGAACATTCTGGCAGCCGACGGCGACATTCGATGCATGACATGCAGCAACGACCGTGGGCAGCAGCACTGGCGAGGGGAAGAGCGCGATCTCGTCGCGGGTGTGGCCTTTGACCAGCGGCAGAAAAGCTTCAACGAAGGCTTTGGCTTCGGCGGGCGTTTTGAACATCTTCCAGTTGGCGGCGATCAGTGCTTTACGCGGCATTGCTTACTCCTTGATTTTCTTGTTCCTTAGTGATCTTATTCGATTGCCCGCCGTCTTCGGGGTGACGGCGGGCACAAAGAGGAGCGAGTTGGAGAATGGAACGCGATTGCTCTGCGGCGTTCTATATTGGCTAGCGGGTCAGTTGGAGTATTCATTCCCTCAGGGGCTAAAGCCCACCTTCGGTTTGCTGCACTGATGTACGGGCTGAAGCCCGTACCCTTCAACTGAAGCCCAAGCCTTGTCGGGGTTAAAACCCCGACCTACCAGCCCGTACCCTTCAAACTGACCCACGACCTCTATTTACTGTTCGCGAGTGTGCTTTGGATAAACGCTGCGACGCGGTCGTGAAGCTGCTTGAGGCTCTCATCGCGCACGTAGACCATGTGGCCGGATTCGTACCAATCGTACTCGATGTTTTTGGCGAGCGACTGCGGAATGGGCAGGTGTTTATCTTCGTAGGCTGCGGCAAAATACGGCGTGGCCAGATCGTAATAGCCTCCGTTGACCATGATCTTGAGACGGGGATTGGTCTTGAGCGCATTGGCGAGATCGTTGGTTACGTTGAGGCTGATGGTGTTGCCGTTGTGCGATAAATCCCAGTGCGTACCGCCAAACTGCGCGCGGGGCAGATAGGTTTGGCCTTCGCCATACTTGAGGTCGCGGCGCACATAGTCGTTGAAGAGCGTTACATAGGCCGAGGAGATAGCCGAACTCTGCGGATCGTACTCGGCATTCTCGCTGAGCGGGTTGAGATCGGGTCCGGAGTAGCGGGTATCGAGGCGGCCCGTGGTCAGGTCCTGATCGCCTTGAAGAGTCTTTTCAAACTCGCCGCCGGCCACGCGCAGATTGGCTTTGAGCAGGTAGGCAACAGGCAGACCGGTGTACTCGTGGAGCTTCTCTGCGACAGATTGCTTTTCCGCCGCGCCTAGGTCCGTGCCGAGAGCCAGCGCATGAGTGAACGGACCCATCGCGAAATCTTCTACCTCTTTGAGGAATGGATCGAGAGCGGCGGGTTGCAGGGGCAGCTTCTTGTGATACCAGGCGGTTGCTGCATAAGTGGGCAGAGCCAGTACGTAGGGCAGATCCACGCCGGGATTGTCGCTGGCGGCGTCGATGTCGGAGGTGAAGTTGAATATCTGCGAGAGCAGGATTACTCCGTTGAGGTCGATGTCTTTGCGGTTCTGGAGAATGTCGGCAAGAACAGCGGAACGGGTGGTGCCGTAGCTCTCGCCGAAGAGGTATTTGGGCGAGTTCCAGCGGTTGTACTTGGTGATGAAGCGCGCGATGAACCGGGCAAAAGCATTGGCGTCTTCATCGACGCCCCAGAAGGCCTTTTCAGCATCCTTGCCGACGAGCCGTCCAAAGCCTGTGCCGGGCATGTCGATGAAAACCAAGTCACTGGTATCGAGCAGCGAGTAGGCGTTATCGGCTAGTTTGTAGGGCGCGGCAGGCAGGTGCTGGTCGCCGTCGGTGACCACATGCTTGGGGCCGAGTGAGCCCATGTGCAGCCAGACACTGGCGCTGCCCGGACCGCCGTTGAAAAAGAAGGTGAGGGGCCGGTCTTCGGCTTTGGCATCCTTTTTGAAGTAGGCCACATAAAAGATGCGCGCGATGGGCGGCGCGTCTTTGGCCTCCTTGGGTTCAGAGATGGCCAACTGAGAGCCGGCTTGCGGCTTTCCGTCGAGGCCGAGCTGCGCGTCTTGAGAGTCGGTTGCGCCAACGGTGAGCGTGCCCGCGGTAGCGTTGTACGCGATGTGCTGGCCGCCGATGTCAACGGATCCCTGGGTTGTGATTTCAGCGGGCGGAGCCTTCTCGGCTGGCTTGTCGGAAGATTTATCCGAACTTGCGGACTTAGCGGGTGTGTCGTCGTCAGCGTACACAAAGGCAGGCTGGACGAAAAAAACGGCCAGAGCGAGCAGGGCCGCGGCTGTGGCATGGTTACTACGCATGAAGATCCTCCGGGAGTGAAGTTTCGAGCGAGTTTCTTGAACTGATTTGTTGTCCGCGGGCAGGCCGATGCAGAGGCCTCGTCAAAAGGTACATTATCCTTGAACTTTTTGCAGGATCGCTCCTTCAAATTCTTCATTCAGCCAATTGCTGAAGGCGGAAAACTCTTCATCGCGGCCAAGGAACTCGCGCACCATCTGGCGGCCCGGCTTCGATCCACCCTGTTCCAGGACGGTTGTCCGGTAGCGTGCTCCTGCATCGCAGCCGAGTAAGTCGGCAGGGTCAAATTGAGCGAAGAAATCGAGAGCAATGACTTTGTCGAAGGCGTAGGTGTAGTAATTCGACGAGTAACCGGTAAGATGGCCAAAGCTCGAATACATGCGGTTGCCGGGCAGCCAGGTCCATGGCTGCAAACTCTCATAGAGTCTTTTTGTAACTTCATCCAGATCCAGCCCCGCGGGCTCCTGGTCGTGCAGGTCGAGCGAGAGCGTGGTGTAGTAGAGTTGCGAACGCACCCAGTCGGCTCTGCCGAAGGCCCCTGCCAGCTTCATTTTCTTGATAATTTCAGCGGGAAGGACTTCGCCCGTCTGGTAATGCTTCGCGAAGGATTGCAGAAGCTTTTCATCGCGGAAGAACTCCTCCAGCATCTGCGATGGAACTTCGATGAAATCGCCCTCGGTGGCAAAGCCGGAAAGCCCGGCCCACTCTGTGCGTCCGCCCAGAATCGCATGCATCAAGTGACCGAACTCGTGGAAGTAAGTGACAACGTCGGAGTATTGCATCAGTCCTGGATCTGTATTATCCCCGCCGGGGAAGTTGCAAATCAACGCGGCCTCGGGCAGATATCTCCCACTGACTCCGGTAACTACCGGCGCGGCGGAGAACCACTTATCTTTTCCTTCGCGGGGATGCATGTCGAGATAGAAGCGACCCACTGTCTCACCATCTTCAATCACATCAAAAACAGAAACCGACGGATGCCATGCCGTGGAATTGGAACGGTGAAATTCGATCTTAAAGAGCTTTGCCGCTGTATCCAGCACGCCTTGTTCGACCTGCGCATACGGGAAGTAGGGCCGCACGGATTGCGAGTCGAAATCAAAGGCGGAGCGCCGGAACTGCTCATACCAATAGGCCCGACTGGTAATGTCGATGGCGTTGAGGTTTGGCTCACGTTGGCGGGTGAAATCAAGCACCAGTTCATGCTCGCGGCGCGCTCCCGCGCGGCTGGCTTCATTGAGCTTGGCTAAAAAGGTGCGCACGTTTGCCGCCGAAGCCATCATCTGGTCAGCTGTGGCGAGGTCGGCCCAACTGCGGAAGCCAAGAATCGTCGCCAGCTCCTGGCGGGTGGCAAGCAGGTCGAGCAGAATGGGCTGATTTACCGGATAAGCACGGGTGTTGTAGGCCAGAAACATTCGCTCGCGCAGCTTGGCGTTTGAGGCGAAGGTCAACACCGGCTGCATGTCGGGTTGGTCGGTGGTCAGCGTGATTTTTCCCTCAGCGTCCGGCTGGTGGCGGGCGAGGTAGTCAGCGGGCAGACCGTCCAACTCCGCCGCTATGGCCTCGATCGTCTTGCCGCCCTCCTGAATGTTGCGGCTGAATTCGAGCGAGAGCCGGGTTGCTTTCTCGTGCAATGCCTGGATCCGGTCGCGGGTCTGCTGGTCTTTGTCCACGCCTGCCAGGCGATAGCTGAGCAGCGTCCGCTCGACAAAGTGCCGTGTCGCGGCGCTCACGCCGGTCAGGTCAATTGCCGCCAGCGCCTCATAGACCGCGCGGTTCAAGCCCAGGGCGCTGGCCGCGACGGAGATCCGCTGCGACTCGGCCTGCGCCTGGTCACGCACGGCGTTGTCGGCGGCGACAGAGTTCAGTACTCCCGCCTGCGCTCCGGCTAGATTGAGCTGCTCGATGGCCACGTCGTAGAGGCTGAGCGTGTTTTCCGTCGTCCGAGCGCCCTCTACGGCTAGCAACGCGGCCAGAGCGGCCTCGTGCGCGGACAGGCGCGCGCTCACCCAGGCGGCAAGGGCCTCGGCGGAGGCGGCTCCGCCCGTCTCCCAGCAGTGAAGGTCTTGGGTTGTGGCAACGGCAGTCTCAGCGGGCATGGGTTCAATCTCCTCCAAAGTACTAGAGTGCCACAGTGGGCAGGGCTGGCGGCGGGGTGTCCGGCGCGCAATAAAATTTCCGGTGCTCTTGCATCCCGAAGTGAACCCCATTAAGATGCGTCAATTGGCCCCTATGCCCCGCACTGCTTCCATTCCGGCTGACGGCCCGGTTCTGTCCGAACCGGCGCCCGCCGCTGCCGCTCCCCGGCCGCGTGTCGGCAAGCTGTGCATCGCTATTCAGGCCGGTTTGCCCTCTGAGCTGATTGAGCGCGCTCAGGCGGCCTTGGGCGACTCGAAGTTTCTGGAATTCCGCCTCGATGCGCTGCCCAAACCTGCCGTGGCGCTGCCCAAAGTGGCGGAATTCCTCGCCGGGCATCGGGATGTCATCGTGATTGCGACCTGCCGCCGCGAGCCGAACGGAGGGCACTTCGCAGGCTCCCTGAATGAGGAACTGGAAGTATTGCTAGCAGCGGCAGAATCCGGCTGCCAGATTGTTGACCTGGAACTCGAATCCGCCGAAGAGGCCAGGCCGGCACAGCTTGCCAAATTTCGTTCGCAGCTCGTCGAGGCGGGCGCGGCTTTGCTGGTCAGCTTTCACGACTTTTCTCGCACCAAGGCGCTTGACCAGGCCGCCGATCGCATCACTGCCTTCAATCCGGATTTTGTGAAGGTGGTGTCGACCGCGAAGACTCTGGCCGACAATCTCGCCGTCCTCAAGCTCATTCGGGAGCGCTCGGCCTCTGCGCAGGTGATCGGCATCGCAATGGGTGAGGAAGGGATCGTCAGCCGCGTGCTCGGCGTCCGCGCCGGGGCGGCCTTCACTTTTGCCGCATTTGGTGACGCAGCCGACGCCACGCTGGCTACCGCTCCCGGCCAGATCACCGCGCATACATTGCGCGATCTCTACCGCTTCGAGCAGCTCGATCACGCCACGCGCGTTTTTGCCGTGCTGGGTAACCCGATTACCCACTCGCTTTCGCCGCTGATGCAAAACACCTCATTCCGCCGCGAGGGCGTCAACGCCGTGCTGCTGCCGCTCAGGGTGCGCGCGCTCGCGGACCTGCTCAAGCTGCTTGCCGAGCTGCCGCTGGCCGGCGCAGCAGTGACCATGCCGCTGAAGCAGGAGATTCTGCCGTATCTGGCCAATGCCAACCCGCTGATCGCGCGCATTGGCGCTTGCAACACCCTGCGCGTTGCTACGGACGGCAAGATCATTGGCTTCAACACAGATGTCGAGGGAATTGTCCGGCCGCTGGAAAAGCGGTTGCGGCTGAAGGGAGCGAAGATTGCTGTGCTAGGCGCGGGCGGTGCGGCGCGGGCTGCTGTTTTTGGCCTCGTCGATCAGGGCGCGGAGGTTTTTATCGTCAACCGTACCCATGAGAACGCCGTCGCCCTGGCCAAAGAAGCCAAAGCCAAGGCGCTGAAGCACGAGCAATTCGCCAAGCTGCATTTTGACGCGCTGATCAACTCGACGCCCTGCGGCATGGCCGGGTCGAAAGAGGCGCTGCCTATTGCCGAGAACGAACTGAACGCCGCCCTGGTCTTCGACATGGTCTATAACCCGTTGGAAACGCCGCTGCTCAGGCTGGCCAAAGATCGCGGCATCCCGGTCGTCAGCGGGTTGGAGATGTTCGTCCAGCAGGGGGCGCGGCAGTTCGAAATCTGGACCGGCAAACCGGCTCCGCAGGCCGAGATGCTCCGCGTCGTCGAACTGGCTCTGCGCAAGCGCGGGTAATTCGCCAACGGTGAGTCCGCCAGGCCAGGCCGACCGGCTGAATGTCATTTGAGTGTCATTCGACTGTCATGGCGGGTGCCGGAACCAACTCCTTGCCGCGTAGAATGGAGATATGGGATTTACGAGCGTGAAGAAGATCGCCGAGGCGGATTTCCCAACCCGCTGGGGAGCCTTCCGCATTCTGGGCTTTGAGGGCACGTTGGTGCAGGCACAGACGAACGGCAACGGGCACAACTGCCTGCAAGCTCCTGTCGAAGAGCTGGTTGCGCTGGTGATGGGAGATATTCATTCCGCGCCGCCAGTGGTCCGTATCCACTCGCAGTGTCTTACCGGGGATGTGTTTGGCTCGCTCCGCTGCGACTGCCGGCTGCAACTGGAGTTGGCTCTCGGCCGCATCAGCCGGGAGGGTGCGGGCATCCTGCTCTACGAACAAAAGGAGGGCCGAGGCATCGGCCTGATGGCCAAATTGAAGGCCTACGAGTTGCAGGATCAGGGCTTGGACACCGTTGAGGCCAACGTTGAGCTGGGCTTTGCCGCCGACTGCCGCGCCTACGAACTGCCGGGCGAAGTGCTGAAGCTGCTGGGCGTGCGTGCTGTCCGGTTAATGACGAACAATCCGGAAAAGGTCGCTGCCCTTGAATCCGCTGGGGTCAAAGTCGTGGAGCGGGTCAGCGCCGAGGTTGCGCCGCAAGAGACTTTCGAGCGCTACCTGAAAACCAAGCACGAAAAGATGGGGCACATTTTGGAGTCGCTGGTGAGTGAGAAGCGGGCTCGTTAGGCTTTTGTGCTTTCCCATGTCCCCAAAAGCGAGGGACATGGGGCACCCGGCTAAATATTTATATCACCGGCCATACGTTGACGAAATCTGTCAATCGCAGATTTCACCACCCCGATCCCGATGAACAGCGCTCCGGCACATCCTGTCAGCAGGAACCCGAGCAGCAAGATCAATCCACAGAGATCGGGACCACATGGTCCAACACCCGTGACTCCGAGTACCGATAAGACAAAAAAAAATACAAGCAGGCAGACCGACAGACCCAACGTAATCAAGCCGACTCTCAGCATTCCATCTCCCAGTTTATAGCAAGGCGGATTCAAGAACGAAGCGCAACGGGTAATCCGAGCGGGGGGTGGATGGGATGAGGTAGCATCCTTGAAACCATTACCGCCAAGTAAAGGATTTCCAGGTTGCGCTACCGTCACCTCATCCAAGAAGAACGATACCAAATCTGTGCGTTTCTTGCGGCTGGCTTCAGCATGCGGGCCATCGCTTGCAAGTTGAAACGCAGTGCCTCGACCATCAGCCGTGAACTCGGCCGCAACCGCGTCGTTGGCTCCTATCAGGGGCAACCGGCCGTGTTGATGGCCGCTGCCCGCAGCCAGATCAGCGCTCGGAATGTGCGCCGAGTCCCCGCCGCGGCCTGGGAGTTTGCCCAGCAAAAGCTCGCCGAAACCTGGAGTCCCGAACAAATCGCCGGCCATCAACGCGTCCAAGGCCTGCCGTCTATCTCGCACGAAGCCATCTATCAACGCATCTATGAAGACAAGCGCGCTGGCGGCTCGTTGCACTTAGCTCTGCGCGTTCACAAGCAGCGGCGCAAGCGGCGCGGAGTGCGCGAACGGCGCGGTACGATTCCCCATCAGGTTTCGATCGAGCAGCGACCGGCCATCGTCGCGAGCCGCAAACGATACGGCGACTGGGAGGCGGATTTAGTCATCGGAGCGCGTCATTCGCAGGCTCTGGTCACCATCAACGAGCGCAAAAGCCGCTATGCGTTGATTGAGCGTGTGCCCAGTAAACAGGCGGCGGCGGTGCGCCAGGCTCTGGTCAGAAAACTCAAGCCATTCGCGCATTTGGCGCATACTCTGACCACGTATAACGGCAAGGAGTTCGCCCAGCACGAGCGCATCGCAAAGGACTTGAAGTTGAACTACTATTTTGCCCATCCGTATGCCAGTTGGGAACGCGGCGCCAACGAAAACCTGAACGGACTGCTGCGCCAGTTCTTTCCCAAGCAGCGCAATCTAGAAGATGTAACAGATGCCGAGATCGCCCTGGCCCAAGACCGCCTAAATCACCGCCCCAGAAAATCTCTCGGCTATAAAACTCCACACCAAGTCTTCTCGAAGCAGTTACACTCTAACCAACCCGTTGCACTTCGTTCTTGAATCCGCCCAATGAATTTATTTTACTAACCGCGCAGCGCCTTCAAGACCTTCGCCGTTGTCACCGCCTGCCCCACATGCCGCTGGGTATGGTCGGCCACATGGACGAGCGCGCCGCCGATGCTAGTGGGCAATTGCCTACGGCCGACGCCGCGAAAGGTATTGAAATCCGCCGTGGCCAGCACCCGCACCCGCTCCGCTGCATTGCTGAATGAGGCTTGCACCTCGGCCAGCAGCGCGGCGAGCGTTTCTTCGCCAGACTGCTCGGATTTGAGCGCGGCCAACTGCTCACTCGTAAGCTGATTGCCTTCGGCATAACTCAGCAGCCGGTCTGTCGAGCGGGCAATGTGCTTCAGTTGGAAGGCCACCGAAGGCAGGCCCAGCGGGGTGCTCCGCACCTCTTCATCCGTAAGCCCCTCGGTCCACTTGGTCAGATCGTCGAGCGCCAGATCAAGCGCGTGAAGCACCGCGCGACCTATCGCTGGAACTTCGGCGTAGGTTCCGCGTAGCCAGGGTTCGGTGTAGGATGGTGGAACAGGGGAAGTGCTCATGTGAGAATCCTCAATGTACTACCGGCTAAGAATGTGGATTAAATCATTATCTGGAAATTGTTTCTTTTTTCCGTCCTCGGAATAGTAGCTGTAGTGGAAATTGACAAACAACCACGCTGAGCCGGTCTTCTCCAATTCCGCAGTCTCATGGACACCATGTCCGCCTTCGATTGCCGCCTGGCATACTCCATCCACAACATTTACGGTTTTAACGAGATATTTTCCATCCGGACCATTGCTATTCAAGAATGGATCAAAATCCAGATTGACGATGTCTCCACCTGCCGCTTTCGATGCTTCTTCGTCTTTCTCGATTAGCTCGATAAGCTGCCTGCTTAATATCGGTGGCTTCAACTGCCGCGCATCGGAGTAGCTCGGGAAATCTCGCACACTGGGCCGATGTCCGTTTATCGTATTGGAAGGCTGATTCCAGTACCAGTCGTAGAATTTCTGCACGAAGGTTCGGCAGGATTGTTCATCAGGGCTGGTGACGGCCTTTTGAGTCGTTTGCGCTTTTGAAGAAAATGACATTGCCACGACCAGAATGCAGCCGAGCACAATGCAAAGCGTTAAAGGAAGTGCACCGCGCTGCGAGGGTTCCAGTCGAATGCTCATTGCCATTTATCCCCTGAAATCTTTGCGACTCGATAGACTCGTCCGGTTTTCAGATTGAAATGCCAGACTCCTTTGTCGCCACATTCAGGCGTATCTGAATATTCGCTGGGTAGAATCGCAAAGATCGCTTCCCCTGTGTTTGTTACTCCGATAAAATCTTCGTTTTGATCGCAGCCATGAATGCGTTTCTGAATCTTGTCTTCCAGAGCAAGATAATTTGCTGTCTTTGTTTTTAGGTCGTAAACTACAGGCCCGTGCAATTGACCGTCTCCTTCCGCGATCATAAAGCTCGCCGCAAACTTCGTTTTATCTGGTGAGAGGCCAATCAGCTCAATGGCCGCGATCTGTCCATCGTCCGTATCCCAGTCAAGTTGT
>CAZHKN010000185.1:0-10156 GCA_964532725.1 uncultured Occallatibacter sp.
GCCGCTTGCGCCCTTCATCACCAGCCAATTGCAGCGCGATGCCTCCAGCAAACTGGGCTTCAACGTCCGCCGCACCATGGGCGTCGCCCAGCGTCTCTATGAAGGCATCGATCTCGGCACCGAAGGCACGACCGGACTCATCACCTATATGAGAACCGATTCGCCGCGCGTCGCACCCGAGGCCATCACCGCTGCGCGTGACTGGATCGCGAAAAACCTGGGCCAAAAATACTTGCCCGCCACGCCTAACAGCTACAAAGGAAAAAAAGCTGCGCAGGACGCGCACGAAGCCATCCGCCCCACCGACGCCGCGCGTACTCCGGAGTCCGTCGCCCGCTATCTCACCGAGGAGCAGCTCAAGCTCTACCGGCTCATCTGGCAGCGTTTTGTCGCCTCGCAGATGACTCCCGCGATCTTTGACGTGACGACCGCGAAGATTGCCGCCGTCTCCGAGAAAAACAAAAAAACTTACGATTTCCGCCTCTCGGGTTCCATAGTGCGCTTCGACGGCTTCCTCAAGGTTTACGAAGTCGAAGAAGAGAAGAAGGACGAAGACGACGAGTCCAGCAACAAGCTGCCCAACCTCGATGGCGTTAAGGCTCTAGGACTCGACAAACTCGAACCGGAGCAGCACTTCACGGAGCCGCCGCCACGCTACAACGAAGCTTCGCTGGTCAAGGTGCTGGAAGAGCGCGGCATTGGTCGGCCGTCTACTTATGCCTCGATCATCAACACCATTCAGGACCGCGAATATGTAACTAAAATCGCCAACCGTTTCTATCCAACAGAGATAGGAATGGTGGTTTGCGACCTATTGGTCAAGAACTTTCCGTATATCTTCGATACCGCCTACACCGCGCGCCTTGAAGAGGAACTTGACGACATCGAAGAAGGCAAAGAGAAGTGGACCGACCTGATGAATGGCTTCTACGACCACTTTGTCGAGGAGCTGAAAGACGCCGGCGACAAGATGGAAGACATCAAACGCATGGAGGTCAAGACGGACGAAAAGTGCGATCTCTGCGGGTCGCCGCTGTTACTCAAGTGGGGGAAATTCGGCAGCTTCTTTGCTTGCTCGGCCTATAACAAGAAAGACAAAAATAGTTGCACTTTTACCAAGGAAAACACCGCCGGTAAGCCGGATATGAATACCCCCGAAGGCCAGGAGGCGACCGAGCAGGAGGAGTATTGCGATAACTGCGGCCGGGTGATGGTGCTGCGGCGCGGACCGTTCGGCATGTTCATGTCCTGTCCGGGGTTCAATGAAGACCCGCCCTGCAAAACATTCCGCAAGCTGAGCCAGAAGCAGCAGCAGAAAGTCTCCGCGCCGCAGCCTGTCGGCGAAGATTGCCCGCAGTGCGGCAAGCCCCTCGTGCTGCGCCAGGGATCGTACGGCGAGTTCGTCTCCTGCTCCGGATACCCCAAGTGCAAGTACGTTAAGCAGAACATCATCGAAGGACTCAAGTGCCCCAAGTGCGGCGTCGGCGACCTGGCCGAGCGCAAGGCCCGCCGAGGAAACATCTTCTGGGGATGCACCAACTATCCCAAGTGCGACTTCACCTCGAATAACAAGCCGGTCGCCCAGCCCTGCCCCGAGTGCAAGAGTCCCTATCTGATCGAAAAGGTGCTGCGCTCTGGCATCTATCTCGAATGCCCGAACAAGAAGAAAGCCGCAGAGGAAGAAGCGCCAGCACCGAAGAAGAAAGCCGCAAAACAAACCAAAGCCGCCGCGGCAGCGGCAGCTCCGGTTGCTGTTGAGTGCAGCTATTCGAAGCGGATTGGCGACGCGCCTCCGCCGCCAACGGCTGAGACACATGGGCCGGTGGCGGAGAAGGCTGAGAAGAAGGGGAGCAAGAAGGAGTTACAGCCGGCGTAAGGAAGAAATTATGGCAAGCATCAATGCGAATGAGAGTGTGCCGGATACTCCGGCACAGCAACCAATTGATTCCGCCGATGAGCCGCTGGGCTGGTTACGGACCGCGTTCTATGCCTTTATTGTGTTTGCGATTGAAATGCAGCTCATCGACCGTTTTGTTCGCCGCTCGGCAGGAAAGAGCGGACTAGACAATTTCACAGACATCTTTGGCTTCATTGTTTCTCTTCTTATGCCTTTATTTTTCTTGCTTGCCGCGTCAGCATCGCGCCGTCAAGTTGTTCGAATTTCCGCTCGGGTCACGGATGATCCAGCGCAACGGCGCGCACTCTTGCAGATATTCGAGAACCTTGTTAGTTTTGCGCTTATGGCTATGCTCTTCCTAATAATGTGAACTGCGCGCACAAGGTCGAAGGAAGATAGCAGGACTAAAATGTCGAGGCTCACTTAACGAGGACCAGTGAAAGAGATAGTCATCCTCGGCGGTCCCAACGGCGCGGGCAAAACCACCGCCGCGCGCGTATTGGTGCCAGAGTTTTTCGACCTTCATGAATTTCTGAACGCAGACGATATCGCACGTGAACTCTCACCTGACAACGTTGACTTGGCTGCTTTGCGGCAGGTCGTCAGTTGATAGAGCGAATGCGCTATCTGGTCGGTAAGGGTGAGAGTTTTGCACTGGAAACAACGTGCTCCGGCAAATCCTATCTCCGGCTTCTAACGCAATGCAAACAGAGCGGATGGAGGATCAAGCTGCTCTATTTCTGGCTCCAGACTCCTGAGGCTGCGATCGCCCGCGTTGCTCGCCGCGTGAGTCAGGGAGGCCACAATATCCCTACCGAGGTAATTTACCGAAGATATTACGCCGGCATCTCGAATATGCGAAATCTTTATCTTCCACTGGCGGATGATGCCGAAATTTACGATAATAGCGAAAGGCATCAGATTCTGATCGCTGAAAAGCGAGAAGGTATCGCCTTCCTGGTACACGATGCAGAACGCTGGGCGAAGATTGAGGAGGCTTGTAAATGAAGAACATGACCTCAAACGAGTTTCACGATGCTGTCAGACAGGGACTCGAAGAAGTCTCCCGCCGCCTGGCCTCCGGCGAACTCGACGGCTCTGGCCGTTACTACACGGACGAAGAACTCGCCGCCGGCGCTGCCACCGGCAAGCCCGGCACTCCCGCCAAGGCGAAAAGCGCTACCGCCGCCTGAGACCGTGCGTCTCCCCGTTTAACCCATCCCCACTGCGATCATGCAACCATCCCTGGAAGACCGTCACCGATTCCACAGCGCGTCCCGTCCGCACCCGCTATCATTGCAGCGGAGAACCTTTTATGGAATCTATGCTTGCAACCCCCGCCGATGCCGGAATCATTCTCAAGCTCTATGAGTTGCGCACCGAACCCCTGATGCGCGAAGCCCGCGCCTGGGTGGGCGGCGAGTTCTGGCCGACAACCGCCGAGGAGTACTTCGCGGTTGCCGCCAATCCCAACGACCCCCACAATGCCTTTCTCCGCCAGGTGCTTACCTACTGGGAGATGGCCGCCGCTATGGTGCTGCACGGAGCCGTCTCTGCCGATCTGTTTGTCGATTGCAACGGCGAAGGCTTCTTTCTACTGGCCAAATTTGCGCCTATCCTCGACGCCATCCGCGCGAAGAATCCCGGAATGTTGAAGAAGACCTCGGAACTGGTCGCGCGCTATACCTCGGCCGCCGCGCGCTACGAGATCGCAGTTAAGAACCTCGAGGCCCGCCGCGCCAGCATGACAAAACAGTAAATAAATCTCTGCTTCTTTTGATCTGGCCAAATCGCGCCGTCTTACCTCTTGCCCAAATCGCCCCCAAGGTGGATGATGGAAGGCGAAAGATTGTACGCATATTATCGTTCCCCCGGAGGTTTTCCATGAAACGTATTCTCGCATCGCTGATTCTAGTTCTGTCTTTCGCCGCGCTCACCGCGCGCGCCGCCGATTCCACTTCCATCAACGGCTGGATCTCTGACTCTATGTGCGCCGCCAAACACGCCGGCACCGGCGCCTCCTGCGTCAAGAAATGCATTGACGGTGGCGACACCCCGGTTTTCGTAGATGAGGCGAAGAAAGCCGTCTGGACCATCGATAACCCCGACGCCGTCAAGGGCTACTACGGCGACCACGTCATCATCAAGGCCACCGCCAATTCAGACAAGAAATCAGTACATATCGACTCGATCGCGGAAGCCAAGTAGTACCCTAAGTTGGACTTTTTCCGCCGCCGGACTCGATCTGCGGCTGTTTCTCTGCTACAGTCGTATCCGTTCCCCTTCCAGATGCTATTTGCGCTTCTGGGAGGGGACAACAATCTTGTGGAGCGATTGAGCGGATCAACTCATGGCGCGTGCACTCTGGAATGGCAAAGTCATTGCCGAAAGCGATAAAACGCAAACCGTTGACGGAACTCTTTATTTTCCCGAGGCAAGCCTCAAGCGGGAATATTTTCTTCCCAGTTCTACCACCTCTCTTTGCCCCATAAAAGGGCAGGCCCGCTATATGAGCCTGCTGGTTGATGGGCAGGAAAATCTCGACGCAGCCTGGTACTACCCCTCACCCAAGCCGGTAGCCCGCAAGATAAAAGGCCATTTTGCCTTTGGGCGTGGAGTAGACCTGGAACCATAGAGCGAAACCAGGGTTAGAAACCAGGGTTACTGTGTCCTGTTGAGTTTTGTACAGGGTTGCCGCTCCCTGATGGTCGCGTCAACTGGAGGGGCATGCTTTCGGGGGATACACCATCCCTGGTTTCTCTATAGTCGCGCGCACAACCAGTTGGTTTCTCTCTGCTATTGCCTTTTATTCGATGGGAGATCGCTCCTGTGAAATAGTCACTGAAGTTTATACAAAAGTACTCTACAATTAAATCCCATTCATAGAATGCGGCTCGGTTGCCGATTGACGATGAAGAGAGTTCCTTTTCTCTCTTGATTTTCCGCCGGAAAGAGATCGCCTTATGCGCAGGCTGCGTCTCAGTGTCTCAACCCGATTCATGCTCGTGCTGGCGATCGGCATCGTCTTCCAGGCATCTATATCGTTCGTATCGCTGATCAAACTCAAACAGTCTTTGCTTCATGACCGTGCCGTCGAGGTTCAACACCTCGTCGACACGGCCTACTCTACGGTCGCTTTCTACCAGGATCAGGAAGCGCGGGGCGTGCTCTCCGATGCTGATGCGCGCAAGGCGGCCAGTGACGCCGTGCGCGCCATGCACTACGACGGAACGAATTATTTCTTCATCTGGACGATGGACGGCGTGGGCGTCGCTCACGGGTCGCATCCCGAGTGGGAAGGTCGAAATTTTCTCCAGCCGCCGGATTCGCTCAGCAGGCCGGGCGTCTCTTACATGGTTTCGAAGCTCATTGAAGCCAGCAAGCAAGCCTCCGGCACGGGCTATACGACCTATAAGATTCCCCGGCCAGGCCAGCCCGTTCCGCTGGATAAGCTCGCCTATACACGCGTTTTTAAGCCGTGGGGCTGGTCTATCGGCAGCGGTGTCTACACAGACGACATCGACGCCGCCTTTCGGGCGGAAACCTTTTCTCTGCTGCGTGTCTTGGCGCTTTTGATCGCTTTGGCTGGGGTCATCACCTTTTTGCTCGGCCGCAATCTCTCCCGCGCCATCTCGCAGCTCACCGCGGGGGTTGCACTTGTCGCAAATGGCGATTTTGACGGCGAAGTGCCCGGCATCGACCGCACCGATGAAGTCGGTGTAATGGCCCGCGCTCTTCTCGTGCTGCGCGATAACAGCCGCGACGCTGTTGAGCTGCGTCTCGATCAACTAACCGGCTTGCCCAGCCGCAAACTGCTCCTTGACCGGCTCCGGCAGGCAATGGCCGCCAGCGCACGCAGCGGCAGTTACGGCGGGTTGATGATGATCGACCTGGACAAATTCAAAACCCTGAACGACACCAAAGGGCACGACGTTGGCGACATGCTGCTGCACGAAGTGGCCAACCGGCTCTCCAGCGCTGTGCGCGAGTACGACACTGTCGCGCGACTGGGTGGAGATGAGTTCGTCGTGGTGGTCGTCGAAGTAGGCAAGAAACAGGAAGAGGCTGCCGCCACTGTTGAAGTCATTGCCGAGAAGATTCTTTCCGAACTCAGTCGCAGCTTTCAGTTGGGTAGCGTCAGCCACAATACTTCCGGCAGCATTGGGCTGACTCTGTTTAACGACCAGGAAGTTTCCGTCGACGAGCTGCTGAAGCAGGCCGATCTGGCAATGTACAAAGCCAAGGAGCATGGCCGCAACACCTGCCGCTTCTTCGATCCGCTTATGGAAGCGACCGTACGCGACCGCGCCGCACTTGAGGCCGATCTGCGCTCCGCTCTCGACGGGCAGTTGGAGCTGTATTTCCAGCCCCAGGTGGGAGCTGAAGACGTGGTGGTCGGCGCGGAGGCCCTGCTGCGCTGGCATCATCCTCTGCGCGGCATGGTGATGCCGGGGGATTTTATCTCCCTGGCTGAGGAGACAGGACAGATCCTGCCGATCGGCCAATGGGTTCTCGAGGCTGCCTGCCGTCAACTGGCGCTTTGGGCCGCCCGCCCCGAGATGGCCGGCCTGCGTATCTCCGTCAACGTCAGCTCCCGCCAGTTCCAACGCCCGGACTTTGTAGAGCTTCTGTTGCGAACTCTGCAACAAACCGGCGCAAACCCTCATCGGCTTGAGCTGGAGCTGACTGAAAGCCTCATGGTTGACAATGTGGATGACATCATCGCCAAAATGGTGCCCCTGCAGGAGCGCGGTGTCAGCTTTTCTCTCGATGACTTTGGGACCGGCTATTCATCTCTCGCCTACCTGAAGCGAATGCCCCTCGACAAGCTCAAGATTGACCGCTCTTTTGTGCGCGACGTTCTTATTGACCCTAACGACGCAGCCATCGCCAAGACTATCGTCGCGCTCACTTTCGCGCTCGGTCTGGGAGTCATCGCCGAGGGCGTGGAGACTGCTGCTCAGCGCGACTTTCTTGCCGAGATCGGTTGCCACGCCTTCCAGGGCTATTACTTCAGCAGGCCCCTTGCCCTGGCAGGCTTCGAAGAGTTCGTCCGCCGTACATTCAGCCTTCGCATCAATCCCTCGATCTATGCCACCGGATAGGCACACAAAGCTTCCGGGATTTTCCGTGGGCAGCCCTTGGCAGGCCGCAGGGTACGGAGACTAGAAGATCCCCGCCGGAAAAACCTCGACCGGGCGCAGCTTTTCCGCTTTCGCGCCGTTCTCTCCCAGCACCGCAGGGGACAGGGTGATCACCGGGCAATGCGCATGCGCCAGCACCTTATAGACGACGCCCTGGCGGGTTAATGCGGCAAATGCAGACGCGCTCTGGGCACCCAGCACAATCAGGTCTGCCTGCTGCGCCTTGCTCTGGTAAAGCAGTTCCTCCGATGCTTCTCCGGGGACGACAATCGCTTCCACGGTAAGCTGGTCCATTAGCTCGACTGGAACCATCCGCAGCAGGTCGCTTTCAATCTCCTGAATTGAATGGCCGGCCAGGACTTCCGCGCGCTCGTGCGCCCGCAGAACATGCTGGAGCACCAACCGCGCCCCATGTTGCACAGCCAGTTGAGCCGCAAAGCGAACCAGTTGCGGACTAGCCTCCTGCTGGCTGACCGCGCAAAGGATCGTGCGGGTAGCGTAGTTTCTATAGCTCCCCTCGACCGCCTCCGGCCCGACGATATAAACCGGCAGATGCGCAGTGCGCAGCACCGCCTCGGCCACTGAGCCAACTAGCAGCTTGCCAATCGGTCCTGGCGAGTGTGTTCCCATCACGACACGATCAATGCTTCGCTCTCGCAGAAATGCAAGAATCTGGTCGGCGGCCAGTCCCGGACGCACAACTACCTCACAGGAAACACCCAGTTCCCTGGCGCGCTGTACAATCGGCTCCAGATGCCGCATCTCGGCGCGCGCCGCCGCAGCATAGTCGTAATAACGGATTCCCGACTGCTCCGACGCCGAGACCACCAGGGTGTCATAGACATGGAAGAAGATCAGCGTCGCGTTGAACTCAACGGCTTGGGCCAGTGCAAATCCGAAAGCCCTCTCGTTAGCGGGAATCTCGGTGGCAAATAGAATTGTTTCCGGCTTCGTCCATCCAGCATGAAATGCTGCCGGCTGCGATTTGGCCGTACGGAGAGTGTTTTCCATGGCAACCTCCCATTGATGCGGCGTGATTCTTGCAGAATCACAAACCGCTTTCAGTGAGAGCCAGCACACTGAACTGTGATTTCAGGCCAGACTCGGGCGAGTCCCTGTGCGCCGCAAAACGAAACGGCCTACGCAAGCTGCGGAGGCCGTTCGCACAGAGAAATAGTTTGCCGTTACTTCAGGTTGCCGCTGGAATCCATCGTGATTCCGCCCGGTCCCTTGGCCTTCTTCTCTTCGTTGGCCTTGCGGGTTCCCATCGCCTTGGTGCGCCAGTCGTCCGCGGCAGCCACGTCGGCCTTGCGGGCGGCATCGTCGCCAGCGTCGAGGTCAGCCTTGCGCCTGTAAAGGAGATTGAGATAGACCATCGCATCGTCGTAATTGTCGCGGTTAGCCACGGCCTGATTCAGGTACAGCAAACCTTCTCCGACAAGCGCGGCGTTCTTGTCCTTGATCTCGTCCAGGATCTTCTTCGGCGCCTTGGCATTGCCACTGCCGTCATCGGTAAGGTTCTGTTCAGCCAAAGCGGACAAAACATTCTTGTGAGCCTGGGTCCAGTCAATTACCCCAACGGTATAGGCCGCCTCGGCATCTTTCGGGTCGACTGCGAGAACCTTCTTCTGCCAAGTCCGGGCGTCGTCCAGCTTCTTGATGCTGAAGTAAATGCCGGCGATCTGCTTCATGCTGTTCACATCGTTGGGATCGTTCGTCAGAACCTGCTGGAAGATGTCAATTGCATCCTGCGCCGTCTTCAGGTTTTCCGGAGTATCCAGACCCTGAACCACGTTCTGCGCCAGGGCCGTGGCCAGATAGCTCTTGGCCATGGGCAGGCTGGGATCAAGCTGTGTTGCGTTCTGGAAGTGATTGATGGCCGCCTCGTACTTCTGGCTCTTGTAGGCTTCCACTCCCTTGTTCAACTCGTCGCGCGCCCGGAGGCGGTCGCAGCCGCTCATGAAAACAATCATGCCGCCCAAGGCTACCGCAAGCGCCGTAATACGTGCGGGTCCATTCATGTTCTTATCCTTCTCCTTCAAGCCGCGTCTCTGTTGGCGCGAACCTGGAATCTTATCCCTGGCCGCGGGCGGGAGGTTCCGCAGCACAGCCCTGCGAATTGTTACGTCCGGAGTTGCCTTCCATCCAGCGCTTGCGACCGAGGCATAACCCGCCCGCGGTGCTGCCGGCCTGCAACCCCTAGAGTCCGTTCACAACCTTGGAGGTGATCAGGCCCACATGGTCAATGCCAGCCGCATGGCCCATGTCAATCACCTTCGCGATCTCTGCAAAGCTCAGCTGTTCATCCCCCTTGACAAACAGAACCCGCTGAGCGCGATTGGCATAGATCTCGGCAAGCCGTGCTGGCAGATCCTGCCGCGCAATTTCCTGCTGATTGATCCTGAAGCCTGGCTCTCCGCTACCCTGCTTCATTACTTCGAGAACGACCGCCGATTCCCCGCCGCCATCCCGCCGATTCTGATGGGGCGCAAATGCGGCATCTCCCCTGGGAGTAGCCGGAACAATCACCATGAAAATAATCAACAGCACCAGCAATACATCAATCAGAGGCGTAACGTTCATCTCAGAAGTCGTTGCATCGGTGGTACGGTTTTCGGTTCTCATGGCTGATCTCCTAGTCCCCTTGCGGAAAGCGAGTCAAACTGCCTGAACTACTGCCCGGCCTGAATCTTCGGGGTCATCAACCCGATGTGATCCACGCTGGCTGCGCGGCCGATATCGATCACCTCGGCGATATAGCCGAAGTTCACATCGTCATCGCCCTTCACAAACATCACGCGCTCGGCGCGATTGGCATAGATCGCCGTGAGCTGCTGTTGCAGGTCGCGCTTCTCCACGTCCGTCTCGTTGATCTTGTACGCCGGGACCGCGCCGGGGCGGTGAATCACCTGCACCACAATCGTGCGGTCATTGTTGTTCTGCTGCTGCGGGGTCTTCGGCGGCTGCGGAACCAGCGCGTCCAGGCCCTTGGGCGTTACCGGCACGATGACCATGAAGATGATCAAGAGAACCAGCAGAACGTCGATCATGGGCGTAACATTGATGTCGGACGAGTAGCCTCCCCCGCCTCCAGTTGTCATTGCCATGGCTTAAA
>CAZHKN010000186.1:0-10135 GCA_964532725.1 uncultured Occallatibacter sp.
ATCCATCTTGGGAAGCTCCGGTGTTTGTCAGAACAAAAGGTCATGGCTGTCCAAAGCGACGTAAAACTCCTTGTGCTCCCCTCTATCGTCATGATAACCAATCTGCAAATTATGCAGTATCGTCATTCCATGAGGAGCTTCAGTAAGGTCGCCCGAAAAGGCCGTTCTAACGTCGGTCAGAATCCTCGCCCGGCAAAAGTACCTCTCAACTTCGAGCTTTAATTCGTTGATTTTTGAACTCGTAATATTGATGGTCTTTCCATCAACCAGTTGGGATAGTCTCGATTTTAAGGCTTCCGATTTGATCTCATTAGCAATATCGGGGACATCTTCTGTGAACGCATCCCAAATGTCCGACACAAATGTCTCGATGCTGGTGACATGGGCGCGCCCATAGACGCTCTGCATCGAAGAAACAGCCGCGATTATGCTTGATAAGGTCTCGATAGGGACAGAAGGGAGAGACGGTCCAATTTGGGATGCGAGAGACCTAGACGTTTCTGCGGAGGTAGCCGCTTTCAGCGCTTCTGATAACTTGACGAAGATTTCCTCGGGCAAAGCCGCAAGCGCGACCACGCCGGCACGGTAGCGTTCAGGGATGGATAACCGTGGCAAAGCCTTACCTTCCTGTCGATCGGACACTATAAACCCAGGGAGGTCACCACTGTCAATTTCCTTGTGGACATCACCCGTATCTATTGTACACCGATATGAAATCAAATTGATGTGGAATGTTTATTTATGCCGTTGTAAATCATTGAAACCATGTGGCTGGATGTTGATCTGTTAAAAGAATTGAGCTAGGTCTTCACGTGCTGGCCTGCGTCCGTCGAACCCCTGTTTCCTACCTCATCGCATCATCAGCACGAGAAACCATCCATTCAATCCGGCAATCAGCGCGGCGACGAACCACGACAGCGACTTCAGCCACGGCGCGTTGGCGAACTCGCCCATCATTTTACGGCTGCTGGTAAAGATCACCAGCGGGACTACGGCGAAGCTGAGTTGCAGCGATAAAATTACCTGGCTTAGGATCAGCAGCTTTTCCGTGCCCTGTTCGCCGGTGACGGCTACGACGATGATGGTAGGGATGATGGCCAGCGAACGGGTGATGAGCCGGCGCAGCCACGGCGAGACCTTCAGGTTGATGAAGCCTTCCATGACGACCTGGCCGGCGAGCGTCCCGGTAATCGACGAGTTCTGGCCGCTGGCCAGGAGGGCGACGGCGAAGAGGGTGCTGGCGCCCGCCGCGCCGAGCAGCGGCGAGAGCAGTTTGTAAGCATCCTGAATAGCGGCGACCTCATAATGGCCGCTGCGATAGAAGACCGCCGCTGCGACTACAAGAATTGCAGCGTTGACAAAGAGCGCCATCGTCAGCGCGAGAGCTGAATCGATATTGGCCATGCGGATGGCTTCGCGCTTGCCCTTGGGCGTGCGCTCGTAGTTGCGGCTCTGCACGATGGAGGAGTGGAGGTAAAGATTGTGCGGCATCACTGTCGCGCCGAGGATTCCGATAGCGATGTAGAGCATTTCGGGATTGGTGATAATCGATGGCGAAGGGACGATGAGGTTCTTCAGCGCCGGCCAGTATTCGGGGCGGGAGAGAAAAATCTGCACACCAAACATCGCGACAATCGTGCCGATCAGCGCGATGACCAGCGCTTCGATATAGCGGAATCCCCAGCGCTGGAGGAGCAGAATCAGCAGCACGTCGAGACCGGTGATGAGCACGCCGTAAAAGAGCGGAATGTGGAAGAGCAGGTTGAGGGCAATGGCTGAGCCGATGACTTCGGCCAGATCGCAGGCGGCGATGGCAATCTCCGCGCCGACCCAGAGGAAGAAGCTGATGCGGCGGCCGTAGCTTTCGTGGCAGAGCTGGGCCAGATCGCGCCCGGTAGCCACGCCGAGCTTGAGAGAGAGGCTTTGCAGCAGGATCGCCGTCAGGTTAGAGAGCATGATGACGGAGAGCAGCGTGTAGCCGTAGCGTGCGCCCCCGGCAATGTCGGTGGCCCAGTTGCCGGGGTCCATATAGCCGACGGAGATGAGGAAGCCGGGACCGAGAAAGCCCAACAGCCGCCGCCAGTAAAAGGGCGAGCTGGAGACGCGGACGCTGGAAAAGACCTCGGGGAGCGAAGGCTCAGCCGCGACGGGCCGGGGGAGCGCGGGCTTGGGATAGATTTCAGTGGCCATAGGACTGGGGATGGGGCTTGGAGGCCTCTCTAGTAGAGTATGGCATAGGTTGTTAATCTAGGTTAACTATTATTGTTATTTTTAATTCATTTTTCTTTTGGGCAAAGCCAGACTGCTTCGGCTGCCGGCCTTCCCAGAATTGAATTCTGCACGGATCCATCCGCAGGTAGCTCAATCGAAACAGTTTGGTCGTAATTTTGACTGAGAACGCGCAGGCTTTGGCCCGGTCCGATGCCGGTGCGATGGAGGAAGAGCAACAGCTTGGGGTCGCGCTCCTGGAGGCTGGCGACAGTATAACTATGCCCCTCAGTGGCTTCGGAGAGAGGAAGCTCGCCGCGTCGCTTGCGCTCGGCGGGGCTTTCGGGTAGCACGGAGTTGCCGTGGGGGCAGGCTCCGGCCTCACCGAGCTTTTCGCGGAGTTTGGCCTCGAAGGCCGGGGAGACGGCGTGCTCCAGCCGCTCGGCCTCTTCGTGGATCTCGTACCATTCCATGCCGAAGATCTCGCTCAACATGCGCTCAATAAGGTGGTGGCGCAGCGCGGTGCGGTAGGCGGTTTCGCGGCCCTGCGCGGTGAGGCGGACGATGCCGTCCGCGCCCACCTCAACGTAGCCGTCGCGCTTGAGGCGCTTGAGGGCCATGGTGACTGCGGGCGCGGAAACCTCAAGCCAGTGGGCGAGCAGCGCCGGGATGACCTGATGGCCCTCGGCCTCGGCTTCAAGCACAGCCTTGAGGTAATTTTCTTTCGATACGTGGATGGAGTCTTTCATCTGGAATTCAGCTATCAGCTATTAGCTTTCAGCTTTTGGCCTCTTGCTTCTAGCTTACAGGGCGTACGCTGAAATTGAACGCGGGGAATAGCGAAGGGGAATTTATGCGTTATCGAGGGAACGCAAAGCACAACTTTGGTTCATCGCTCATGTGCAGCCCCGAATCTGTGGCACTGTATGAATACGGGGATATGGCAATGCAAAAGGGTTCGGAAATTGACGAGCAGCGCAAAGCGGAATCGCAGGAAAAGTTAACCCGCATGAAACAGATTGAAATATTGGGGCTGCTTGGGACGATTTCGTTTGAGCAGGATTATGACTATAAGAAAGCACGCTTGCTCGATCAAGTGGGTTGAGTCGTTGAGGGAGCAGACTTTAGTTGACTTAGGTTCCCGCCGGGGCAGAAGCCCCGGCGTTCATTATTCTGCGTTTGCGGCAGTCATGCCCTGATACAAGACGCGGCAATCGTGTGCATCTTACTTCACCATCACCTTCGGCTCAACCGACAGCCCCGGTCGCAGCGCGTGATTGGGGTCTTCGTTCTTCAAGTCGTCGAAGTCGATGCGGACGGGCAGCCGCTGTACGACTTTGACGTAGTTGCCGGTGGCGTTCTCCGGCGGAAAGAGCGACAGCACCGAGCCGGTTGCGCCACCGATTTGCGTGACGTGGCCGTGGTACTTCTTCCCGGTTGCGTCTACTTCGATTTCGACTGCCTGCCCTGCGGCCATGTGCTTCAACTGAGTCTCTTTGAAGTTCGCCGTCACCCACAGATCTTCAAGCGAGACCAGCGTGAGCAGGTTCTGGCCAACGGCGAGGTTCTGGTTGATCTCGACGCTCTTGCGGGTAATGATGCCGGCCGCGGGAGCAACGATTTTGGTGTAGCTGAGGTTGAGTTTGGCCTGGTCGAGCTGGGCCTGGGCCTGCGCAACCTGCGCTTCTGCCTGCTTGGCGCGGGCGGTCTGCGCGGCAACCTGCTGCGGGCCGGTCTGCGCGTATTTTTGCATGGCCTGGGCCTGGGTTTCGCGGTCGCGCGCGACTTTGACGCCGTCTTCAGCGGCGCGAACAGAGGCGTTGGCGTCCGAAAGAGCGGCTTTGGCTGCGTCAGCCGCGGCAACCGCTGCATCGTATTGCTGCTTGCTAATCACGTCCTTCTCGACCAGCGGCTTGTAGCGTTCCAGATCGGCCTGTGCCTTGGTGTTGTTGGCCTTGGCCTGAGCGACGCGGTCATGTGCGGACTCCAACTGATGCTGGGCCTGAGAGACAGCAGCGGATGCGCCACTGACATCGGCATTGGCCGAGTTCAGATTGCTGCCGGTGTTGACGCTGGTGATGGGCACGAAGACCTGCGCGGCAGCGGCGTTGGCCTGCGCGCTGGCCAGAGCGGCTTCGGCGTTTTCGACCGCGACCTGGTAGTCGCGCGGGTCCAGCTCGGCGATGACGTCGCCTTTGTTGACAACCTGATTCTCCTCGACGTCAACCTTGAGCACCTGCCCGGTGATGCGGGAGCTGACCTGGATGAGGTGGCCGTTGATCTGCGCGTCGTCGGTATCTTCGCTGTACGTGGAGCGCCACCAAAGCCCGCCCGCGACGAGGGCAAGGACGAGGACAACCACTATAGCAATGCCTCTACGCCGGGAGTTCTGCGGCTCGATCACAGGTGTCGGTTCTGTTGTTGGCGGTGTAGGATCTGGCACGATTACTTTCCTCCCAGAAAATCTTTGTAGTGTGCTTCGGCGCCGAGGGCGCGGGCCAGGCTCAGCTTGGCAACATTGTGCCGGTAGAGGCTGGCGACGTATTGATCGTTGGCCTGGGCGACGGACTGCTCGGCCTGGCTGACGGCCAGGTTATCGCTGACGCCGTTCTTGTAGCGTAGTTGCGCCTCGCTCAGCGCCTCGTTAGAAAGCTCGACGCTGGAGCGGGCGACTTCAACCTGCTGCTGGGCAGACGCAATGTCTAGCAAGGCATCGCGCACATCGGCGTCTACCTGAGCGCTTTTGTCGCTCAACTCAGCCTGCTGGTTGTTGAGCTGCGCCTGCGCCTGTTGGGCTTGGCCGCGCAGCGCGAATTCCTTGAACAACGGCGCGCTCAGCGTTCCGGTTGCGTCCCCTGTGCCGTGAGACTTGTTCACGTTCACGCCGATATCGCCATAGTCACCGTTGAAGGCGAGAGTCGGCAGGCGCTCCGCTGTTGCGGCCTTGCGTTGCTCTTCGGCGGCTTTGGTCTGCTCGGCCTGGGCGGCAAGATCTTTGCGGTTGGCGTGAGCTTCGCGCAGCGCCGCATCAAGATCCATCTTGTCAAAGGCCGCGTAGGGGGCTTTGTCGCTCAGGTTGAAGCTCTGGGCCAGAGGTAAACCGATGGTGCGCGCCAGGGCCAGCTTGTCCTTGGCCAAAGCATTCTGCGCAACAATCAATTGCTGCTCAAGGGATTGGTAGTCGACGCGGGCGCGGAGTTCATCCAGCAGCGGCGCCGTTCCAGCCTGGTGGTTGGCAATGGCCTGATCAAGCGAGATTTTTGCCGTTGCAACCTGCGCCTCTTCGCTGGCAACACGGGTTTCGTCAGCCAGCACCAGCAGGTAAGCGTTGCCCACGGTGAGCACAACCAGCTCCCGCGCGTCCTGAGCGGATAACTCGGCGGCGGCAAAGTTGTGCCGTGCGGCAAGATAGCTACGCAGCGAGTTGACGTTGATCAACTGCCAACTCAGCGAGGCGCGCAGATCGGTGAATCCGAACGGCCCGATGATTGTGGGAAAGCCTTTGATGCGAAGGCCTTCGGCAGGCAGGTCAATTTGTGACACGGTTTCCTTAATGCTGCCGTCAACCTCGGGTAACAGAGCTTGCAACTGGCTGAGCCGGTCGCCCCTGGCTCCCGCCGCCTGAGTGTTGCTCAGAATGATGCCGAGATTGTTCTTCAGCCCGCGCTGAATCGCCTCGTTGAGCGAGAGATCTAACGGCTTCGCCGTGGCCTCGCCCTGAACAACGCTGCCCTGGAATGTGGAAGCGGATTGCGCGGAGCAAGTGGCTGGCGCGAGGGCGGCAAAACCGATGCATAGAGCCGCAAGACCCAGTGGCAGCGTCAATGCGCCTGCCGGTGCCGTGGAGGTAAGCGAATTCAATCGAGACATGGAACTCTTTCGAATCAAAGCGGAAAAATCGTTGCGGGTGAAAAATCTCTTTTCTCAGTAGATGCAGAGGGTCGGCCCAAAGGTGCGCAAATGTAGTTTAGCCGGGACGTGCATGGGTAAGTCTGTGATATTGGCGGGGGAACTGTCTTTTTGGGAATCGTTTGCGTCGAGGTTGTGGAGAATTACGCCTGCCCAGGCCTCGGAATCGAGATCTGGCGCGCCCAGCAACGCCGCTCATTTTCCAAAAGCCGCAGGCGCTCAGCCTCAGCGCAGGTGGTCGCTGCAGCGCTTGCGGAAGACGACCTTCAACTCATGCCGCCAATGCTCACTCAGGGCGATCATCTCCCAGTCGACCTCTGGTGAAAGATAGCGCAGTACCGGCTCGTTGGCCGGATGAATGCGCAGCGCCGGCGCGGCCAGCAACAGACGCGGCGGCAGCGGCGAAACCTCAGCTCCCGCAAAATATCCCTGCCGCTCGAAGGCGGAGAGTGCCCTGGAGCCGCCGCTGATAGCTTGCCGATCCGCATTGAGCGCCCGGACGCGAATCCAGTAGTCGAGAGCCTGAAGGGGCAGGTGCAGGTCCTCATCCGCTTTCAGCTCCAGAACCGTCAGGCGGCCGCCGCGGTCGAGAGTCAGCAGGTCCAGCAGGCTGCGGTCTCCATTTGAGAGAGCCGGAACCTGTGTATAGAGCAGGTCGTCGCGCAGGCCGGGCATCAGTTGCGCTATTTCGGACCGGAGTTCCGCCTCCAGCCAGCGCTCTGGCTGCAAACGGAAGAGCGGGTCGGTGTGCGCTCCATCGGGATGGCGGCTGAGAAAGAGCCGGGCAAAGAGATCGCGGCAGAGAGCTTCGGTCTCCGCTATCAGCGGCGTTTCGCTTACTCCGGCGCCAAAGCTGGCCTCCTCCTGCAAGGCAAAGGAGTGGGCCGAAGCTCCGTGCCGCACCCGCGCAAACTCCAGCCCATGCAAATGCAGGCCCACTTCCGTGGCCGAGCGCGGACGAATCTCGATGCGTTCTCTGGCCTTGGCAGGAACCAGCGCCAACAGCCTGTCGAGTCCCGCGCGGCAGCGCTCCACCGCTGTTGCCGGGTCAAAGGCATGGATCAGCCGCGATTCCAGGTTACCGGTATCGCGATAATCGACCGCGGTCAGCTCTTCGCTGCGCTCATCCAGTGTGAAAAGTTGAAAATCAGCTGCGGCATGATTCAGCCAGGCCATTCGCTCCGCAGTCGTTCGCCAGGCCCCGGCAGGAACAATCACCTTCAACCCGCCAAAGTGGCGGCGTCCGTCCGTCTTCTGCCTACAATGGTCGAGCCACAGCACGCCCAGCGTCAAAATGCCGTCCACCATCGCGCCAGACTCGGCCTGGCTTACGCCGATCACCGCCTCCGCCGCTGTGCCATGCAGCAGCCGTCCGCGCACGTACGCCGGGCCAAAGCTGTGTTCCAGATCCATCGCCGAGCGTAGGCCGTCAACCTTAGATCCCATGAAGCTGCGCGTCAGCACCCGCTCCAGCAGTCGCTGATAATTGCGACGGGTTGCATCGCGGGCTGTGGGAGTGCGGCGGTCACTGGTCGGCACCAGCTCCAGGGCGACAGGTTTTGCAGCACCCATGCGGCGAGTCATTAGCCGCAGGCATTGCGTCCGCTCCTTGACCTCGGAGACAGTGCGGACCAGGTTGCGCTCCTCGCTCCACAGTTGCAGCAGGCAGCGGCCATGCGACTCAGTGACCGAGTACCGAGCCAAGCGCATGTCAAAAAGAACGCGGCCATCCTCAAGCAGCGCCGCAGCCGGATGGCTAGCCAGATACTCTTCAATAGATTTGGCCAAGGCGGCGGGGGAAGCGGCTTCCGCGCCGGCGGCCATCGGCCTCTTACCAGCCCTTTGCAGAGCGCAGACGGGTGATGTGCGCCGTATGGTGGCGCGAGTGCCAGTCATAGAGCGAGAGCGCTCTGGCCAGGTTCACATGGCCTGATTCGGGATGATTGTAGCCTCGATGAAAGTCATCGTCCGAGAGGGAATCGAGCAACGCCACCCAGCGGCCATGCAGCGCGGTAATCAGCGCCAGTGAGCCATCGATGGGCAGCCACAAGCTATCGTGCAGCGTGGCCCAGGCAGCTTCGTCATACGGTTTGATCGTTGGCCACTCTTCAGTGAGCGCAAGTTTGAAGCGGATATAGGCGTTGGCGTGGCTGTCAGCCACGTGATGCACCACCTGCCGAACCGTCCAACCCTCTTCCCGATAGGGCGTGTCTAGCTGATGATCGTCTAGGTCTTTAACCGCTGCCTGCAACCGCTCCGGCAAGAGGCGCAGCGTTTGTATATTTGCCATGCGAATCCCGGCCATGCTGCTGGCAGGCGGGCTGAAGCGGCCAATCGGGTAGCGGAGATCGTCCAAATCTGTCATCTCACGAACCTTACCATGCCGGCTTGCGGCGATGGAATCGCACACTTCACGTATTTGCCCGGCAGCCGTACAGCATTGGGACCGGGGTCCGTTTTAGGCGCTGTGGTGGTGGTGATGGTTGTAGTGGTGATGATGGTGCCTGCCGGCAGCGAACGCCGGACTGGAAAAGACCATCAACAACAGGGCAAGGGCAAGAATCTTTTTCATGAACCGAATATTAGCATGATGGAGAATGACGCGAAAGAGAACGAACGGCGCAGAATCAAAATAGGAACCGGCCGCTCTACCAGCTGGGTCTCCCATGTCCTTCGTCGTTGGCGACCTGGGAAAGCTCAAACCTCTGCTGCGAGCGTTTGCCGCACCGGATGTGCTCCGGCGGGCGTAAACTGGGAGGTACGATGAGCACACAAGACGCTTCCCTGCGCAGCAATACCGGTACCGTTCCCGGCAACCATTCCAACGATAGCCACAATCGTTATTTTTTTGAGAAGTTTGGCATCACAGAGCGACTTTTGGAGCGCTGCCTGGGCGAGGCCCTCAGCGCAGGCGGCGACTACGCAGACCTGTACTTTGAGTCGGTTACGGCGACGGCGCTGGGCGTCGATGAGCAGATCGTCAAATCCGCTTCGCAAGGCACCAGCGCGGGCTGCGGCATCCGTGTTCTCTCCGGCGAGCGCACCGGCTACGCCTATACTGACAATCTCAGCCCAGAGCGCCTGCTCCACGCTGCCCGCACCGCCGCGCTCATCGCCTCCGGCCCGGCCAAGCAGCCCGTGCAGGGATTTCTGGAGACGCCGGTTGCCGACCTCTATCCGGTGCCGTTGGGCGGATTCGATCTGGACCTGGCCGCGCGGCTGGAACTCATTCTGAGAGCCGACCGCGCCGCGCGCGCCTTCGATCCGCGCATCGTGCAGGTCCGCGCCAGCTACTCTGAGGAGTTGCGCCGCATTCTGATTGCCGCGTCTGACGGCGCATTCGCCAGCGACACCCAGCCGCTTTGCCGGCTGAATGTATTTGTCATCGCCAAAGACGAGGCCAACACCACCAAAGGCTCGGCAGGCGGCGGGGGTCGCGCCGGACTCGACCAATTTGCCGGCTCCAAAAGCCCAGAGGGCTTGGCCCACGAAGCCGCGCGTGGAGCCATCCTACAGCTTGGAGCGGTGCCCGCCCCGGCAGGCGAAATGCAAGTCGTTCTCGGTCCCGGCTGGCCGGGAATCCTGCTGCACGAAGCAGTCGGCCACGGACTCGAAGCCGACTTCAACCGCAAGAAAACCTCGGCCTTTTCAGGACTCATCGGCCAATCCGTCGCCAGCCCCAAAGTCACTGTTGTTGACAACGGGACGATTGCCGGACGCAGAGGATCACTCAACGTCGATGACGAAGGCTCGGCCACGCAGGAGACTGTCTTGATTGAGAACGGCATCTTGAGAGGCTACCTGACCGACAAGCTGTCTGCACGACTGACCGGCGCGGCCAACACCGGCTCGGGCCGCCGCGAGAGCTACCAGTGCATCCCGATGCCGCGCATGACCAATACTTATATGCTGGCCGGCGAAGACGACCCCGGCGAGATCCTCCGCTCCGTCAAACGCGGACTCTACGCGGTCAACTTCGGCGGCGGGCAGGTGGACATCACCAACGGCAAATTCGTCT
>CAZHKN010000187.1:0-10055 GCA_964532725.1 uncultured Occallatibacter sp.
CTGCTCAAGGCGCAGTTCGGCCTGCCGGTACTCCATCAGTGAACGGGCCTGCACCGACTGGTTGTAACGATTTCCGATCGGAATCGATACATTGAAGCCGATGCCCTTATCCGGAGCCGAGTTGTTGAACGCATTCTGCGCTGCCGTCCCGTACCCTGTCGTAGGGATCGTCGGGCAGGTGCCACCGTAGTACTCACCAAGGCAATTCGGATTGAGTGAACCTGCAATTCCTGTTCCAGAAAGATAGCCAAGAACATCGAAGGTCGGCAACAGCGCATTGCGCGCGCCCTTCAGCGTGATCTCATCGTTGCGTAGCGTCAGCACCGCCTGCTCCAACTCGGGCCGTTGCTGGAAGGCCTCCTGCACCAACGCCTCCACCGGCTGCGTCTCTTCTGGAATTGCCTCCAGGCTCACGCGGTCCGTCGGAATCACCGGCGCAGCGGTGAGTGCCGCATCGTTCAGATTACGGGCAATGGCCTGTTTGATGATCTGCTGCTGATAGTTCAAAGCGCTCTGTGAACTAATCAGCGCCTGTTTGTCCGAGGCCACAGTCGACTCGGCGTTGACCACGTCCAACGGGGCCATGGTGCCGATCTCCAACTGCTTCTTGTTATCGCCCAGCAGCTTGGTGCTCTGCTCCAGAGCACGCTCCTTGGCCTGCTCATCCTCATAGGCCTGCACCAGCCCCCAGTAAATCGTCTCCACCTGGTTGACGGTGTAGAGAATCTGCTGGCGGAAGGAGGAGTCGGTGATCCGCCGGTTGTTCAGCGCCTGATAGATAAACCGCTTGTTCACCCAGATTCCCGCCCCTTGCAGCAGATGCTGGGTAACGGTTGCCTTATAGGCAGAAGTCAACTGCGGGCTGAGGAGCGTAACCCCGTTTGATGTGGTGGCATAAGTGTTGTTGAAGGCGAACTGAAACTGCGTACCGGTAACAAAGCCCTGGTTGTAAGCGAAGTTGTAGGTATTGGTCGAGCTGGTGCCGCCCGAGAAGAAACTTGTCGATGGCGAATGGGCGCGGTCAAAGTTGATCGCCGCGCTCAGCGTCGGGTCCAGGCTCTCAGGATTTGGTCCTGCGCCTGCCGTGGTCAGCGTCAATCCTGACGCGCCAGAACCCGCGCCGCCGGACCCGACCGTCGATCCGCCCGGTCCGCCACCAGTGGACAGAATCGCCGCAGATCCTCCCAGGGTATTCGTAATCAAGCCTGCGGGCGCGCCCAGCGGTGCATTGCCGGTCTTGGTGCGCAAAATATCCGTGTCCGCAATATCCAGATCGTAGCGCGCAATCGCGATGTCGTAGTTATTCTCAAGCGCCAGCGCAATCGCGTCCGAGAGGCTCAGGTAAATCTTCCCGTCCTTCACCAGATTGCTGAGTCGCACTGAGTTCGAAAAGCTGGCCTTGCCGATCGTCGTGGGCCGATACATGTTGATGGGGTTGCCCAGAAGTTTTCCGGCGGGCTTGGAAAAATCCCGCGCGGAAGTGCGCAGATTTAATGGCTCGGTCAACACCGGAGCCGGAGCCGCAGGCAGATCCGAGGCCGCTTTATCCTGCGCAGTCGGCGCCGCCTGCTGGGCAAAGCCCGACGGCATCCCCCCCGCCAACGTCAGCATCACTGCCGCCACGGCCCGCAGCCGCATGTTAGACAAGCCACGGCCTGCCTCCTGCTTCCCTCGCCCGCCGCTCAGCACAAGCGCGGCATCATCCTGCTGCTTCTCAAACACACGATTCCCGTACAAAGGCATGGTTCCTCTCCACTGTTTGCTGAGGCATGTGGGGTGCCATATTAAAAGACGCCCGAAAAACCGTTTCGGACGCAAATTTCTGATTCCTTAGCTCGATTGCGCGAAAAGAATCAGTTCGCGATTTGGCTCAACCGGCTGCACTTGGGTTCTATACGCGCTACCGGTTCAGATGGTTCCATCCGCTGCGCCGGCTCACCAATTCTGCCCGAAAAACGATATTCGGCAGGGAGGAAACTCGAAAATCCGAGTATATCCCACTTCCCGCCAGCCTTCTGCTCAGATACCCCGCAGCAGTTCAACCATAATGCGGAAAGAGGAGCGCCGCAGAACTGGTTTAGATTGAAATTCGGAGTTGAAAACCTCAGAGCGCCTCGGCCATCTCCTGCACGATAGCCTCGGCGGCCTCGGCCGGATCATCGGCCTGTGTAATCGGGCGGCCGACTACAAGATAACTCGCGCCCCGGCGCAGCGCATCTGCGGGAGTCGCAATCCGCTTCTGATCGCCAACTGCCGCGCCCGCCGGTCGAATCCCCGGAATCACCAGCACCCCTTCCGGACCGGTAATCTCGCGGAGATTTTCCACCTCTTCCGGTGAGCAGACAAAGCCCCGTACGCCCGCCGAGACGCCCATCCGCGCCAGCAACTCGACTTGTTCGTGAGCTGGACGGCTCAGGCCCACGGAACCCAATTGCGGCCCGTCCATGCTGGTCAACACGGTTACTGCCAGCAACTGCGGAGGGTTTTCAACCCCATCCAGCGCCTTCAACGCCGCCGCCAGCATCGCCGGACCGCCGCCGGCATGGACCGTCAGCATCCGCACTCCAAGCGCCGCAGACGAGCGCACCGCTCCCGCAACCGTATTGGGAATGTCATGGAATTTCAAATCGAGAAAAACCGCGTGGCCGCGCTCGATGATCGGCTCTAAAATCGCCGGACCGGCGGCAGTGAATAGCTCCATGCCCACCTTGAACCAGCGGCAGTTGCCTTCAAGTCGGTTCACCAGCGCCAACGCCCCGGCGGCATCCGGCACGTCCAGAGCCACAATCAGCCGCTCCCTCGCCCTCTGCAACCGGTCGCCAGACTCGGCGACTGCCGGCCTGGACGACGAAAAGCTGGGATTGTGCCGCTCTGAAATAGGCATAATTAAATCCTACCTCAACAGCACAATCCCTGTTCCGGCTTGTTCTGTATCGTTCCGGCCGGTACAGAATTGATCAGCGTCCCACGGCCCTTAACTGAGCCGCCTCCGCCGGATTCGCGGGAACAGCAATCCGCGGCGCGGCAATCTCGCGCACCCCAGCCTGTTGTTGAACCGGCAGGAATTTGCTGATATATTTCAGCGGATCGTCGGCCACCGCCATCTGCCCCAGGTGATACTTCCACACATCCGGCTTGATGGTGCGGCGGATGAAAGGCTTGCGGCTCACCTCCACCGGGTCGCCGTCCGCGCCCAACCGCGTGTAAGTCATTGCCGGAACCAGAAAGCTCATCTTACTCCCGGTCTGCCAGAAGCGACGGACAAACTCGTGTGAAAACAGCAGTGTATAGTGGCGGCTCTCCATGGACAGCAGATGCAGGGCCACTTCGGCCCCCGGCCACTCCGGGCGAAGATGCATCTGAAACCAGCGGGGAAAGTCGAATCCGTTACACTGAGCATGATTCACAATCATGCGCAACGTCTCTTTGCGAGTCATTTCGTATCATCCTCGTGAATGGACCAGCGGTTGCTAAAAATGAGAACGAACCGGCGCTCACGCGCTGATTTTCGACCGGCATCCGGAAAAGGCAATGCACAGAGCGTCGTCCAAACGCGGTCGGCGTCGTTAGCGGTTCTCCAGTTGCTGTAAAGTGAAACCACATCTGCTGAGTGGCTTTTTCTTGAGAGAAAACCACCTCGCTCGACACTGAAAACTCCACGTAAACTGGAGAACCGCTCTAACATCAAGAGCAAAGCATCCTTCCGCCCCAACCTGTCAGGAGCGGGTGGGTCATTGGGGGAGGGCGGCAAGTCTCCTTCCGGTTTGGTGACCGGGACTGCAACTTACTCGTCGCGGAATAGTGTTGGCAGGGCAAAAACCGTTTCAGGAATTTTTATCGGGGGCGATTTGAGCTTGAGCACGGAAGAGCAATCATCGTACGAGTCCGGTCTGTATCTAAAGCCACATTTCCAGCGCCTTACTCTCCAGCTGCTGGTGACGATCATCGCAATTTGCGGTTCTTCCCTGACCGCGACGGCAAACGGCGTCCACACCAACCCGCTCAACAACGACCCGCTCGTCCGCGAAGCCTACGACCATTTCTATAATCTCGACTACCCCGGCGCGGTCGAGCGCTTCGAGCGCTTCCACGCCCTGCATCCCGGCGACCCCCAGGCCACGGCACTGCTGCTCAACGCCATTCTCTTTCAGGAGCTCTACCGCAAAGACCTGATGGACACGACGTTTTATGCCAATGACGGCTTCCTCTCCGGCCGCCACGCCACCGAGGAGGACCCCCAAAAGCGCGACCAGATTCTCGGCCTCGCCGACGAAGCCATCCGTGAGGCCGACTGGCGCATCAGCCGGAATCCCAACGATGTGGACGCCTATTTTGCCCGCGGCTGGGTTCGCAGCCTCAAATGCACTTACCTGGCAATGGTCGAGCGCGCCTTCGGAGCCGGCTTTCGGCTGGCGATGAAGGCCAAGGACGATTGCGAGCACGCATTGCAACTCGATCCGGAATACGTCGATGCCAAGCTGGTCGTCGGCGTTTATCAATATGTCGTCGGCGCGCTGCCCTTGCCCTTCAAGCTGCTCATTGGCTTTGCGGGCATTACAGGCTCCAAGAGCAAAGGCCTCGATCTGCTGCGCGACGCCGCCAATCGTGGCGTCATCACCTCGGTTGAATCCCGCACCGTCATGGGACTCTTTCTGCGCCGCGAGGCCCGCTACAAGGAGGCTGTCGAGATCGTCCGCACGTTGAAGAATCAGTACCCGCACGACTATCTCTTCTGCCTCGAAGAAGCCAACCTGCGCAAGGATGCCGGTGAAGGCATGGGCGCGGTCGAAGCCTATCGGCAACTCGTCGCAGATGGCGCAAAACCCGGCTATTTTGCCCAGGCCCGCCTGGAACTCGCCTACTTCGGACTCGGGGACGCGCTACGCGGCCAGCGCCTCTACAAAGAGGCCGCGCAGGCCTATGAACAAACCGCGTGGACCAAAACCGTTGGACTCGAATTAAAGATTCGCGCCCTGCTTGCCGCCGGTCAAGCGCACGACCTGAATGGCGAACGCCAGCTCGCCATTCAGGATTACAAGTGGGCCATCGACTCCGGCCCCAACACCACCCGCGCCGACACCGCCCGCAAATATCTCAACACCCCGTACAAGGGAAATTGATTCTCCTCTCCTCTGTGGGGACGAGGCAATTTGAAGGCTACGGGCAATAGCATAAAGGCCCTCTCGCGACACTTGAGAAATCGGGCTGGCCGTGGTGTACTCTGTAAATCCAGCGAGGAAAAACATCCATGATTCAAGTTGCAATTGCCTACCACTCTCTTCACGGCCACACAGCGCGCCTGGCTCATGCAGCCGCAAGAGGATGCGGCACGGTAGAGGGAGTAACGGCCATCCTGGTCGAAATTCGTAAAGAAGATATACAAGAAGGGCGCTGGAAGAATGCGGCGGCGATTGAAATCCTGAATGCGTCTGACGCGATAATCTTCGGATCGCCAACCTTCATGGGCGATACCTCCGCTGTCTTCAAGATGTTTCTGGAATGGGCCTTCGATCCATGGTTAAGGCAGGCCTGGAAAGACAAATTCGCCGCCGCATTTACCAACTCGGCTTCTCAAAGTGGAGACAAACTGAACACGTTGCAATCATTGTCCGTTTTCGCGATGCAGATGAGCATGATCTGGGTTGGAGTGGGAGACCCTCCAGGCAACAACTGGAGCGGCGGCAGCAGGAGCGATATGAATCGCTTGGGAACATGGGTGGGCGCGATGGCGCAGAGCCATGGCGACTGCGATGCCGGTGCTGAACCTCCGGAGAGTGATTGCGAAACCGTGAGTCGTCTCGCGCGCAGATTGTCCCTGATCACCAAACGATTCAAAGAAGGCGGGGAGTACGAGACGGAGTACATTGCCGCGCGCTAGGCCCGCCTGACCTGAGTGAGCCGTAAAGCTGTTCTCTCAAAACTTACCCTTTATGGGACGCGCCGGTACCACGAACCTGGCGCGTACTGCTTTAAGAAACACTGCGCGACTTATCAGGGGCAAAGGGCTACCAAGGCGCCGTACGTAGATAAATCAGGGATGGATCTTCTCGTGCCGCCCCAGCATCGCTACAAATTGTTCAATTCTGCTAGCGCGGGTCTCCGCCCGTTTCGCGGTTTGAATTCGCCAAAGAATCGCATACCGGTTCGCCCGGTCAAGCCCCTCAAAAAACGTTGCGGCCTGGGGATTGGAGTCCAACGCAGCCTGAAAGTCATCTGGCGCCGTCGCACCGCTTGGTGGATCGTACGCCGCGTCCCATCGCCCATCTGCTTTGGCGTCCTCTATTGCTTCCATCCCGGCGGGCTGCATCTCGCCGTTCGCGATCAGTGTAAGCGCTTTGGCCCGATTGATCTTCGACCAAAGGCTCTTCTTCGAACGCGGAAGAAATCTTTGCAGCCAAAAATGCTCGCTTTCGGGCCGCTTTTGTCCGTCGATCCATCCGTAGCACAAGGCAATGTCTAACGCTTCCTGATATGTCACCGACTCCACCTTGGAGCCCTTCTTGGCAAGGCGAAGCCAAAGCCCAGCGCTCTTGCGGTGTTCCTTCTTCAACCAAGCGGCCCAGTCCTGCCGGGAACTGAAAAGCCTGATCGAAGAGTCATCTTGCGCATTTACCTTCGCTCGAGCGGGCACTTGAACCTCCACACAATTCTGGGGCATTTCAAAGAACGATCAATCTCGGAAACATCAGAATGATACACGGCGCAGGCATCCGTAAAGTAGAATCGGCCTCCGCGTCGCGCTAGCGCATTGCGCAAAGGCCCTTTTGCCAGACTGCGCAGCAGCGCCATAATCACTCTAGCGGTTGACGCTGCTTCGCCTGTGTTATTCAGGATTTCGACTTCGGCATTCGGTCTGCTGCTGCCGGCACAACCCCACCCTCCACGAGAATTAGATCGAAGTCGGCTGCCCCTTCGCGGAGTTTCTTCACTTCCTGGTAGGCCGCGCTGTTGTACCACCGTCGTGCCTCCTCCATTGAAGAAAACTCAAATAGGACCACTCCCTGCACGCCACCATCGCCTTCAAGGACTTCGAACGGAGTATAGGCTACGAGCGGCCTGGCTTGAACGCTCTTAAACGCTGGCGCAACATTGGCCCAGTAATCTTCCAGGCGCTTTCGGTCAGTAATCTGTCTGCACAGCGAAATAAGGTACGCGGGCATGGTTTCTCCTTATCAGCTTGACCGGCTCGGCGAAGCTTATTCTTTGAAGATATCGCAGAACTGCTATTGTGCCGCAACTTACACTTTGTACAACAACGAACGGCTGCTTCCTCAAAGGCATCCGCCGGTTCCCTGCCAAAAGCGGACCTCGGGTTATTGATTACACTTGCAATGCGGCGCGCAGATCGTATTCAATTTCATTTGTGCTGAACGTCGACTCAAGCTATTCTGAAGAACCTGGGCGAGGAGGTTTTGTACCATGGCAAAGCTCGTGTATGGATTGAACCAGTCCTTGGACGGCTACGTCGACCATCAGCAATTTAGGCCAAGCCCGGCGCTCTTTCATCACTTCATTGAGCATGTGCGCGGCCTGGCGGGCATTGTGTACGGTCGTGTCACATACGAGGTAATGCGTTATTGGGACGAAGACCTTCCAGACTGGGTCGCGGCGGAAAACGACTTCGCGGCAGCGTGGCGGAGCCAGCCGAAGTGGGTTGTGTCGCGCGCGTTGAAGTCGGTCAACACCACGCTTGGCCCCAACGCCACACTTGTCGAGGATGACATCGAGACAATGATCCGTGGGCTGAAGGCTCAGCTCGTTGGCGAGATTGATGTTGCCGGGCCAGATCTGGCAGGGAGCCTGACCAAGCTTGGTCTGATTGATGAGTATCGACTCTACCTCCACCCCATCGTACTTGGTCGCGGCAAGCCATTCTTCTCCGGCCCTCGGCCGCCGCTCCGCCTTGTGACCAGCGATCTGATTGGCGAAGAAGTGATTCGGTTGACATACGTTCCCGCTTAGAGCCTATCCGTAATTAGGTAGCGCCGCGCTCCAGGTCGGCTGTCCAGTGGGTCTCCAGACCCACTGGAGACGCCTGGAGGAATGAGAGCAGCCAGTAAAGCCCGCCTGCAGACAAGTGCTATATTCGTTTCTCAATTCACGGATCGGTTCTTAATCCCACGACTCGCCTGACGGAATGCGCCGAAGCCTCAGGTCCGCTTTGGGTTACGTCCAGGCATTCCAGCTTGCGCCCCAATCTTCCCCAAAAGCGGTCGCGCAAAGGAACACTTTCGGGACGATGCAAAACCTACCCCTGCGAAACGGCGCAGCAGGCCTCGCTTGCAATATTTCTGTATTTCTACTATTGTCGAATTAACAGAAGAAAGAGGTAGGGATGGCGGGAAAAAAGCAGACAGAAGAGCAAGTGGCGCGGTTCGCGGATATGTTCTCGGCAATCGGAACTGAGCCGCGGCTACGCATCATGCGGCTACTGCTATCGGCGCATCCTGACGGCATGGTGGTGGGAGACATCATCAACGATCTGGGCGTCAGCGCCTCTACGCTGTCACACCATCTCGACAAGCTGAAAAACGAGGACTTGGTGAAGGTTCGCCGCGAGGGAACGTTTCTCTGGTACTCGGCTAACGAGAAAGCTTTGCAGGAATTGCTCGGCTTTCTTTACGCCGAATGCTGCACCCGAAACAAGGCTGTGGAACCACGGGCGATTGCGCTGTGCTGCTAACAAATTCAAGAGAGGTATAGCGATGGCAATCAGAGAAACCGTAAAAGAGAAGTACGGGCAAGCTGCTCTGCGAGTGAATGCGGGCGGAAGCTCTTGCTGTGGCGCGTCGGCTGCGATTGACGGCTGCGACCCTATCACCACAAACATCTATAACGCCGCGCAGACAGGGATGCTGCCCGAAACAGCTGTCCTGGCCTCGCTCGGCTGCGGCAATCCCACGGCACTAGCCCAGCTCAACGAGGGCGAGACAGTGCTTGATTTAGGTTCCGGCGGCGGCATTGACGTGTTGCTATCAGCTCGTCGCGTCGGACCCACGGGCAAAGCCTACGGTCTCGACATGACGGATGAAATGCTCGCGCTTGCCCGTAACAATCAACGTAAGGCCGGGGCTGAGAACGTCGAATTTCTCAAAGGAGAAATCGAGCATATCCCACTGCCAGATAACTCCGTCGATGTCGTCATTTCCAACTGCGTGATAAACCTCTCCGCCGATAAAGAAGCTGTATTGCGCGAAGCATTCCGAGTGCTGAAGCCCGGTGGTCGGTTCGCAGTCTCCGATGTGGTGACGCGCGGGGAAGTTCCTGCCGAAGTGCGGCACAATATGCTGCTGTGGGTCGGCTGTATCGCCGGAGCCTTGCGCGATGAGGAATATATTTCAAGGCTCACTCAGGCGGGCTTTGAAAGCGCCGGCATTGAGCCTACGCGGGTGTACAGCATTGAGGATGCGCGGAGTTTTCTAAGCGGGCAGGGGATTGACGTGGACGCGATGGCCCCGGCGGTGGAAGGCAAATTTATGAGCGCCTTCATCCGCGCTACGAAACCTGTAAACTGCTGTGCGCCGGGGTGCTGCGCGTGACATGGGCGCGACGCATGACCGCTGAGGCGGTTGGTACGGCGCTGCTGCTGGCGGCGGTCGTCGGCTCCGGCATCATGGGCGAACGCCTTGCGGGCGGAAACGTGGCGATTGCGTTGCTTGCCAACACACTCGCAACCGGCGCAATGTTGATCGCGCTCATTCTCACTTTCGGCCCCATCTCCGGGGCGCATCTCAATCCCGCCGTCACGCTGGCCGACGCTTCGCAAGGTGGGTTGCCGTGGCGTGAAGTGCCAGGTTATGTGACGGCTCAGCTTGTCGGGGCCTTCGCTGGGGTCGCGGCGGCGCATGGCATGTTCGGTGAGCCAGTATTCAGTGCATCGCGTCTCATACGGGCAGGTGGGGCGCAGATTTTCAGTGAGTTCGTAGCGACGTTTGGTCTGCTGGCCGTAATTTGGGGCTGCGCGCGTCTTCGTTCGTCGGCTGTACCATTCGCCGTGGGAGCGTATATCACTGGCGCGTACTGGTTCACAGCTTCCACTTCGTTCGCAAACCCTG
>CAZHKN010000188.1:0-10006 GCA_964532725.1 uncultured Occallatibacter sp.
GAGGGGCGGAAGTTTACGAGACGGCGCAGTATGCGCAAAGTCTCCTCCGCCCCTGGCAGCTCGACCGTCATCAGGTCGTTAAGCTGCCCACTCAAGCTGTTTACTTTTTGCTGCAAGCGCAGCCGGTCGCGCTCGATCTGTTCGTAGATCAGCGTGCGTTCCCTGTTGCCGGAGAACAAAGCGTGCAAGTCGCGCAGCGACGAGCGCGGTTGCTTGGGCAACTGCGACAATGCGTGCAGTAGGCCGGTCTTTTGGTAGCTGCCGTCGATCATGACAACCCAATAGATCTCGACGCTGTAAAGGCGATCTGCCTTCGATTCGAGAAATGCGCTGCGCTGTTCCACAGCCGCGCGCACCAACGGGTTCATATACTCGGCATGGGGAATTGCGGGTTGGTTCCGCTTGAATAAAACCTGGTACAGCCGGCACTTGTCATCAAGTGAGCGGAAGGCCGCTTCGAGGCGCTTGACTGCGTAATCGCGGCCAGCGTGGTCGAGACTCTCGTAATCAATTCCGCCAATACGGAGTGCGGCGCCAAGGTCGCCTGATTTTGTCAGAAATGAGTGTTCGTCCCAAAAGCCGTACAGGTTCACCTGGGCGGCGAATGATCCCGCTTCCTTCCAGTCCTTCGTGATGTCGTCAACTTTGACCATCGTGCCTCGCAATGCGTATCTCTGTGTCGTCGGCCTTCATGGGGTCGTAGCGTCTACGGAACTTGCCGGAGTTAAAAAGCACGCGCAGAATCTCCACGTCATGCTTGGTTGCAATGCGGGCAATAATGACGCCCACGATGAACAGGCCGATTCCGCCCAGCAATGAATGAAGCAGAGAGAAGATGGCGCCCCCGGAGATCAGAGCAACGAAGAACAATCGCCGCTCCGCTCCGAGGACAGTCAGCGGACGGTTCATGGCCTTGAATACCGGACTGACCCTCGCATCCGCTGGCTTAGACATGGATCACCTCCTCTCTAGCTCGGAAAGAGCCAAGCCATGAAATTGACTGCGCCTATTGCCATACCCACGCCGAAGACGATCCCGGCGATGGTCTTCTTGGACTGGCCTTCGCCGTAGGCGAACATCAGGCCCCCGACGACGATTGCAACTAGCGACAGCCCGGTCGCAATCGTGCCGGTAAAGGCGGTTTTGAGTACGTTGACCGCGTTATCCCACGGATCGCTGCCAGTGCTTTGGGCATACACGGGCAGTGCCGTAAGGAAGAGCAGCGAAGGCGCAAGCCACCTCCGCCAGTGCGTGCGCAGCACCGCAAGGCGGGGGCGCGGACGTTTCATGTGAATGAGTATTTCCATGGGCTCCTTTCGTTTGCGAAACGGTTGAGTGGCACTTCCCGTTCGAACGTCATGGAGCGAAGGTAGGCGAGAATTGGGGGCTCGATTATTGCCTTTTCATCCCGGTCATTCCATCTGCGTCAATAATCGAGAGACACAGATTGTGGCATGTGCGACACATACGGGGGACGGAGATCATGTACACTTCTCGCGCCGTGGAGGCGCAGAGATGGGCATTCCCACCATGGCAGGCAAAGAAGGCGCGTGCATGACGCGGGTCAAGACGACAGAAATGACGATTCAGAACAGAGGCTTGTCTTGAGGCGCGGCGGGCACGCGGGTAACATCACACTCGCGTGGGAATGCCCGCACCAGAGAGTTGCTTCGCAGCAACCCTCTGGTGAACACGCTGCATGCGCTTCACCGCAGCATCATAGTATGCTCTGTCCAGCTCTATGCCGATGTACTTGCGGCCTGTCAGTAATGTCGATGCGCAAGAGCTGGCGCTGCCTGCGAAGGGATCGAGGACCGTATCTCCGCTGAGAGTGAAGCTGCGAATCAGTTGTGCGAGAGCCGCTACGGGCTTCTGTGTCGGATGCAGCTTGTTGCCGCTATATGGCATGTCGATGACATCGGCTACAGGTTGCCTGGGTAGCGGTGGACGGCCCTTCGCGAGCAGGTACGCTTGCTCGTGGCGATAGCTGAGGAACCTGCTCTTGGAACTGTACGCCTTCCGGAACACGATATGACCGACGGGCTGAAACCCTGCGTCTTTCCAGGCTGCGAAGAACTCATCGACCTTTGTCCAGCCATAAAACATGATTGCAACGCGATCCTGCTTGAGGACTCGATAGGCTTCAGCCATCGCAGGCTTGAGCCAGCTTGCATCGGCATCGTTCTGAATGGAACGCCCATTGCGGTCGCGGTAGTTCACCAGATACGGTGGATCGGTGAGGATGAAATCGACGCTGTTCGCGGGCATCTGACGCATCACTTCGATGCAGTCGCCGTGAACGATCTGGTTGGTAAAGCTGCTCTTCTGTGCGATTGCTTGTGACGTGGTTGCCATCTCTGAAATCTCCTTTGGTCCCATGTCTCTGAAGGCGACCGGGACACACCACGCGAAGCGATGCGAGGGTTCCGCCTCCCAAGGCAAGCGGGTGCATTTTCGGGAGGGCCGAAAGAATGTTCTGCGTCCTTTGCAGAAGATTGTTTTGGCGGGACCCGAAACCCGCGAGGGCGGCTGTCATGCCGGGGTCCACGCGGACAGTTCATCGTCCGTGGGGTGGCAAGCCGAAGCAGAACACGCGTAGTCCGCAGGGCGGCGGTAAAGACCCGAAGCAGTGTCCGGGCGATGCACAGAGCGGGGGATTGGAGATAAAGGACTCAATGGCACGTACCCTGGAAATCGCATGTCCGAAGGGCGGCTCCGGGATGGCTTCAGGCTATGCAATCGATATGTGAAGGGATGCGTCTGGACAACACGTTTGCGACACAGATGATCTTCGCTTTTCTCGACTTCATGCATGATCCGAGCTAGGGCTTTTCCGCTGCGAAAGGTGGGCGCCCTCTTCGGGTGTGGCAGTGCCTGGCACGCAGTCGAGACGCAGACGACCGGGTGTCATACTAGAAGACGATGTCCGCAAGCGAGCCCAGCACAACCATCGCCGTTTTAGCCGAAAAGCCGTCCGTTGCCCGCGATATTGCCCGCGAACTGGGCGCCAGCAAACGCGGTGATGGATTTCTTCACGGCAATGGTTATGTCGTCACCTGGGCCGTCGGGCACCTGGTTTCACTCGCGCAGCCGCACGAGATCAATCCAGACTGGAAGCAGTGGCGCTTCGATTCACTGCCTATGCTGCCCGCCTCGTGGCCTCTGGTCGTCTACGAAAAGGCCAAACCGCAGTTCGAGGTGGTGCGCAAAATCCTGAACTCGCCGCGCGTGACCAAGGTCGTCTGCGCCACCGACGCCGGGCGCGAGGGCGAGCTGATCTTTCGCTACATCTACGAGGCTGCCGCGTGCAGCAAGCCGGTTAGCCGCCTATGGATTTCGTCGATGACCGGCGAGGCCATCCGCAAGGGCTTCGACAATCTGCAACCTGGCGTCAACTACGATGGCCTCGCCGACGCCGCGCATGGCCGCAGCCGCGCCGACTGGCTGGTTGGCATGAACCTCTCGCGTGCCTATTCGCTGCTCTATAACGAGAACCTTTCCGTTGGCCGTGTGCAGACGCCGACGCTCGCCATGATCGTCGAGCGTGAACAGACGCTGCGCGCTTTCGTCGCCGAAGAGTACATCGAGGTTCTTGCCAAATTCGAGGGGATTGGCGAGAGGAAAAAAGAAAACTATCGCGGCACATGGTTTCGCCCTCGCGACGAACAGGAAGACAAGGAGGCGCAGGCCAAGCTTTCGCGCCTGCCTGCCGACGGCGAAGAGGCGCGACAGATTGTGGCCCGCGCCAAGTCGGGCGAAGTGGCCATCGAGTCACTGCGCGCTGCAACCCAGCACGCGCAGCCGCCGCTGCTCTACGACTTGACCGAATTGCAACGCCACGCCAATCGCCTCTACGGCTTCAGCGCGCAGGAGACGCTTGGCTACGCGCAGGCCCTCTACGAACGGCACAAGCTCATCAGCTATCCGCGCACCGACAGCCGCCACCTGACCACCGATATTGTGGCCACGCTTGACCGCGTTGCCGCCGCTGTCGCGCCGAATTATCCGAAGCTCGTCGCCGAGGGAACCGGTAAGCCCACACTCGGCAAGCGCTTTGTCGACGACAGCAAGGTCAGCGATCACCACGCCCTGCTGCCGAACGCTGTGCCTGCGGGCCGTGTGCAATTGAGCGATCCTGAACGCAAAATCTACGACCTCATCTGCCGCCGCTTCCTGATGATGTGGCACGAGGATCACGTGCAAGCCGTCACCGCCGTCATTACCGCCATCACCAACCCTGGCGCGGATGCGCCGATCATTGATCGCTATCGCACCTCCGGTACCCTGGTGCAACAGATGGGCTGGAAGGTGCTCGACATCGTCGTCGAAAAGAAGAAGAAAAAGAGCGACGAAGAAGAAGACGACCAACTGCTGCCAACCGACCTGAAGCAAGGCCAGCCGCAGCACGTTGCATCCATCGAGGCAAAGAATAAAAAAACCAAGCCTCCCAAGCGCTTCACTGAAGGCACTCTGCTGACGGCCATGCAGACCGCCGGACAGACGCTCGATGAAAAAGAACTGTCGGATGCGATGAAGGAGACTGGGCTGGGCACGCCGGCCACGCGCGCTGGCATCATCGAAACGCTTCTAAAGCGCGACTATATGGTGCGCAGCGGCAAGACCCTTGAGGCCACCGAGAAAGGCATTCACCTGATTGAAGTCGTACACCCGGAGGTGAAGACTCCGGCGATGACCGGCCAGTGGGAGTCCTACCTTAAAAAAATTCACGAGGGCGAGGCGAAACTCGATCCGTTCATCTCAGGCATCGACGAATACGTAAGTGACGTGGTGCGCAAGGTGCGTACAGAGCCGCGGCGGGCTTACGTTTCACAAGACAAACTTCGCCGCGCGGCGGAGAACGGCGCAAGCAAGGAAGCCTCATCTGGGAAAGCAAGCACGGCGACCAGCGAGAAGAAAGCCACAAAAAAGCCTTCAAAGAGTGCGCGGCTTGAATCCTTGCTTAAAGAGCGCTTCAGTTTTGAGAAATTTTTGCCGGGACAAAAGTCCGCGTGCATGTCGGTGCTGGCGGGCAAGGACACTCTGCTTGTGCGCCCATCGGGCTCAGGCAAATCGCTCTGCTATCAGTTGGCCGGAGCGGCGCTCGGCGGCGTCACCATCATTTTCAGCGCGCATGAAGATTGGCTCGATGCGCAGGTAAATACTCTGCGCGAAAAGAACTTCGCGGCTGCCTGCATTCACGCCGGGCACTCTCGCGAAGAGCTGCGCGCTGCCTGCGTCGAATATTTGAATGGCCGGCTGAGTTTTTTGTTCGTCGCACCCGAGCGTCTTGCCGTTCCGAGCTTTCCAGAGATGCTCGCCAAGCACAAGCCCGCGCTGATTGTCATCGAAGAAGCAGATCGCATTGCGCCCGCGAGCGAAAGCTATCTTGCCGATTATGCGTTGCTCGGAGAACATCTGTCCAAGTTGCGCCCCGCGCCGATGCTTGCTCTGAGTTCGACCGCCATCGAGCCACAGCAGAAAGAAATCCTTGCGCGGCTCGGTATGTCAAGCTGAATCGAATTACGGCATGAGCGAACAGTATTTCAACGATGCCTAGTGTCCTTACGCGCTCATTGCCTAGCTTGCTCGCAATGGGGGAACGTCACGATTCGGCATGGGTCGAAGCTCGCGCCAGGAAAACATCTCGAACTTGAGACTGGGGCTTCGTTTTCTCCAGCGCGCCGAAGAGCGTCTGAATTGATCCTCCGAACACCGTATGCTTCGGGAACCTCCTCAGCCCCTGGCACCGTGAGTAAACACTGGAATGCTGGCGACATGCCGACATGTCGAGACCTATCTGTTTGCCTGTGAGCGCATTGGAGATTTTGCGACAGGAAGCGGTGCAACAGATGTCGATGTCTTTTCCGTATGGTCTCTCCGCTCCATGTAATTGATGATGTCTCCGACACTCTTGAGTTTCCTTGCATCCTTGGTGGAAATCTGTATGTTGTAAGCTGTCTCAATCTGCATCACGATTTCGGTCTTATCCAAAGGGGTGGCACCTAGATCTAGCACCAAGTCCTTTTCGGGCTTGATCTTTGCTTTGTCAACCTGCAACTGCTCAGAAAGAAGAGCAGTGATTTCATCCGCTATCGTAGCGGATCTCTTTGGCTGATTATCAATCGTGGGGACAGCGGGCTGTGCCGGTTGCGCCTGAGGTGGGGAGGGCTTCGCTTGTTCGGAGGCCGCAGCTCTGTTGATGGCATGGTTCCAGAATAGGGCGCATATGCATATAGAGCACGAAAGCAGCATTGCTCCAAGTTGAAGCCGCCATCGCTTCCACATTGGCTGTCGCCTCGCCTCTTCCCACGTCCAGAACTTAACAACGAAGAGTAGCGTTCCTGCAGAGAGGAAAATGTCCGTAGCCTGAGGATGTCCTGAGGTCATGAAAGCAACACCTATGCTCAACACGGACACGTCAATGGTGCCAACAACACCCCAAGACCACATCTTCGTCCAAATCGTCTCTTTATGAAATTGATCTGATCCAACCGATGAAGTCGAAAGTTTTCCTTGATTGAGACCACTTTCACCGAACGGCATTCCATTTGCATCGATATATACTCCGGTGCTCGGCGGCTGCTGAGCCATCCACAACCCGTGTCGGGTAATTACCCAAATCAGCCCATGCGTTTCGGCAACTTCGTCAAGGAAGTTACGAGGTGAACCAAACACCGTACTTCCTCGCAGCGACCTAATCTCCTGGAGGCGGCTCGATAGAAACGCAATAGGAATTGAGATATGGGCACTTTCAGCGACTAGGGACACGCTGTTGCGCTCTGAGATTTCTGCCGGAATCGACACTGAGACAACGTTGTTTTCGATCCAGTCTTGGAAACAGACCGAGATTTCTTTCCCCTCGTGCCCGGTTTCGATCTCGCGCTTCTGGAGACGAAGGCAAAAGGTACTGGACGCTTCGCACGCACTTTCTATTAAGGGGCATTCCAAACTAACTTGATTTCCCGCGTCTGTTTTAGCTGTGTAGATTTGAAACCGGCTCAGACTACTTCTTTCCTCACGAAGGTGCTGATATAGCCTGTGCAACCAGTACGAAAAGGGGGTGGATCCATCAGGCAACGGGCCGAGTGATTTGCCAGCTTGAGATGCTAACAGCTCAAATCGTGCTTTGAAGTTATCTGAGTAACTGTCATTGATTGTCCAAACGGCTACTTCGCCCGAATGATTCAGTTCTTGAGTAGCCATCACACCGAGACAACGCTTACCCTTCTCTTCCTCTGCGAGTGTTGCGAAAGCGTTGGATAGCTGCTGCCAAGGTGAATCATTAGTTCGTCCGAGGTCACTGGTAGCGTCCCCCATGCTCGGAGTGTGCACCAACACTATTTCCGTTTTCTGCTCACGAGCCAAACTCTCTTGGCTTTCAGCATCACGAGCGGCAATTTCGAGTTTTGTATTCCATTTGGCCCTGAGTTGAGCGGTGTGCCTCTTCATGCTACCCATGACGGCGGAGAGGTCTGGGGAAAGCCCTCTTCCGGTACGCTTTAGATGAAGCTCTAGCTCATGTCGAAAGCACCCTTCACGGATCGAAAGCATTGGGTTGATACCTTGGTCGAACACAGCTCGGAAAAACGGTCTGCATTTCTTCCGACCTTGAATTTCCCATATTTCGCCAAAGGTGTCGCAAGCCCACTGCGCGCGCTTATCCATATCCGCAATTTCCATATCGACCAGCGCGGTGCCATAGTAGGCAGAATTTCCCCGCTTGCGGCCCTCGGCGAATACCGCATTCCAGGCCTTTAGATGTTCCGTGGCCCATTCGTTCGCAACGAGCGAGAGTCTAAGCGTGTAATCCTTCTCGATTAGCTTCCAGGCTTGTTGAGAGCTTGTGACGACCTGTGGGAACGCGGTGGTCATGTGTCACCCTTTCGTGACATTCTCGATTCGCTGAGCAACAGGAAGGCAGGGGGATGAAAGCGTCCCCACTTTGTCACTTTTAGTGAGAACTCAAAGCCACCCAATAGCTCCGATTTTAACGTCTTTGGCTGAGGATACTAGCTATTGGCCCAAATCCTAAATCCTGGGCGGAGCTTCGCCCACTCGGAAATAGTCCAAGTATCAACACTTGATGGCGACAGAATCGCTTCTTTGCCGGATAGGTATTCGTAAACGCCGTTGTCGACTGGAGTGATTCTTGCTTCTTGCTGAATCCGCCAACGCGCCCGGCGAACACTGCAGGCGCACAGGTTTCCATGGCTCGCGGCTGTGGGCGGATGTGTCTCGTCTGTCGCGAAGTGTGGTTCTGGATTATTGACGCCGATGGAATGATCGGTACGAAAAAGCAACAATCGCAAGGGAGCGATGGGCCTAGTTTGAGATCAGGAAGGAGCCCTGATGCCAAACAAAGATGCGGCCCGAGGTCCGCTGCGTCATGAATTTGAGCCGTTGCTGAATCTGGAGGAGGCCGCCTCCATCCTTGGGATGCACTGGAAGACGTTGGAAAGGATGGCCCGTGGCCGGAAAGTGCCCGCGTTGAAGGTTGGAAAGCGCTGGAAATTCCGGCTCAGCGCGTTAAACACATGGCTTGAGCATGGATTAAACTCGACCACAACCGACTATGCCGTTCTGACTGGAGAGGACGAACATCCTTGAAATACAGACGGCAACGCTTTCAACGAGGCAGCCTGCGCAAGGTGGCGCGGGCCAACAACCAATGGGCGTGGGAGTACCGCTACAAAGACCCCACGACCGATAAGGACACGTCGATGTATCTGAGCGCCGAGAAGTTTCCGACCGAGATCGCTGTCACGCGGCATCTGGAGGCTTTCGTGCTCAAACTTAATAGTGAAAACCCAACCCTGGCCATCCTGGAGCCGACCTTCAACGCCGTTCTGGACCGTTTCATCGAGGAGGAGAGGCTGCTCGAAATCAAGCAGCGCCGTCCTGGCGATCGGTGCGACGCCGAGGGAGAGTTGAGCTATTCGACGGTCAGCTCCTACCTGAGCGTCATCAAGCAGGTTCGCGTGAAGTGGGGAACGATCCACATCACGCGAATGAAGCCGCTCGCGGTTCAGGAGTGGTTGAAGCAGATGGATGCCGCACCCAAAACCAAAGGCCACGTCAAAGCCATCATGCACCGTTTGTATGAAAAGGCGATGCTGTGGGAGTTGGTCGAGTGGCAGCGGAATCCGATGCAACTGGTCGAGGTCAAGGGCATCAGCAAGCGGCGGAAGAGGCCGATTGTGCTGACGGTCGAGCAGTTTTACCAGGTCCTCGAACTGCTGCCGCAACCGTACCGGACGATGGTGGTGGTTGCGCAGTGTACCGGCCTCCGGGCAGAAGAGGTGCTGGCGCTCGAATGGCAGGATATCGACTTCGAGAACCTGAGCATGAAGGTTGTCCGGGCAGTCGTTCATGGCCGCGTCAAAACGGTCAAGACCGAATACTCGGAGGACGAGCTGCCGCTCGATCCCGACTTTGCTTCGATTCTTCTGGACTGGAAGCGCGAGGCGGACGAGCAGGCCCGGAGGGCTCTGACCGATGGAACAACCCCATTGGCGGGGGCGGAGCTGGTCTTTCCCAGTTCGTCCACAGGGCGGCACTACCACACAGCCCCTGTTCAGCAGGACTATATCCGTCCGGCTGGATGCTGCCTGGTGGCGTGCCCGAAGTGCAGTGCGGCTCCGGGCATCTGGTGTCTTACCGACAGCCCGACGCCCAATGGCAGGCGGCTGCCGCTCCATGAGGAGCGGTGGAAGGCTGCCGGGAAATACACGAGCGTGGGGTGGCACACCTTCCGCCACACCTACCGGTCGTGGCTGGACGACACCGGAGCGCCTGTCGGGGTGCAGCAGAAGTTGATGCGCCACGCGCAGGTCTCGACCACGATGAATATTTACGGGAACGCTTTGATGGGCGCCAAGCGTGAGGCGAACAGCAAGGTTGTCAGAATGGCATTGAGGAGCGCATAACCGTGAAAAGAACCCTGCAAACACACCAAAACCCACCCACGCTTTTCCGGGCGTCTCACTGGGTGGGTTATCTTGGGTTG
>CAZHKN010000189.1:0-9982 GCA_964532725.1 uncultured Occallatibacter sp.
GTCGCCGTCGCTCCGGCGATGCTCGTCTTTATTGCGATTGCCCGTCCAGCGGTGCGTTTTCTCCGTGCCTCAGCGGCAATCGTATTACATGGATTTGACGTTCCGATGAACGAGCGCGCCCAAGTCCATTCGCCCGAAGAGCTGAAACTTATCGCCACCGCCGCCCGGCGCATGGGCCTTTTGCCGCCCTATCAGGAGACCATCATCCATCGCGCGTTGGAACTCGACGAGGTGCCGATCCGCGAGATCATGATTCCGCGCCAGAAGATCATCGCGTTGCCCTCGAACATGCCCATCGAGCAGGCCAGCGCCCAGGTCATCGAGCACCAGCACTCGCGCATTCCGGTCTACGACGAAAGCCGCGGCTCCGAGCACATCATCGGCGTTGTCTACTCCAAAGACCTGGCGCGGCTCAATTTCTTCCGGCCCCAGTTTCCCGTTACTCCACCCATGGAGGCTGTCATCCTGAGCGAAGCGGAGCGCAGCCGAAGGACCCGCATTTCGGTGCCGTTTGCCGAACTTCAGCTCCGCCAGATCATGCGCGACATTCTTGTCGTTCCGGAGACCAAGACTGTCCTCGACCTGATCCGCGACTTCCAGCAGCGCCGCCGCCAGATGGCGGTTGTCGTGGATGAATACGGCTCTACCGTCGGCCTGGTCACTGCCGAAGACGCGATCGAGCAGTTGACAGGCGAACTCGAAGACGAGTTCGACTCGCCCACGTTGCCCGTTGTCACTACATCGAGCGGAGCGCTGCTGCTCGACGGTGGCGTCAATCTCCGCGATCTCGAAACCCAAACCCAATGGAGCCTGCCCCGCGAGGGCGGCGTTGAAACCCTGGCCGGCTTCCTGCTGATGCGCCTCGGCCACATTCCGCGCGCCGGCGAATCCGTCACCCACGAAGACCGCCTCCTCACCGTCGCCGAGATGGATGGCCGCCGCATCAGCAAGGTCCGCGTCGAGCCGATTGACCCAGCGCAGCAACCCGAGCCGCGGCCCGCTGCCAACGGCAAAAAATCCCCCGACTCCGATAAGATGAAGCGGGAATCAAGCGAACCTGAAAAAGAAAAACCTGCAAGAGGCCGGTAGGAGGCACTTGGGGGTACGGCCTTAGCTCGCAGGGAAAAGGCATAATTGTAGAGGCTTTGTAGCAGGGCATGACTTCAGTCATGCCGCAAATGCAACAAAATAAACGTTGGGCTTTAGCCCCCGAGGGGATAATTTTGCAACCGAACCACTACAAGGAGGTCGGCAAAATTGACTGAGATGATGCAATGCCTGGGGCCAACCAGCATCTTTGGCGGGCTCGACCCCGCCGAGCAGCAATCGGTCGCCCGCCGCGCGCGGCGCAGGCACTTTGCCGCCGGGGAGCTGCTTTTTCAGGAGGGGGACCGCTGCATGGGGCTGCATATTGTGGCAGCGGGGCGGGTGCGCATCTTTAAGAGCGCGCCCAACGGACGTGAGCAGGTGCTGGCGATTGAGGGGCCGGGGAGCACGGTGGCTGAACTGCCGGTTTTTGACGGCGGCAATTATCCGGCTTCGGCGATTGCCGTGGAGGCGACGGAGATTCTCTTTCTGCCGCGCGAGGAGTTTCGCGCCTTTTGCCTGGAGCGGCCCGAGGTGGCGCTCAAGGTGCTGGCCGCCGTGGGCGCGCGGCTGCGCAAGCTCGTGGATCTGATTGAGGAGCTTTCTTTCACCACTGTCCGCCAGCGTCTGGCCACGCAGCTTGTTCGGTTGGCAAAGACCGCAGGGCGCAAAGGCCCGGAGGGCGTGGCGTTTGATCTGCCGGACAGCCACCAGGAGATGGCCCACCAGATGGGAACCGTGCGCGAGCTGATCTCACGGAATTTAACGCGCCTCGCCGCTGAAGGATTGTTGAAACTCGATGGGCGGCATATTGTGGTGCGGAATTTGGCGCGGTTGGAGGAGATGGCTGGGGAAGAGGGCTGAACTTCTGACGGCGTTACCGGCAACAGACGATCCGCTCGGCGATGCTCAGGCATTTTTGTGGTAAGGAGAGCAACATGACTGAAGCGCTCTGCTCGGAATGTGTTGAGGATAGATTCCTTCGAGGAATTATTAGTGTCGAGGGTGCGGGAGGTCTCTGCGATGTTTGCAAGCAGGTCAGACCTCACACTATTACGATTGGCCGATTGGGAGAACTGATGGAACCGAAGATTAGAAAACATTATCGGCAGGGCCGTCAGTATCCCCCAGATTGGGAGCAAGAAGGTGAAGACATCGATTTCGTCGTACAAGAAATCCTTGGTCAATATTTCGATTTCAATGACCAGATCATTGACGCAGTGATTGCCGCTGAACACTTTGACTGGCGGGATGGCGATATGCGGTTCCTTGATCAAGGAGCAAATTATGTTTCAATACCTGCAACTGGAGCCGACTTGCAATTTCGGTGGGGATTTATACAGAACGAATTGAGTACTACACGTCGTTTCTTCAACTCTTCGGCTAAGGCTTTCTTTGACGAGTTGTTCCAGGACGTCGATGGCATTCTCTCCAAGGCCGGCGCAAGGGAAGATCGAGGGGTTGTTACGGATGTTCCTTCAGGAACAACCGTCTATCGTGGCCGCATCTGCGAGGGAAACTTGTCGTTAATCTTCAAGAATCCGCTCAAGGAAGTTGGACCCCCTCCGCCCAAGCTAGCGCGGGCGGGGAGAATGAATGCGGAAGGAATCTCAATTTTCTACGGCGCGACCGACAAGGAGACATGCTTAGCAGAACTCCGTCCAGCCATTCACCAGGAATCGGCAGTAATTACCCTTTCGACAACAAGGCCTTTGAGGATGCTTGACTTTACGCGAATGCCTACTGCATACAAGTCGCTCAGCTATTTTCAATCGGATTTCGACGACCAAGCCGAGAGATTGTCTTTTCTGAGGATTCTCGGAACGCTGATCTCACGTCCAGTCGTACCTGGCCATGAAGCTGACTACCTAATCACCCAGACGATGACGGAGTATCTTGCGCATGTCCATCGCGATCCGTTCGAGGGGAAACCGTTTGACGGCGTGATTTTCAAGTCCGCACAGCGCGACAGCGGTAAGAACATCGTCATCTTTCCGAAGATGGAACGCGACCATCCAACATTCCCGATAGACTATGTTGCTGATAGCCTCACGATTCACGCGACAAACACAATCACTTATGAACACGGGGAAATCAAATACAGTTTTGACGGTGAGGTTGCTCAGCCTGAATGGGATATCTCGGAATTGCTGGATTAATTGCCTTCGGACCCAGCTTGTTTCTGACACGATAGATATCGGATGAAAAAAGCTAAACTGTGCTACACTGTACATGCGCTCAGTGATTTGGCCGTGAGCGGCGGTTGTGTGCGAATCTTCGCTGTCACAATTTCGCCTTGCACAGATTTCTCCGAAGCTATTGGAGCGTAAACCCATGAGTCTCCACCCCTGGAAGCTCCAAGTATGGAGTTCCGGCCTGGGCTAATCAAAGTCCGCCGGAGAGCATCGCAGCCTGAAGGTATTGCGGCGCAAGCGAACAGGGACTGGGCAACGGGCGCAACGACGCCTTTGCCTGCGGAGCGGGTAGCCAACCGGCAATGGCCGCGCGGCGATGCAGGTAGCGTGCGGCAGCTCCGGGTGAGCCAACATTCTTTCCCCATGTTGAATGTGGCTGACCAGTCGAATTGGCTTTCGGTCCTCCCTTACGCATTTTGATCACGAGGCATGCGTCGGCTTTGCGCGCGCCCCGATCCGGTTCCGTTTGCAGGCCTCATGAAATCGGAGGCTCCGGAATCCATTAGGAAAATTGACTCTTTTGACAACTGAATTTTCGCAGTTCAATCTTTCAGCCCCGCTTCAGGCGCGGCTTGACGCCAACAAATTCATCACCCCGACGCCGGTGCAGGCTGCGGCGATTCCTCCTGCGCTGCTGGGCCAGGACATTCTGGCCACCGCGCAGACCGGAACCGGCAAGACCCTCAGCTTTCTGATTCCTATTGTTGAAATGCTTCAGAAGACGGAGGGGCGAGCAGCCCACGCGCTGATCTTGCTGCCCACGCGTGAGCTGGCGATGCAGGTGGAGCAGGCTTTCAAGGCCATCCGCACCAGTTCGCAGCTCAACGTGGCGCTCTTTGTCGGTGGCATGAGCGAGGGGCCGCAGCTTGAAGCGCTGCGCCGTGGCGCGCGTTTGATCGTGGCCACTCCCGGACGCCTCGAAGACTACCTCAAGCGCAAGCTCGTCAAGCTCGATCAGGTCAAGATGATCGTCCTTGACGAAGTGGACCGGATGCTGGACATGGGCTTTCAGCCGGCCATTCAACGCATCGCCGCGATGCTACCCGACGCGCGCCAGACCCTCTGCTACTCGGCCACGCTGGAAGGTGCGATTCAAGAGGTTGCGCGCAAGTATCTCAAGAACCCGGCCCGCATCGAGATTGGTTCGATCCTCAAGCCTGCTGCGAATGTCGAGCTGCGCACCTTTGAGGTAGAAGCCGACAAGAAGCAGGAGTTGCTCGAACACCTGTTGAGCGCGGAGCAGGGCAGTTTTCTGGTTTTCGTCCGCACCAAGCATGGAGCCGACCGCGTTGCCCGCCGTCTGGTGCGCGCCGGCCACGCCGCCACGCAGATCCACGGAGACCGTTCGCAGGCTCAGCGCAATCAGGCGCTGCGCAGTTTTAGCGAAGGCCGTCATCGCGTACTCGTCGCCACCGACGTTGCCGCTCGCGGTATTGACGTGGCTCATATAGCGCATGTTGTCAACTTCGACATGCCCAAGGTCGCGGAGGACTTTGTTCACCGCATTGGCCGCACCGGCCGCGCCTCGAACTCGGGCGTGGCTTCCACCTTCGCGGCCCCGGCGGAACGCGGCGATCTGCGCAAGATCGAGCGCGCGCTCTCGCTGCAGATGAAGCGCTTCCGCGTGCGCGCGGCGGTGACGGCACCGGCGGAGAACGCGGCGTAGCCGGCAACTTTGCAACAATGAGTTTTAACAAACTGATTGGATAACTCTACAAATGCCCCTGCTTTGGCGCAGATTGATTGCGCTGAAGCAGGGGCATCTTTATTTGATTGACGCTGGGCCGGGGCCATGCTCAAATTTCAGCCATTGGCGGTGGAGCGAAAACCGCCAAGAGGAGCTTCCCCCATGAGCAACGCCCTATCAGCAATTCAGAATGTCGTCGTCTTAATGTTTGAAAACCGCTCGTTTGACCACATTTTTGGCGCGCTGCCCGGCGTCAACGGTGTGCTGCTACCAGACGGACAGGTAAAACCCAATCTCTATAACCTGCCTGACCCGACGCAGCCGCCGTCGGCTACCAACGTCCCGGTTTACTCGACCGGCGTCGATACCGCGTACAAGCTTCCGCATGATTTCAATCACGACTTCGGCGACGGTATGATGCCAGACCTTTTTGGCCCCGGAACGACAGGGTTCGTCGATGGGAAGCCGATTGGCGCGCCGACGAAGACTTATCCGGCAACGAACAGCGGCTTTCTTTCATCGACGGTCTTTGCGGCCTCTGGCCAGCCACAAGGCCCGAGCGCAATGACTTACTTTGCCTACCAGTCTTTGCAAGTTCTGCACACGCTGGCGGACAACTTTGTCGTTTGCGACAACTGGTTCTGCGATATGCCCGGCCATACGCTGCCCAATCGCTGCTTTATGCATTGCGCTACAACCGGCAATGTGGGAATCGCCGACAATGACTCCGGCACTATTTACTCGCCGACGATCTTTCAACTTATAGAGGGATGCGGGCAGACGTGGAAGATGTACTCTCCTCTCTCGGGGCAATTTGATTCCTATTGGCTCAACGACTCTAGTCGGCTAAGTCCAAATACCGGAATCTCTATCGAGCAGTTCGCCGCGGACCTGAAAAATGGCGCTTTGCCTTTCTATAGCTTCCTGATGTGCTGGACCGACTATACGGCCAAGAGAGATTCAAGCATGCACCCTGCTTCGCCGCTTCAGCCGGGAGAGAATTATCTAGCTGCTGTTTATAACGCACTGCTGGCCAGCCCCTACTGGCAGAACACGCTATTGGTCGTCACCTTCGACGAGAATGGGGGCATCTATGATCATGTTGTTCCTCTAGCGGCCGTGCAGCCGGAGATCGGTCCGCCGCAAACGATCACCAATAATTATGGGACCGACTCGACCTTCGATTTCACGCTGCTCGGTCCGCGCATTCCGGTGCTGCTCATTTCTCCGTGGCTGGCGCATGGCGTGGACTGCACCCAATACCGCAACACCTCGATTCTGCGCTTTCTGGAAGATCTGCTGGTTCCGCCAACCTCGCCCAATGCAACCTCGGTTTCGCTCTCTTCAAGAGATGCCACAGCAACCAGTATTGCCGAAGCCTTCAACAAACTGGGCCTGACAACGCCGCGCATTGACTGCAAACCTGCCGAAGGCTATCCGGGCTATATCTGGTATGACGGGCTGGAGAATGGTCCCGGGCCACTCACAGCGGAGGAGGCCGCAGAACCTCCGATGCCTCATTTGGTAGACGCTGCAAAGATGTATCTTACGGGCCTGCCGGGCCATGCCGATAGCGGCAAGCCGATCACACGGACGTTCGATACGGTGGCCGAACTGAACAGCTACGCAGCGGAACGGGAGAAGGCTGCGGGCGTATCCCGCCAGAGCAAACATTGACTCTTTGAGAGCGATTGCGAGGCAGAGGAAATGCAACGAGCGCAGAGGCCAGAAGGATTCTGCGCTCACTCTGCGGCGCGCATTTTGCCGCCGGGCAGCAGTTGAAAGACCCGTCCGCGCCAGAGGACGGTGCTGCCCCAGTAACTGGCTGCCCAGAAGCAGAAGCCCATCAGGTCGCGCAAAGGGTAGAGGAGGAGCAGGCCAAACCAGCTTTTGTCCTGCACTACCGCACGGCCCACCGCGATGGAGAGCGCGATGCGTGTGGCAATGCTCCAACAGAAGAGTGCTAAGCCCCATCCGGCATGGCCTAGCGCAGCGGCAGCGAAGAGCGCCAGCAAGCCAAAGGGAAGACTGAAGGTGAGCGCCGTGCCAAAATGCCCCTTGGGCCGCGAGAAGCGCGTGGACTTCATCCAGCGGACCTGATGCTTGAGCGAGGCAATGAAGCTGGAGTTGATGACCATGTGGTCGATGGCGTGATGGCTGAGGACTACTGTTTGCCCGAGCTTGTAAGTCTCATTGCCGAGTACGAAATCGTCGGCGCAGTAATCGGCTGTGACCCTGAAGCCGCCCATTTTATGAATTGCCTCGCGGCGAAAGGCCATTGTTGGGCCGAGGACAAACTGCATGCCTTCCATCGAGCGCGCCACCAGCACTCCGGCGGTCATCTCGACACTCATGCCGACGGCTTCGAGCCGCGCCCACAGGCCTCCCTCAGCGGCCACGCCACGATACGGGCAGCACATTGCGCCGACCCGCTGGTCGGCGAAGGGCAGAGCCACGGCGCGCAGATAATCCGGCGCCACGCGCACATCGCTGTCGCTGATGACCAGAATCTCGTGCGATGCGGAGGCCTCCATCAACTCCATAGAAGCGACCTTGGCGTTGATGTAATCGGGTTGGCCATCAGTCGAGAGAAACTTTGCCGGAATCTGCGGATACTTTGCCGCTACGCGCCGCGCCGTCGCCAGGCCTGCGTCGTCTGCCGAGCGGGCGCAGAAGAGGATTTCGTATTCGGGATAATCCTGCTCGAAGAAAGTAGCAAGGTGGTCCGCGAGATGCGGCTCATCGCCATGCACCGGCTTCAATAGCGTTAACGGCGGTGTAAAGCCTGGATGCACAGCCGACTCTGCCAATGCACGCTTGCGTTCCGCGAGGTAGCCGGGGATTGCCGCCAACACCATGCCGGAAAAAACTGTCGATGTCACGAGGCCGAGAGCGGCTAATCCAAGAAGAAGGAAGAACATGCAGGTACAAGAATACGCGGGTTGGGCAGGGGATGAATAGCGGGGCAGCGAGTCAGCCAGTCAGCGCAATTGTGTCATCACGCTGACCCGCTGGCCTGCTAACTTGCCGACTGGCTGACTTGCTACTTGACCAGTACGCCGGCCGCTGGATAGACGGTTCCATTCGCGGTTGCGTTGATGACCGGCAATTCAGGAGTGGCTGTCAACCATTCGATCTTGCCGTCGCTCAGGACTACTGTATCTTCGGTCTTTCCGCCCTTGATCGAGGGATTCCAGGCAAAGGCCTGATTATTGACGACAGTCTCTTTGCCTTCGGGTGTCGCAACCCACTCGCGCTCCCAGTAGCCCGTTGGTCCGCCCTGATGATGCAGGCGCTCTTCGCCGGGGAAGCCCTGGGCTACGTAAGCTGCCTGCGCAGTGCGGAAGAGTTCCGCCGATGATGCGCCGACACGTGTCGCATCGAGCAGTGCTGCGTTGACAGCAGCGGCAGCATTGAAACGTGCTGCAAGCTCGGCGGGCAGTTCACCGAAGTGAACAAAGCGGGTGATGGAAACCGCCAGGCCCCACTTGCGGGCGCAGAGATTGAGCATGGCGTAGTGCTTGAGGCGCGCGCCACGGGCGACGGCGTGCTTGTATTTGTAGATGCGCTCGTCAACGGCATAGAGATAGACTGAGGGCAGAATGCCGCGGCGCAAGAGTCCGGCGGCGGTGATGGCTTCAAGGTCATACTCGCTGAGGCCCGGCTCGACTTGATGGAGGGCTTCGACGGTGGCGTCGGCGGTTTGCGCGCCCAGCCAGCGGAAGCGGGCAATCTCGGTCTCGCTCAGTGATGCGCGCAGCGGATAGATGTTGATGGGGGTGAGTCCGGGGCCGGGGGTGTCAGTGCCGAGCGGGCCACCGGCGAGCTTGGCTGCGGCTGCATTGGTATCGTCGGCAAACCAAGGAAAAATCACCGGCTCAAAATCAAGAGAGCCGAACTCTTCATCGTGCAGGCGCGGCGCTTCATTCTCAGTGGTGAAGTAATAGCGCTTGCCCTCGGCTGTGACCAGCAGCGCGGCGACGCCGGTTTCATTGGGCGTGAGGACGCGCAGTTCGACTGCTCCGCCAGTGAGCCATGCGACATTTTCGTTGCGGCGGATCAGAATGCCGGCGAGTTTTTGCTCTTTGAGGAACTCGACGAGCTTCTGGTGCTTGGCTTCCAACTCCGCGTTCCATGCGGCTTCGGGGACGATGGTTGTGCCGCCGGCGGTGAGGCTCTTTGTGATTCGCTTGCTCATGATCTAGTTCCTATTAGAAACAAAGGCTGGTAAAAGGTTGTGCGATCCCTGGTCCCCAAATGCGAGGGACCAGGGGCACCCGCTTTTGGGGCTTATTGAGAACGAAACGCAGGTCCTTCGACTTCCCACCCCAGCGACGAAGACCTGTCGCTGGGGACCCCGGTTTCGCTCAGGATGACAGCTTTTTTGCTCGGTATCCCTGGTCCCCAAAAGCGAGAGACCAAGGGCACCCATTGTTCTTTCTGACAACTGACCACTGACAACTGACCACTGACAACTGATCACTGACAACTGATCACTGACAACTGCTTCGTTAGTCTTCCAGTTCCGGATGATAGTGGCTCTCGAAGCCGAGATAGCGAATGGCGGCTTCGTGAATCGACTTCGATACATCGCTGAAGTTGGCTGCGACGTGATGCTCGAAGCCTTCGCGGCAGATGTACTTGAGCAGCTTCTGCAGTTGCGGAATCTCGGCAACGCCCGCGCCGCCGAAGGTTTCCAGTGGATCGTCGGTGAACTTGCCCGGTCCAGTGTAGCCGCGAATGATTCCATTGCGGTCGTCGGTGGAGTAGCGGGCATAGCTCATTGCGCCAGCCTTCACGCGGCCTACGCATGTGCCGAAGGTGTTTTCCTTGCCCACTGTGCCGGCGATGATCTCCTGGAAGTCCATCTTGACATCCTTGAAGAAATGCTTGGGCAGGTTGGAGCAGTGGAAGCAGACGCACTTGTCAGGATGGCTGCCGTAGTTGTTGTTCCAATCAAGCAGCGCCGAGGGAGTGCCCGAGGCCAGCGCCATCATATACATGCTGAGCGTGC
>CAZHKN010000190.1:0-9981 GCA_964532725.1 uncultured Occallatibacter sp.
AAAACACGCTTGTTCACGCCTGGCCCCACCCCGCTGCTTCCGGCGGCTCAGTTTGCGATGGCGGCGGCGGATATCCACCACCGCACCCCGGAGTTTCGCGCCCTTTACCAGAAGGTTCTGGCTCAACTGAAGGTTTTTGTGGGCACCCAGAACGATGTGATTGTGCTCTCCTCTTCGGGCACTGGGGCAATGGAGGCGTCGGTCTCAAATTTCACTTCGCCGGGCGATCGGGTACTGGTGCTCTCCGCCGGCAAGTTCGGCGAGCGCTGGGTGGGGCTGGCCAAAGCCTTCGGGCTGCAGGCGGACGTGCTGACCGCGCCTTACGGGGAGACCTTCGATCTGGCCGAGGTGAAGAAGGCGTTGAAGCCGGAGCATCGCGCGGTGTTTGTGCAGGCATCAGAGACTTCGACGGCCGCCAATCACGATGTGGAAGGGATTGCCAAGCTGGTCAAGGAGACCGAGGCGTTGCTGATTGTGGACGGCATCACTGGGCTGGGTACGACACACTTTGATGTGGACGGGTGGGGCATCGACGTGCTGATCGGCGGTTCGCAGAAGGCGGTGATGATTCCGCCCGGCCTGGCGTACCTGAGCGTGAGCGAGAAGGCATGGGCGGCGGCGGAGAAGTCCACCAATCCGCGCTACTACTTTGACCTGCGCAAGGAGCGCAAGAACGCCGCGAAGGGCGAGAGCGCATATACGCCTGCCGTTGCTTTGATTGCGGCGCTGGGCGCGGCGCTGGATTACATTGCCAATCAAGCGGGCGGTGACCTGGAAGCAGGGCGCAAGCTGCTGATCGACAACGCGCAATTGAATGCGGCGGCTACGCGCGCGGGGCTGCTGGCATTGGGCTTTACGCTCTTCGCTCCGAAGTCGCCTTCGGCCGCGGCTACTGCAGTCGCAGTGCCGGAGGGGCTGAACTCGGGGGATGTGGTGAAGGCGCTGAAGACACGCTTTGCCGCGGTGACCGCGAACGGCCAGGGCGAGATGCAGGGCAAGATCTTCCGCGTGGCGCATCTTGGCTACTTCGATTATCTGGACACGATTGCCTTGCTGGGCGCAATGGAGCATATCGCCAAGGACACGCTGAAACTGCCGGTTATTTACGGGCAGGCCGTGGCGGCGGCGCAGCAGGTGTATGCGGAGGCGTACGCGAAAGAGTAGTAGGTTGTGTGCACTCAAGTTTGCGGGCGGAAAAGCGCGGAAATGCGGATCCTTCGACTCCGCTGAAGAACGCTTCGCTCAGGATGACGGCGGTTTGAAGTCGGATGTACACCCGACGTTGATCAAGGGTTAGAAAAATGGCGGAACTGACTTTTGGAGAAAAGCTGCTGATTGCGCGCAAGCAGCTTGATCTCTATCAATACCAGATGGCCGAGCGGCTGGGTGTGCATCCCAACTCGGTGACCAAATACGAGCGGGGCGACGGCAAGCCGCACGCCGCGGTGGTGCGCATCTTTGAGATGCTCTGCGAGCAGCAGGGCATCCGCTTCGACGAATACGAAAACGCGCAGTCAGGCAAGGGAGAGAAGATGAAGATCGTACTGGCAGAAAAAGTATCACCGGCAACACTGGCCGTCTTTGCGGCCGAGCCGGGTTGGGAAGTACTTACGCACGATCAGTTGCCAGATGGGCTTCCGGCGGCGCTGGCGGAAGCCGATGCGCTGGTTGTTCGTTCGGCTGTTCAGGCAGATGACGCGTTGATGGCCCACGCGCCGAAGCTGCGCGTGATTGGCCGCGCGGGCGTGGGCGTGGACAACATCGACGCGGACGCAGCGACGCGGCGCGGCATTGTGGTGATGAATACGCCGGGCGCGAATGCCGTGGCTGTTGCTGAATTGACCGTCGGATTGATGCTGGCTCTGGCTCGCAAGCTGCCCGTGGCCAACATCGGCATGCACGCCGGCAAGTGGGAGAAGAAAACTCTGCAAGGCACTGAGTTGCGCGGCAAGACGTTGGGCATTCTGGGACTCGGGCGCATCGGCCTTGAAGTCGCGAAGCGGGCGAAGGGTTTCGGGCTGGAGATTATCGGCAGCGATCCTTTTGTCTCCGCCGCCGTGGCGCGCGAGAATGGCATTCGCCTTGTTACGGTAGATGAGTTAGTTGCTGGATCGGATTATCTGACGCTGCATGTTGGGCTGACTTCCCAGACGGCGAATTTCATCAATGCCAAGACGCTGGCGGCGATGAAGAAGGGTGTGCGCATCATCAATTGCGCTCGCGGCGAGCTGATCGACGACGCGGCGCTGGTGGAAGCGCTCAAGTCTGGTCACGTAGCTGGCGCGGCGCTGGATGTATTTACCGTTGAACCGCCGGTCAACTCCCCGTACGCCGAGTTCTGGAACGTGATTCTCACCCCGCATATTGCCGGATCAACCGCAGAGGCGCAGGAGGCCGTTGGGATCCAGATCGCAATGCAGGTGCGCGAGTATCTCAAGCTGGGCGTGGTGCAGAACGCGGTAAATCTCCCTTCATTGAGCCACGAAGAGTATCTGCAACTGGCGCCGTATATCAATGTGGCCGGCAGGCTCGGATCATTCCTCGCGCAGGCTTCCACAGCCAATGTCGAATCAATTCATCTGACTTACTCCGGGATTCTGGCCGAGGCGAAAACGGAGTTAGTGCGCAACGCGGCCATTGCCGGGCTGCTCGAAGGCTCAGAGAATGTGAATCGCATCAATGCCGCTGCGGTTGCAGGAGAGCGCGGCATCCGTGTGCATGAAGATAAGCTCGAGAATCCACGCGGCGGCACAGAAGGCGTGCTGACAGTGACGCTGCATTCGGCCTCTGGCACAAGCCATGCCAGCGCTACTGTATTACATGGAGAGCAGCCGCGCCTGATCGAGTACGACGGCATTGATATTGAAGCACCGCTCGAAGGCAACCTGCTGGTCTGCCGCAATCTCGACGTGCCCGGAGTGATTGGAAAGATCGGCTCAACCCTCGGCGAGCAGGGCGTGAACATTGCCAACTTCGCACTGGGGCGCCAGCGCGCCGGAGCCAAGCCGGTAAAGGCTCTGGCTGTGGTGCAGGTGGATGCGCCCGTCTCAAAGAAGGTCCTTGAGGCGCTGGGAACAATCGAGGCGCTGCTGGAAGCAAGGCTTGTTGAGTTGCCCGATGCCCTGTAACTGAATTGCAAACACAACAGGCCAGGATCGCAATCCTGGCCTGCGTACTCATGAGACTCCACCCTCCAGCGAAGCCCCGAGCACTCCCCGATAACTATTGCTTCATCGCCTTATAAATCGGTTCTCCAATATCCGTGGAGTGACTGAAATTTTGCGAGGTGGATTTTTCTTAAAGAAAAAGCTACTTGAGTGCATCAACTCCGCTCTACACAATTGGAGAACCGCTATAGATGTAGGCTTCAGTTCCGCTGATGCTGATTTGCTGACGTACCCGTTTCATTCAATCTCTCGGTTGCGATCTTCACGCGTTCGCTACGCGTGATTGCGGCTCCGTTAGAGTTGGCGGTCTTTGGCGTAAAGTCGATCTTCAGCGAACAGATTTCCCCAGATCCGAGCGAGGCATCCGCTCCGCAGCCGTTCGCGTCCGCTTGGCTCTGGGGAAAATCAACGGGATAACTCACCGCTGTAAACCTGAGTTCAACGTAGCTATGCGTTTCCTCCGTCGCACTTCTATTTGGCTGTAACGGTGAAGCCCTGCGTGACGGTTGCGGCAATGGCATATTGGGTGTTGCCGGCCTGCTCCGCTTCCAGAGTGCATCTGCCCGCAGTTAGCAGAGATGCAGTGCTGCCGGATACCGTGCACACCGTGGGCGTGGTTGAGAGATAGCTGACCGCAAGGCCTGAACTAGCGCTGGCAGGCAAGGTCAGCGTGCCGCCCACCGTCTGGCTGGGAATCGCAGCGAAGGCAATAGTCTGTGAGACATGATGAACCGCGACGCTCTGCTGCACTGCGGTGGCTGTTGCATACACGGCGTTGCCCGGCTGAGACGCGGTAAGGATGCAGCTTCCGTAGGCCAGCAGTGTTGCCGTAGAGCCGGAGACGGTGCAGATGGCCGGCGTGGACGAGGCGTAGGTGACGGGCAGGCCGGAACTGGCCGTGGCCGTGAGCGTGAGCGTTGTGCCGAGCGTCTGCGCGGGAAGCGCTGAGAAAGTAATGGCCTGCGCGGCGCGATGGATGGTGAAGCTTTGGCTGACGGGCGCTGCCGGCGCATAGTTTGCGTTGCCGGTCTGGCTGGCGGTGAGGCTACAAGTGCCATAGCTCAACAGAGATGCGCTCAATCCGGAGACAGCGCAGATGGTAGGCGTCGTGGAAGTGAACCTGACGGCGAGTCCCGAAGTGGCAGAGGCTGACAACTGCAGCGGCGTGCCGGCGGCCTGTGCGGCAATCGTAGCAAATGTGATTGTTTGCGGCAAATTGCCGGAACTTGAGCTGGAGTTGGAGGCCGCGACGGAGAAGCTCAGCACAACCTGAGTTGCCGCGGCATAAGTTGAATTGCCTGCCTGGTTGGCTTGCAAGGTGCAGGTGCCTATCGCAAGCAGTGTTGCAGTTGCGCCGGAAACCGTGCAGACGCTGGTTGTTGTAGATGCATAGCTGACGGCAAGGCCTGATGTGGCCGTGGCCTTCAGTGTCAGTGGTACATTGACAATCTGGCTGGGGATCGCACTGAAGGTAATGGTCTGCGCGGCGTGGTAGATCCAGAAGGTCTGGCTGACAAACGGAGCTGCCGCGTACGTGTTGTTGCCGGGCTGATTTGCGTTCAACGTACAGTTGCCGTAGGTCAGCATGGAAACCGACCACACGCCGGCCCCGGACTGTGCGACGGTGCAAACCGCAGGCGTGGATGTCGAGTAGACGACGGGCAGGCCGGAGGTCGATGTGGCCGTTAACGGAACTGTCATCGCTGCATATTGATCCTGGGCGGTGGGAACATAAGGGAATGTGATGGTCTGTGGGGTCAGTACACCGTGGCCGGTGATCTGAATGGTCTGCGCAACGTACTGCGGAGCGGCTGCATTCAGGTTATTGTCCGTGAGCGCCAATGTTCCGCTCACGGTGCCGCCGGCTGTTGGATCAAAGCCGATCGCCAGCGTGCAAAACTGCCCTGCGATCAATGTAGCTGGACTCGCGGTCCCCGCGGCAACCTGCGGGCAGGCATTTGTCACGGTCGGATCAAGAGTAAAACTCGGCGCGACGCTGGGATTTGTTCCTGTCGATGGCGCCGGAAGAGTTAGCGGTGCATTGCCGATGTTGACCACGGTTACCATCGACTCGCCGGCGCTGCCGGGCACATTGGCCTGCGAGGAAGAGAAGGTCAGGGAAGGCGCGTCGGCTAGATCTTCCTTGAGAATGCGATTGTTGTACGTGTCGGCGATATACACGTTTCCGCTACCATCCTCGACGACATCGTAGACCCATGCAAGTCCGTTGGAGGCGCTATCGGCGATCATATTTTGCGCGTAGAAATGGCCCGAAGGAGTTTCCTGGAAGATCTGTTTCTGTCCATCGGCAATATAAACATTGCCCGAGCCATCGACGGAAATGCCGCGTGGCCGGTTCAATCCGCAGCCCAGAGGGCTTTGAGAAAAATATCCATTCGACTGCAACGTCAGCTTCAGCGCGCGCCAGTTTCCGGTGTCGGCGATATACACGTTGCCCGCTCCATCGACTGCGACAGCACCAGGCTCGTAGAGATCGCTGTTGAGCAACATCTGGGTGTAGCCCGCGCCGTTCGGTGTCTCCTTGAGCAGCCGGTTGTTGTATGTGTCGGCAACATAAACGCTGCCGCTGGCATCAACCGCCACGCCAAGCGGCATATAGAGGCCCTTATTCACAACGATGCTCTGGGTGTAACTTCCGGCATCGAGCGTCTCCAGCAAGATGCGATTGTTGCCGCTATCGGCGATATAGACGTTGCCGCTGCCATCAACGGCTATGCCGCTGGGGCTGGAAAAGCCGCTGCCGATCTCGCTTTCGGTGTAGCTTCCGGATGCCAGTGTCTCTTTCAGAACCCGGTTATTGCCGGTGTCGGCGATGTACAGATTGCCGCTCGCATCCACCGCAATCCCTGCCGGAATGTCCAACGCGCTGGTGGAGATGACGCTCTGCGCGCCGGGGAGAAAGATCATCTGTGGCTCGTTGCCCGTGCCAGTGAGATACGCGCTTGCCAGCAGATTTCCGTTGCTGTCCGTCAGTTGAACAGCGCCATAGCGCGATCCGGAGAATTTGGGGGCGAATCCGACGATGACAGTGCATACAGCCTTGGCGGAGTAGCTGGTTCCCTTGCTGCAGGTTCCGCCGCCGGCATTGCTGAAATCGAGTCCTGTGACGCCTTGCGTAACAACAGAAATATTGCCCAGCGTCGCCGCAGAAGAAAGAGTGAGCGTCACCGTTGCGGTCGCGCCGGAACCAACATTGACAGAGCCAATATTTACGGCTGGGGATTGTGCCTGGAGCGAAACTGCCAGCAAGGATCCTATTAAGCACGCGATGAAACTACCCGAAGTGAGAGTTGGCGACTTCATTTTTTACAGCCTCCGGCAGCGGGGCTGAAAGGGTTAGAGTTTCCCAACATTCCTGCTGCATTAATGATTTCTATCGGCGGAACGCAGGGTTCGATAAGTTCGCCTTAACGAGTGATCGATTGCCATACACTTAATGAAATTGTCTTAATCCGCTGGGAGATATAAGGGTTAATGAGAATTAATGCTCGTTAATACTATCGATGATGCTGATTACATTTGTTTAGTTTGTATAGAAATGCGACAGGCCGCGGCAAAGAGAGTCACAGACTCTCTTTGCCGGGATGCGCAGACTAGAAGCGGAACAAATAGGATGCTTTGATAAAGATCTGGCGGCCGTCGTTCAAGTAGTGGATGGCGCGCGGCGGAACCGTGTTGTTGGGGTCGCATGCGCCGCCTGGGAGGCGGTTGCAGAGCCCGCGGTCGAGGTTCTGCAGATCGTTGTTGTAGCCGATGTAGACGGCGGTGCCGGGATGGGGCAGCCAGGTGAGCAGGGCCTCGGTCTGGATCTCCTTGGTCCGCGGCAGAGAAGTTTCGTTTGGATTGGCGAGAGTTGAATCATACTCGGCGATGACGCGCGCGGAGATGGCGCGCGTGAACTGATAGTTGACCTTGGTGCGCAGGACCTGGTTTTCGTAGACCAAAGCGCCGTCAGAGACCGAGTGATCACGATCAAGAAGATAAGTGTTGTCCGCGGTGAGCTGGCGCAAGGGTTGGAGAGTAAATAAAAACTGAACGTAATCTTGGTTCAAGAGAAACGGAATTCCGCTTTGTTGCCCGGCAGGAATCGGCGGGTTGTAGTTGACATTTCCTGAGCGCCAAGTCCGTAGATTGAAGTTGAACTGCGCGAATGGTGCGCCGCGCAGTACGATTCCGCCGAAGTTCTCGGTGAAGTTCTTGTAGATGGTTTGAGTCGCGCCATTGCCGGCCGTTTGCGTGTAGGCCACGGTGTCGGAGTTCTGGCCGCCGAGGGGAGCAATGACGATGTTGCGCGGCAGAAGCCAGAAGGGGTCAAAACTCGAATAATGATAGACCCGGTCGCCCTGGTGATTGAAGGCGATGTTCTGGTTTGTCTCCAGGCCAAAACTCTGGATGGCCTTGTGCTTGGGATACCACTGATAAGTTACGTGTGTATTGCCGTTGCGAATATTGTTGGTCTGAAGGAAGCCGAGCTGGGTCTCAAATCCGGTACTGAAGTCGTTGTAACTTGACTGCATGTTGAAGGCGTGCCCGGAGCGATTGAGATCGAGATAGCCGGCGGGTCCGGCGGAATAGGTCGGCGGAGATCCGCTGTCCACGGTTCCCAAGGTCGAGCTTTCCACCCATTGCCCGTCCGAGGTCCATTTATTGTTGATGCGCGCGGTGAAATCGACGCCGCCGATGCGATTCCACCCCTGGCCGAACTCTTCATCGGTATAGATTGCGCCAACGCTCGATCCTTTGCCGAGATCTTCGGAGACGCGCCCCACGGCGAATATCGCTCTTTTTCTGTAGAGAGGATCGCCGGGCGCTACCGTCATGCCGGGTTCGCGATCATCGATCGAGAAGAGCCCGAGGTTGGTATGTTTGATTTTTCCGGTCACGCGCCCGCCGAATTCCGGGTGAATGATGTTACGCGTGTAGACCAGTTGAATTGGAGTAAGAAAGAAGTTGGCATTCTCAAGAAAAAACGGACGCAGCTCGGGAAAATAGACCGGGTAGCGCTGATTGACGGTGAACTGCGGCTGGTCGGATTCGATGTCGCTGAAGTCGGGGTTGACGGTCGCGTCGAAGACGATGCTGTCTTTGAGAATTGCCTTGGCCTCACCGCCCGCCGTGGCCTCCAGATGGCGCGAACTGAAGTAGGGATCGAGAGGGTCAAAGGAGTTGAGGGTGCGTTCATTCTGGCCAAGCGTATACGGGTTGATTTGCGCATTGCGCGAGCCGGTGACACCTGCGATGCCGCGCAATATTGCTTCCTGGCTCAGGGTGCCGGAGACGTTTGCGGAGATGCGCGGCCAGAAATCCGACTCGCTGTTGCGCGGGTAGTTGCGCTGGAAGACCACGCCCCAGTCGGAGTGGCCGGAAGGAAACCGCAAGCTGCGAAAGGGGATGGCGATCAGCGCCATCCATCCATCCTGGGTTATGCGCCCGTCGGAGTCCCATACCTGGTCGTAGCTGTAATCTGACCCATTGCCCTCGGTCCATGCGGCATCAGCCTGTACGCCGGCGGGATTGACGGTAAACAGGATGCCTTTGCGGCGGTCCTGAAAGGGATCAAGCAGCACGGAGACATTGTCGTCATTGAGAATATTTTCGCGTCTTGCCAGGTGGCCGCGGATTTCATTGGGATGGTGATCGTGACAGATGAAGACAAAATAAAGCGAACTCTTGGTATATCCCATCCATACTTCGGTCGCTTCAGTTGGCGGGTCGCCGTCGTGCGGCGAGTTTTGAATGAAGCCGGTAATCTCGGTGAGCTTGTCTTTCAAATCGGCGCGCGGGGCCATGCCATTGAAGTCGGAAAGCCGCAGGGGTTGTTCGATCAGGGGAAGATGTGCGTCCATAACGGCAGGAGTCTTGGTGGATTGCGTGGCGGGCATCTCTGTTGTTCGTGTTTGGGAAGCGAATCCAGTAACGGCAGAGACCCCAAGACACACTCCAATTGCAATCGAGCAGAATTTCATAATCCTCTCTACGCTGATGCCATTCAAGTTGTTCCAGATGGGCGTTCCGCCCAGGCCGGGTGGTGGAAAAATGCGCCTGAAGTTGTTCTTGCCGTGGCGGTTAAGCTGGCGACGGGGGATTTCGCCGGCTTTCGAGATTCTGTTTAGACGTCTACCATTTCCAATTGTTTGCGACCTGTGAGCGCCGACTTTCAAACGGCGCAATGTACTGAAGACACCTGCATCCGGAAAGTTAATTTCGATTCCAGAAGCCGTTTCAGTCAGTATTTGATTTCAGCGCTTCTATTACCAAAGGACGATGACCGTTCGTAACCTTTACATCGACAGCTTAAACGTTTTATTGTCCGACTCGTTGTTTACTGAAAGTGTTTAGTGAACGCAAAACTGGAACGGTTGTTCGCCGCAGGTTGGAGGTTGGGCCTGCGGGATGCAAGCAGTGCAATACCAGCCCATGCAGATAAGCAGATCGGCTGTAGCGCTGACAGAGGGCAACTTTCCAGATCGGATTATTGAAATTTTTCTGTATCTTTTTTGCCAGGGCAGTTCCGCACACGCTCAGACTGCGACTTGGATTGCAGTCGTTATTTCCCCACAGTGGAACTCGATAAATAACGGCATCATTTCTCGGCAGTGCGCTCCCGCACAGAGTGCGGCGAACGTGCGTCCGGATGCAGAGGAGAGTCTATGCTTCACAATATTCTTGCGTTTCAGGGCCGTGACAGTGTTCGCCGATTGAGCGGCGTCCGCCTGCTCGTTCTTGTGATTCTGTTTCTAACCATGGTTGCGCCGGGCGCATTCGCTCAGGTAACACATGTCACTAATCCATA
>CAZHKN010000191.1:0-9921 GCA_964532725.1 uncultured Occallatibacter sp.
GAGTGAAAGGTATCCTGTCACCGCTTCTACCTCTCGCAAACCTGCCAGATTCTCTGCAATAACGAGTGAAATCCGTACGCGGACCTCGTCCATCCCCTTTTAACCCAGTCTCATCATGGTCCCGCGTTCCAGTAGGACCTGCCTCACTCACCTTGACGGAACGAGGCTGAAAACCTAAGCTCAAACCAGCGGCCTGTCGCACGGGGAGGGCTATGCTTCCCGCCTGTGACAGGCACAACTTTCGCAACCCTGTTTCCGATTGGCCGGACATGATTCCTTACCAGTGGCAGTATCTTTCGCTCTTGCTGCAAATTCTTGCCGCCTTTGGCATGGCCGCGGGAATGCTGACCGCATCCTGGTTTGTCGGCCGCCACCGCAACACCAAAACCAAGCTGGCCGCCTATGAGTGCGGCATCGAGGCCGTGGGCGACGCCCGCCGCCGCTTCAGCGTCCGATTCTATCTGGTGGCAATGCTCTTCATTCTCTTCGACGTTGAAGCCGTCTTCATGATGCCCTGGGCGGTCATTTACCGCCATCTGCCCTCCATCACCGGCCAGCGCCTCTTCGGCTTCTGGGAGATGATTGTTTACCTCGGCTTCGTGGCCGTCGGCCTCTTTTACATTGTGCGCAAAGGAATCCTGAACTGGAGCCAGGACAAGGCGGACCTCTAGGATGAGCGAATCTAAAACGTATCTGGGCAAAGACGCCGTTCTCGAAAATCTTGCGGAGCACCCAGCGGTAAAAGCCGTCCTCGCCTGGAACTCCGAAGCCCTCACCGACGCCAAATTCGAATTCAATGAGCTGACCCTGACCGTAGCGCCGGAAACCATCTGCGCCCCAGCAGCAATCCTCCAGTCCGCAGGCTACAACTTCTTTGAAGACATGACCGCCGTCGACTGGTTCCCCTCCGCGCCGCGCTTCCAGTTGAGCTACCACCTGCTCTCGCACTCCTTCAAGGAGCGCATCCGCCTCCGTGCCTTCGTCGACGGAGCCAGCCCAAGTGTTGAGTCCATCACCTCGGTCTGGCCCTCGGCCAATTATTTCGAGCGCGAGGTCTTCGATCTCTTCGGCATCCAGTTCGCCGGGCACCCAAATTTGCGCCGCATCATGATGCCAGATGAGTGGGTGGGGCATCCATTACGTAAGGACTATCCGGTGGAAGGGTACCGCTAAATGGCAGAGACACTCTATACCCCGATCCTCGAAGCCCCGCCTGCAGAAGGCGCCAAAGACCAGCACATGGTCCTCAACATGGGGCCGCAGCACCCGGCTACGCACGGCGTTTTGCGCCTGGTTGTCGAGATCGACGGCGAGATCATTGTCCGCATCTATCCCGAGGTCGGCTACCTGCACACCGGCATTGAAAAAACCTGCGAGGCCAAGTTCTATCAGCAGGTGGTGCCGCTCACCGACCGCATCAATTATCTCGACCCGCTCTCGAACAACTTGTGTTATTGTTTGGCCGTTGAAAAGCTGCTGGCCCTCGAAATCCCCCCAAAAGCCCAGTGGATTCGCGTTCTGCTCACCGAGCTGAGCCGCATCAACTCGCACCTTATCTGGCTGGGCACGCACGCGATGGACATCGGCGCGCTCACTGTCTTCCTCTACACCTTCCGCGAGCGCGAAGAGATTCTGCGGCTCTTTGAAGCCGTCGCCGGGCAGCGCATGATGACCAGCTACTTCCGCATCGGCGGCTTGGCCCTCGAACCGCCCCTCGGCTACCTCGACCGCGTGCAGGCCTTCATCAAGACCTTCCCGGAGAAGATCGACGAATACGCCAACCTGCTCACCGGCAACCCGATCTTCTCTGGCCGTCTGAAGGGTGTCGGCTATCTTTCCGCGGCAGACGCTATCGCGCTCGGCGTTACCGGTCCTCCGCTCCGGGCTTCGGGTGTTGACATCGATCTCCGCCGCGACATGCCCTACTCGAGTTATGACAAGTTCCAGTTCAAGGTGCCGGTCTCGCAGGATGGCGATGTCTGGGCTCGCTATATTCTGCGCATCGAAGAGATGCGCGAAAGCGTCAAGATCATTCAGCAAGCCCTCGACGGATTGCCCGAAGGGCCAGTCAAGGCCGATGCGCCCAAGATCGTCCTGCCCGATCGCGAAAAGATGAAGACGCAGATGGAGGCCCTGATCCATCACTTCAAAATCGTCACCGAGGGCTTTGCGGTTCCAGCCGGAGAGGTTTATCAAGGCATGGAGTGCGGCCACGGCCAGATGGGCTACTACGTCGTCTCCGACGGCACAGCCAAGCCCTACCGCGTCCACATGCGCTATCCCTCCTTTGCCACCTTGCAGGCGCTGGAGACGATGTGCAAGGGACGGATGCTCGCCGATCTGGTCGCGGTGATCGGGTCGATTGACATTGTTTTGGGGGAGATTGATCGATGAGCGAATACTTACGACAGTATGTCAGCGAACTTAGCGAAAGGCTCAATAATGAACGTGAGGTAATGCGCTTCGCCGACAAGTTCGCGCGCAGTCTTGCCGAATCTCTCGACAAAATCATCGGGGAATTCACTAGGCAACCAAAGGACTTTACAGCCTGCCCGATCACCAAAATTGCGGACCTCAAGTCGAGGACCGACGAACTAGATCTGGAAACTTGGAGATTTCGAATCGAAATATCAGCCGGCATTTCTGAGGCGATCGTACTGGTCAATGCTGGGCCGGGAATCATACTCTTCGAGTTTTCGCGAGGATACACAGATAGGACTGCAACGTTCAGGAGGGCAGCGGTGCAATTTACCGAAGCCGAACAGGCCCCGACCCCTTCAACCGGTCCGTTTCCCCCGAAGGTAGCCAAGCAGAACTGGACCAACAGCTCTCTCTGGCTCACAAAAGGCGTTCGGACTGACGTCGCGGTTGCATCTGAAAAGCTAGCCACGGGGATAATCGACTACTTGGTCAGGTTCGATATCGCGGCGGACCTGGAAGCCGCTGTTGAGTAGAGACGCAATGCAGTAATATCTAGCCGCCGTCATCGGCCCCATCGACATCGTGCTGGGAGAGATTGACCGGTAGTGCAGGAGAGCACAAATGGATGATTACATGAGGTTAGCCTCTACGGTGAGGTCGCGATTGGGAGATACCGAACGGGATGCTAGGTGCTCGGACTTCTTTCGAGAGGTCGAAACCATACTCAAATCGGAAATGGAAAAGGAAAATCTTGAACTGCGCAAGAGTGGGACGCAATCCTTCACTCCGATTCGAGGCTCGTTTGGAAGCGGTAACGTTCAATTCGACTTTTTGCTGACGGTGGCTACGAAGAGGGAAGTACTGATTTCTTTTTCCAGCGCCACAATTGCGCAAGGGCCGGGAATCGTGGCTGAAGATCCTAGTATCCAAGCCGAGTTCTTTAACAGGTTCCAATCGACACAGTTGAGGTACGTCCTCCGTGACAATGGATCAAGTATTAAAGCTCACAAAATTGCGGGGAGAGGATCAGATCAAGATACAGATTCCTCACCTATTGAAATTGCTAAAGCGATTGTCTCTGGTGTGAAGAAAGACAGTTTTGACTGACCATAGCGTTGCCGTTTACGTCGAACTCTGGGTCTCCCTCGCTTCCCTGCTCCGCAGCTACACCGCGGCCCACGGATTGAACGGCAAGCGCCAGGCAACGGTCGAGCTGGGCGAGGAAAAGATTCTGGTCCGCCACGGCGAACAGTGGCTGGACTTACAACGGCAAGGCGCGACCGTAAGCTGGACGCGCGAAGATGGCAGCCAAGGCGCGCTGAAATTTACCGAGGCCGGCCAATTACGCAGTGAGACCGGCGAGGAAGAAGAGATGGATATGGCAGCCGAACGATGGGCCAGGGAGTTGATGCAATGAGCGCGGCAAGTCCGGAAACAATGTCGATCTTTTCGCCGCAACTCGCGGCCCGCTTTGACGCGCTCGTCGAAAAGTATCCGCTCAAACGCTCGGCCCTCGTTCCCATGCTCCTCTACGCGCAGGACGAGATCGGCTACCTCTCCGACGCCGTCATCAGCGAAATCGCCGAGCGCATCGGGATCACCGAACTCGATGTCCGCAACGTCGCAACCTACTACTCGATGCTGCGCTTCAAGCCCGCCGGCAAATACAACGTGCAGGTCTGCACCAACATCAGTTGCATGTTGCGCGGGGCTTATGATCTTTACGAAAAATTCCAGGAAGAGCTGGGCATCGGACCCAAAGGCGTCACCGCCGACGGTGTTTTCTCGCTTGAAGAGGTCGAGTGCATCGGCGCCTGCTGCTGGGCTCCCGCGATTCAGGTCAACTACGACTTCCACGACGAGCTGACGCCCGATTCTGTTCACGGCATTCTGGCGCAGTACCGCTCCAAGGCCACCACAGGAGAACAGAAAAATGCCTAGGCTGGTCTCGCATCCCGATGAAGTCAAGATCGTCACCAAGCGCTTTGGCCAGGGCGCGGCGGCGATTGATAAATACGTCGAACTTGGCGGCTACGAGGCCGCAAAAAAGTGCCTCGCTCAAGGCCCGGAGTGGATCATCAACGAGATGAAGGCCTCGGGGTTGCGCGGGCGCGGCGGCGCGGGTTTCCCCACGGGTCTCAAGTGGTCTTTCGTCCCCAAGCAATCCGAAAAGCCCAAGTACGTTCTGGTCAACGGCGACGAGAGCGAGCCCGGAACCTGCAAAGACCACCTGATCTTCCTCCACGATCCGCACTCGGTGATTGAAGGCACCATCATCGCGGGTCTGGCTATCGGCGCAAAGACCGGCTTCATCTATCTGCGCGGCGAGTATCGCTACCTCCTCGAAATCATGGAGAAGGCCGTTGCCGACGCCTACGCCAAAGGCTTTCTGGGCAAAAACATCTTCGGGGCCGGAAACGAAACGACGGGTACCGAGTTCAATATCATCACCCAGTCCGGCGCAGGCGCCTACGAAGTCGGCGAAGAATCCGCGCTGATGGAGTCGCTTGAAGGCAAGCGCGGCGTTCCGCGCATCAAGCCGCCCTTCCCGGCGGTCGTCGGACTCTATGGCGGACCGACGGTCATCAACAATGCCGAGACCATCGCCTCGGTGCCGCACGTCATCACCATGGGCGCTGCGGCCTACGCAGCGGTTGGGTCAGAGCGTAACGGCGGGACACGCCTCTTCGGCCTCAGCGGCCACATCGAGCGCCCCGGCGTCTACGAGCTGCCGATGGGTTACAGCCTGCGCAAGATGATCTACGAAGTGGGCGGCGGCGTCCGCGGCGGTCGCGCGCTCAAAGCCGTCGTCCCCGGCGGATCGTCTACTCCGGTCCTCTTACCCAACGAAATCGACATCGGCATGGACTTCGACCAGGTGGGCAAAGCCGGATCGATGCTCGGCTCCGGCGGCGTCGTGGTCATCGACGACCAGACCTGCATCGTCGAATTCGCGCTGCGCACCATCAGCTTCTATCAGCATGAGAGCTGCGGCTGGTGCATCCCCTGCCGCGAAGGCACCGACTGGTTGAAAAAATCGCTGACCCGCTTCCATGCCGGCTTCGGCGAGATGAAAGACATCGACAACATTCAGTACCTGGCCGAAAACATGATGGGCCGCACCTTCTGCCCGCTCGGCGACGCGGCGGCCATGCCTACGCTCGGCTTTGTCAAAAAATTTCGCAAGGAGTTCGAGGACCATTTGAACGGCAAGCCATGCCCGTTCGCCAAGCATGTGGAGCTGGCGGTGGTGTAGGAGAATTTCCCTGGGACCCTTTTGGGGTGAGGTATTGTGATTCATCGTGTTAAAAAAAGTACGAAACAGGGACCTAAGAGGGTCGGTAGCGCCTCACCATCAGCGCTGGATAAGCTGAGAAGAAAGCCGGGATTCAGGGAGGAAATGCTCGATGAAGCTAGGAAAGGGCAGAACCCAGAAATTCCATCATCTCTGATGGGAATCGTAGACAGCGTCATGAAACAGATTGGGAAGGCGAAACCGAAGCCGGCGAAACTGATGAAACGGAACCGATCAAATGGTTAGAGCAGCGGAGATTGAGGAGGACCCGGTGTCACAAGAGAACATGACGAGGAGGATATTCGGGCTTCTGCTTTCGTCAGCGGCGCTGGCTCCTTCGTGCGCCTTTGGTCAAGATTCGGCTGCATCAGGAACCTTAACAGACGGCGAAAGCTGGAACGCCGCTAATGCGTTGCAGAAGTACTGGTACATCGTGGGATTCGCTGATGCTGCCTCAGACGCTTATGCGGTTGTGGGTTCACGGCTCTGCGATGCTGCTAACAGCCAAGACCGAAAACTGCGCACCGTATCCCAAGAGAGCTTCGATCTCGCCAACATCAAGTTCAATCAACTTGTCGACGGCTTGGACAGCTTCTACAGCGATTATCGAAATCGCGCAATTCAGTGGAAAACCGCATTAGGTTACGTCAGAGACACGATTCATGGAAAATCGAAAGAGGCCCTCGAAAGAGAGCTTGATTTCATGCGTAAAGTAGCGGTTGGAGACGCAGAGAGGAAATAGGGGGCGGCAGACGGGTGGCCCAGGTCTCGATTTTGAGACCTGGGAATTGATGAAGCATGCAGGATTGAGATGACTCGAGAGTTTCTTGTGGTTTACGAATTCGCGAACGGCAGCTACTCCGGTTATGCGCCGGACTTGCCGGGTTGCATCTCAACTGGGGAGAACCACGAAGCTATGCGGACGAGCATGCGTAGGGTTGTGGAGGCTCATGTGGCACTGTTGGTCGAACAGGGCAAGGAGATTTCAAGTTCTGCGACTCACACCATTCATTTTCCCAAACCCGTTGACGAGACAGACGTGAAGCATTGGATCATCGAACGGCTGGAGATTGAGGTTCCAGCCTCCAATGCAAGAAGCATAGCGTTAACCGCATGAGACCGCAGGAATTGGCAAGGATTCTGGAAGCCGATGGCTGGTACGTTACACGGCATACAGGCAGTCACAGGCACTACCGACATCCTGTCAAACCCGGCCTCCTGATTGTGCCGATGCATGCAGGCAAGGAGTTGGGAACTGGGATTGCGCACGATATTCTGAAGAAGGCGGGGCTGAAATGACCAGGGAATACATGGTGGTCTTCGAGAAAGGCGCAACGAACTGGAGCGCATTCTCTCCAGACGTGGAGGGATGCGGATCGTTGGGCAACGATCTGGACGAGACGCGCTCCCAGATGCGTGAGGCGCTCAAAGCCTATTTGGACGATGCGTTCCAGGCTGGCGAGCCGCTTCCCGAAGCCCGAAAGACACAAGTCAACTTCGAGGAGTTCGACCCGGAGTACACAACCAAGCAGTACGTCGTGGAATGGCTCTCCGTGCCTCTCCCCGAATCGATCTCCTCTACCCATCAATCGCAGGCTGCGTAGGAAAACATGCCAAACGTAACAATCACTGTCGATGGCAAGAAGCTCACGGCCCAAGCGGGGACGCTGTTAATCGACGTCTGCCGTAAGGCGGGCATCGAGATTCCGGCCTTCTGTTACTACCCCGGCCTCTCGCTCCAGGCCGCCTGCCGCATGTGCGTCGTGCGCCAGGAGAAGGTGCCCAAGCTGCAAACCGCCTGCACCACCACCGTCGCCGAGGGCCAGGTCTTCATCACCGAGTCCCCCGAGATTGCCCAGGCGCGCAAAGCCACCATCGAATTGCTCCTCGGCAACCACCCTCTCGATTGCCCGGTCTGCGACGCGGGCGGCGAGTGCGAATTGCAGGACATGACCTTCAAGTATGGCGCGGGCGAGAGCCTTTACGCTGAGGCCAAGCAGCATCGCGAAGAGCAGCAGTGGTCCCCTGCCGTCTACTTCGACCGCCCCCGCTGCATCCTCTGCTACCGCTGCGTGCGCATGTGCGGCGAAGGGATGGATGTCTGGGCCCTGGGTGTGCAGAATCGCGGCGTCAGCGCGGTCATTGCGCCCAATGGCGGCGACCATTTGGACTGCGAGCAATGCGGCATGTGCATTGATGTCTGCCCGGTCGGCGCCTTGACCAGCGGCAGTTATCGCTACAAGACCAGGCCCTGGGAGATGAATCACGTCTCCACCGTCTGCACTCACTGCGCCGACGGTTGCAAGGTCACGCTCGGCGTTCGCCAGTCCAATGACGGCACAGAGATCATCCGCGCCGACAACCGCGACAAAAGCGGCATCAATGGCGACTTTCTCTGCGCCAAGGGCCGCTTCGGCTTCGACTTTGTCGAGAGCGAAGCGCGGCTGACCAAACCGCTGATCCGCAACCAGCAGGGCAATCTGGAACCAGCAACCTGGGAGACGGCGCTACGCCTGGCGGCCGGCAAGCTGAAAGAAGCCCGCGATAGCAAGACTGGAAAGACAAGCGGCGGAGCCTCGATCGGCGTCATCGGCTCCAACCAGGCTACGAACGAAGAGATTTACCTGCTGCAAAAATTCGCGCGCTCGGTTTTGCAAACCAATAATATCGACCACGAGCGCACGGCGGATTACGCCTCCTTTGCCCGCGCCCTTGCCGGGCATAAATTCAAGGCAGCGAGTTTGCGCGAGGCAGCGACAGCGCCTGCGATCCTGCTCATCGGAGGCAACCCGACCGACGAGCATCCGCTGCTGGCCTGGCAGTTGCGCACTAACGTCCGCTTGAACCGCGCGCGCCTCTACGTCGCGAATGACAAAAAGATCAAACTCGAACGCCAGGCCAAAGCAACACTGCGTCTGACCGCTGAAAGCTACTCTGAGCTGCCCGCCTATCTCAACGGCGACAATTCAAAAATCGACAATGCGGCCTTCCGCGATGCACTCCTGGCTGAGGAGTTGCTGCTCGTTCTCATCGCGCCCGAAGTGCGCAGCAAAGATCTTGAAGCCCTCATCGCCTGGGGCCTTCAGCATCCCAACATCCGCTTTGCCCTGCTGGGTGATTACGCCAACTCGCGCGGCGCGGCCGACCTTGGCCTTCTGCCCGATCTGCTCCCCGGCTACACGCCCGCCTCTACTCCCGGCGCATTCGCCAGCGAGTACGTGGCCCTGCCCACCGCTCCCGGCAAGTCGCAATCTGAAATCTTCAAAGCCGCCGCCAACGGTGAGTTGAGCGCGCTCTTCGTCACCGGAGCCGACCCTGTCAAGTCCCTCGGCATCAGCCCCACAGCTTTGAAGAACACCTTCGTCATCGTCTCTGATATCTTCCTCACCGAGACCGCGGCCATCGCCGATGTGGTCTTCCCCGCGGCCAGCCTCTACGAGAAATCCGGCACCGTCACCAACACCTACGGCGACATTCAACTCGTCAAAAAAGCAGCGGACCGCGCCGGCGTCAAATCCGATTTCGAGATCCTCGTCCGCCTCGCAGGGGCGATGGGTGTTGATGTTAAGACCCTCGTTCCCTTCGGCACCAACTCCGTTACTGCCGATCTCGGCCAGTCGCGCGGTGTGCAATCGGGCGAGGCCGACCGCCATGCCGTCTGGCTCGAGGCCAACAACCTCGAACCCAAGCTCAGCCCCTTCGATCCCTTTGCGCTCCTCGATGAAATCGAACGCCTCGTCCCCGGCTATCAGCTTGACCGTCTGAATCTCTTCGGCGGCAACGATGTCCGCACCGAGCCGGGGGCAGTTCAGAACTTCGTTCCGCTGGCGGCGCTCGCCGCGAGTGACGCGATCACTCCCGCGCACAATGGATTGTTTACCTCCGGCACGTTGGGCAGTTACAGCAACGCGCTCCATGAACTCAAGCAACATCAAACACCCTCGCTTACCGAGGCCGCGGCGGACTAGGAAACAGGCAGACGAGCATATACGAAGACGAAAAGCAGATCCTTCGCTTCGCTCAGGATGACAGCATTGAAAACAGAGGCTGAAAGAACGTGACGATTCTCGAGTTTTTTATCTGGAGCTTGCTCAAGGTGATCGTGGTAACGGTGGTGCTGCTGATGGGCGTCGCTTACACGGTGCTGCTGGAGCGCAAGCTGGTGGGCCGCATCCAGAATCGCTGGGGACCCAGCCGCGTCGGCC
>CAZHKN010000192.1:0-9909 GCA_964532725.1 uncultured Occallatibacter sp.
GCACATAGAGCATGGACATTTTTACGTCGTACGCTTCTATCTTCTTGCCCAGATACTCCGGTGTGCGGCCGACCATCAGCCCAGCGATGAAGACCGCCAGCACCACCATGATCAGAATTCCATACAATCCCGAACCGACCCCGCCAAAAATCACCTCGCCCATCATGATGTTCAGCAGCACAACCATACCGCCCAGCGGAGTCAGCGAGTCGTGCATGGTGTTTACCGCACCGCAACTGGCATCGGTGGTGATAGTGGCAAAGAGCGAGGACTGGCTAACGCCGAAGCGCACCTCCTTGCCCTCCATATTGCCGCCCGGCGCGGTCGCCGTGCCCGTCTGCACCGCTCCGTGAATCAGCGGATGCGGCTGCGACTCGGCCCAATAAACCGTAGTGAATCCAGCGGCAAAAAGCACAAACATCGCCGCCAGCACTGCCCAGCCATGCCCATGCGAACCCGTCATCCGTCCCAGCGTATAAGTCAGCCCAGCCGGGATGATGAAGATCGAAAGCATCTGCAACAGGTTCGAGAACGGCGTGGGATTCTCATACGGATGTGCGCTGTTGGCGTTGAAAAATCCGCCGCCGTTGGTGCCCAGCATCTTGATCGCTTCCTGCGAGGCCACCGGTCCCTGCGCGATAGTCTGCGTCTGCGCTGGATTTTCCAGCGTAGCAGCCGCGGTATAGCCGTTCAGGTTCTGCGGCACACCCTGGCCAACCAGCAGCAGCGCATAAAGAAGCGAGGCCGGCAGCAGGATGTAAAGAATCGTGCGCGTAGTATCCACCCAGAAATTGCCGATGGTCTCAGACGAAGTGCGCTTGATGCCACGAATCAAAGCAACTGCCGTCGCTATGCCCACCGCGGCAGAAAAGAAGTTATGCGTCGCCAGAGCCGCCATCTGAGTTAGATAACTCATCGTGCTCTCTGGAACGTAGGACTGCCAGTTCGTGTTGGTGGTAAAGCTGGCTGCGGTATTCCACGCCAAGTCCGGTCCCACGCTGGGCAGCTTTTGCGGATTCCACAGCGGCAGCAGCCCTTGCAGACGCTCAATGCCGTACGTCACCAACATGCTAACGGCAGAAAACCCCAGCAGCGCAAAAGCGTACTCGCGCCAGTTCATCTCTTCCGCCGCGTTCACGCCGGAGAGCTTGTAAATCAGCTTCTCGATCGGGCGCAGAATTGGGCTGAGCCACGTTCCTTCCCCCTCCAGCACACGGGCCAGATAAATTCCCACTGGGCAAACGCTGGCAAGAAGAAGGACGGAGAAAAGAGCGAATTGCAACCAGCCATTGGCGGTCATCTTAGAATTTCTCCGGAAATAGAAGGGTAAGAGTCAGGTAGACAAGCAATCCGGCAGATAACAGCAGCGCAACAGCACTCATAACATCTATCTGCATGGCGGCTACCTCAACTTCTGGCAGGCCTTGACGTAAAGAAACGCCAAGCCGAAGAAGAGAACGGTGAACAGCAACATCGTGGCATCTTGCATTTCATCTCACTTGTCCGGCTATCCTGCCGGAAGTTCGTCAAACATAAACGCTACAGGGAGTGATCGAAGCAGAAGAGCAACTTTCTCTGAAACCAACTTCACATCCCAGAATGATTCTGGACGAGCGCCTGTCTGTTTCAAGAAAATCTTTTGTAAATGATCTATAAGGGACGATGCGATCAAAAGCAATAAAGACGCCATAACCTGAACGGCTGAAAATATTCAACGGCAAACGCTGGCAACGCAAGCGCGGATCACACTTTCTCTTCCTCGCCGCTCCATCCCTCGGGAAGAAAACGATAGCCTACCCAAGGCTCCGTCTGGATATATTGCTTGCCGGTCTCGGCTTCCAGTTTTTTGCGCAACTGTCCTACAAAAACCCGCAGATACTCCGGCTGATGCACTGATTGCGCTCCCCAGACTGCGGTCAGCAAAACACGGTGAGTCATCACCTTTCCCGCATGCCGTGCCAGATGCAATAGAAGGTCAAATTCCTTCGGCGTCAGATGAATGGCCTTGCCCAGAACGGTAATGGAGTGCGCCGTCGCATCCACTACAAAATCTCCCACCTCAACCGCGGATGCCGTCCGTTCCGGAGCGCGGCGCAGATGGGCGCGCACACGAGCCAGCAGTTCCTGAATCCCAAACGGCTTGGTCACATAATCGTCCGCTCCGGCATCCAGCGCCTCTACTTTGGCGCGTTCGTGGTCTCGCACAGAGAGAATCAGTACGGGGACCGAAGACTTCGCCCGGATCGCACGGCAAACCTCAACGCCGGAGAGTCCCGGCATCACCAGATCGCTGATCACCAAGTCCGGCGGCCAGTCCTGGAAGACTTGCAGCCCCTCCTCCGGCTCGTTGGCGGTTCGTACGTCAAAGCCCTGCGCGGAGAGCGCGGCGCGCAATACGCGCGTAATCTGTGTTTCGTCGTCTATTACCAGAATTCTGCCGGGCATCGTCTTACACTTCCACAGGAAAGATTACATCATCAGGCCACCCCGCTATCATTTCTTGAATGGATGTCAAAAAGGGGCTCAGTGATTCGCGCGGCGCAATTCACTGGCTCATCGGTACGCTCCTCGCTGCCGCAACCACGTCTCTACTTGTCTGGCTGGGCGCAAACTCGACCGCGGCGGGCATGGCGTTTCTCGTTCTTGTCGTCTGGGCCTCCACCCAGGCCGGCATCCGGCTGGCGCTCTTTATCGCCGTCCTCTGCGCACTCTCCTTCGACTACTTCTTTCTGCTTCCCTTCCGCACGCTGCGCCTGGCCAGCGGGCAGGAGTGGGTCGCCATGCTTTCCTTCGTCGCCTGCTGCCTCGTTGTCAGCCGCGTAGCCGAGCGGGCACGCCGCCAGACCCTGACCGCCGAGCAGCGCCGCGAAGACGTCGAACGCCTCTACGCCCTCAGCCAGGAGATGATGCTCCACGAAGACGCCGCCGGACTCATCCGCGACCTACCCCGCCTCATCAATCGCGTCTTCTCGCTCGATGGCGTCCTGCTCTACGTTCGCGACCAGGACCAGTTCTACGCATCTACTTCCGAACTGCCCATGAGTGCCCGCGCCAACCTGCGCGCCCTCACCCTGGGCAGCAACCCCACTCTGGTGACGCCTAGCGGATTTACCGCGATGGCCCTGATGCTGGGAATGCGCCCCGTCGGCGCCTTGGGCTGGCAGCCGGCTGGACTCGACCGCGAAGTGGCAACAGCCGTCAGCGCCCAGGTCGCCATTGCCCTGACCCGCGCCCTGGCCATTGAGGCCTCTGCCCGCATGGAGGCAGCCCGCGAAGGGGAACGGCTGCGCACCGCGCTCATCGATTCCCTCACCCACGAGCTGCGCACTCCCCTCACCTCCATACGCGCTGCCGCCACAACCCTGCTTGAAGGCGGGCTGGACGAAGCAGGCCGGCAGGATCTGGCCACGCTCGTGGATGAAGAGGCCTCGCGCCTCGACGCGCTGATCGGAGAAGCTGTCCAGATGGCCGAGATCGATGCCAACGTCGTGCAGGTTCATACCGAGCCAATGCATACCCGCACCCTGCTTGATCAGGCTGTTGAGGAATCTTCCGCAGCGCTCGCGCACCACCGCGTTATCATCTCCGTCGAAGGCGCGGACGATCCCGTCTGGCTCGATCCTCACCTGCTCAGCCGCGTCCTGCGCCACCTGCTCGAAAATGCCGCCCGCTATACGCCCCCCGGCAGCCGCATCGTAGTGCGCAGCCGCCGCTCTCCAGGCAGGCTCGAGTTCACCGTCGAAGACAACGGACCCGGCATCGATTCCCTCGACCTGCCCCTGATCTTCGAGAAGTTTTACCGGGGCAAAAAAGGCAACGCCATCGGCAAAGGCTCCGGTATGGGCCTGGCTATCACCCGTGCGATTCTGGCAGCACACGGAGGCGGCATCAAGGCATCGAGCATCCTCGGCCAGGGCACTACATTCCGCTTCTGGGTGCCATTGGTAGAGGAAGGCCCGGTGAGTGTAGAGAGGTTAGCTGCTTCAACATAAAGATCAACAGAGAAAGGTGGAAGCGAGTGTATCAAGTAGTACTTGACACGAATGTGATGGTTGCGGCGATGAGATCCCAATACGGCGCGTCCTTTCGTCTGCTGAGTCTCATTGGCGATCAACGATGGCGGCCGAACCTGACAGTAGCTCTCAGTCTGGAGTATGAGGCCGTCCTCAAGCGCAATTGCACTGAGTTTGGGTTATCTGAGGAAGACATTGACGATGCTTTGGATGCATTATTCTCGCAAGCAGGATTGCATCGCCTCTATTTTCTGTGGAGACCAGTTGCGGCTGATCCTGACGACGATCTTGTGATCGAAGCTGCAATTGCCAGTCATAGTGATTTCGTGATCACGTTCAACAAGCGGGATTTCCCCGAGAGCAGACGATTCGGAATTGAGTGTCTATATCCAAAAGAATTCCTTATACTGTTGAAGGAGCTGCCATGAAGACCATCCAACTTCCCGACGATATTTACCGCAAAGCCGTTGAGCTGGCCGAAGCCGATCACGTCTCTGTCGACCGGTTCGTCGCCGCGATTGTGAACGAGCGCGCCAGCGATTGGTCGAGATTGCAAGACCGCGCATCAAGAGGGTCGCTTGAAAAGCTCCATCGCGTTCTCGCAAAAGTGAGTACTGCGCCTCCGGAGACGGTCGATCAGCTCTAGAAGCTGTTTCATAACCCGGTTTTGAAAGGGCACGGCTTCAGCCGTGCCGCTGCGGAGCCATTAAAATCGCGGGCTTTAGCCCCTGAGGAAACAGCCCGCAATGCACCAGATTCAGTTATGAAACAGCCTCTAGTTATTGAAACCCGATTTACCGCGGGTTGAGGCAGGAGTTTCTTTACTTCGGCTCCCCACTCCATTCGCAAGCAATCTCCCGGCGCTGCTCGGAGCTTTCCACCGCCCATTCCAGCACCTTTGCCACGCGCCACGCATCCAAAGCCGTCACCTGGGCAGCAGCCTTGCCCAGCAGCGCATCGCGAATCCCTGCATAGTAGAGCCGGTAATCACCGGGAATTGGCGCAACGGGCCTCACAACCATGCCGCCGTCCACATCCACATGCAGGGTACCCCAGTTGGCGCTCGGCTCCTGCCCCCACGCAGGGTCAGTGATGTGCGCAATCTTTTGAAGCGCAGCTTCCTGAATATCCAGTCCAAGTTTGACAAAATTTCCCTTCGTCCCGCGCAGATGAAATCTTGACCGCGGCTGTGCAGAGAAGCAATTCGCGCCCAGATTCACCGTAAAACCCACATAGCGCAACCGGATCTGAAAGGAATCATTCGCGCCCACGCCGTCCCGCTCCCGCTTGACCTCGGCGCTTACGCCCTCGGGCTTGCCAAAAAGCGCCAATACCTGATCTCCCAGATGGGTTCCCAGATCGAGCACCGTGCCGCCTGCCTGTGCCGGATCTTCGCGCCACGCGCCTGCTTTCGGCACCGGCCGCCAGCGGTCGTAATTCGATTCAAAGCTCACCAGTCGCCCCAGCGAACCCTCAGGCAATAGTTTCTGTATTGTCCGGAAATCAGAGTCCCAGCGGCGGTTATGAAACGGGGCAAGCAGCACGCCGCGCGCACGGGCAATCTCGATCAGTTGAGCAATTTCAGCCGAAGTCGCGGCCATCGGCTTATCGACAACCAGATTCTTCCCTGCTTCGAGAATCTGCTTTGCCTGCTCAAAGTGCGCGCCGCTGGGCGTAGCCAGCACAATCAGGCCCAGAGTCGTATCAGCCAGCAGCGCTTCAATCAACCGGTAAGTCGTAATGCCTGGGTAGCGCTCGGCTGCGTTGTTCGTGCTGCGCTCAACAACCGCAGCCAGTTCCAACCCATCTACAGACGCCAGCAGCGGCGCATGAAAAACCCGCCCCGCCATTCCAAAGCCCACCAAACCAACTCGAATCATTTTTCCTATTCCTCACGGAGAACGGAGTCAGCCACGCTTACCTGCTGTCTCGCTAACTCGCTGACTTTCTGATCGCTACCTGCGTATCGCTAGCCTTCCAGTTTATACCGCGTCTCCGCCAGCCGGTAAAGCCGCCGCCAGACCAGCCGGTTCATCGTCACCACCATCAGCGAGATCAGAATCGTCGCCAGCAGGATGATCGGAAAGCGGCCAGTGTCGGTGGCGGAACTGATCTGAGAGCCCAGGCCGATGGTTTGCAGCGTGCTGTCTTTGAGGTGAGAGTATTCAGCATAGACTGAGGCGTTCCATGCTCCACCGGAGGCGGTGACCATTCCGGTGATGAGATACGGAAAAATGCCGGGAAGAATAAGAGTTTTCCAGCGCTGCCAACGGGTGAAGTGGTAAAGCGAGCTGACCTCTCGCAGGTCGGAGGGGATGGACATGGCTCCAGCGATGACATTGAAGAGGATGTACCACTGTGTTCCGAGCAGCATCAGGGCAATGGAGCCGATTCCAAGCCCGCCGCCGATTTTGACCAGGCCGATGAGAATGATGGGAAAGAATGCCGTTGCCGGAATGGAGGCCATGACCTGTGCCGTGGGCTGAACGATGCGGGAGAGTTTGGGGTTGAAGCCGATGGCTACGCCTACCGGAACGGTCCATGCAACCGAGATGAGCAGGGCTGCGTTGACTCTGGCGAAAGTAGCTGCAGCGCCTTCGAGAAGAAGCCTCATCTCTGGCCAGGTGACCGTCTTGAGCATGATGACGGCCTGCATGGCTCCCCACGCAATGACCGCGAGGGCAGCGACGGCTAGCAACCACAGAATCGGAGAGGGCCGGGTTGATTTTTCCTCATCGAGGGGATGGACAACCCGGCATGCTTGAGTGCGGGAAAGGCTGCGGTAGATCGGTTCTTCAATGCTGGACCAGCACCGGCCGGGCAGGGCGCTGAGCAGGTTGGAGCGGCGCAGAAGGGTGAGGATGGGCGAGGTGACGCGGTCGGCGGATTCAACCTGTTCGAATTTGAACTTGTCGCTCCACGCAATCAGAGGACGCCAGACCAACTGGTCGGTGGCCACCACAATCAGGATGACAGTGCAGATACCGAAGAGCAGCGCTGTGTAGTCACCGGAGTTGGTAGCCACTTGGAGATAGCTGCCGAGACCTGGCAGTTGGTAGGTGTAATTGGCGAAGGGAGAGATTTCGCAGGCGATGAGCGCAAACCAGCCGCCGGCGACCGACACAATCGAATTCCATACCAGCCCAATCGCCGAGTAGGGCATCTCCAGTTGCCAGAAGCGCTGCCAGGCTGAGAAGCGATAAATGCGCGAGGCTTCCACCATCTCGCGCGGAATTGACTTGAGCGAGGAATAGAAGCTGAAGGCCAGATTCCAGACCTGCCCGGTAAAAATGAGCAGGATGACGGCCATCTCGATTCCAAGCTGATGGCCGGGAATCAAGGCGACCATAAACAAAACAACCGGCGGCAGAAAACTGAGCACGGGGATGGATTGCAGGATGTCGAGGACCGCGACCATCCAACCTTCAATGCGCGGATTATAGGCAGCGGTATAACCATAGGCAATGGCGAAGATGAGGCTGAGCAGGTAAGCGAGACCGATGCGGCCAATTGAGTAAAAGGCGTAGAGAGGCAGCGCGCTGATGGAGTGAGAGATATCGGCGATCGGCGCGGGTTTACTTAGCCAGTATTTGCCTGTGCTGACAAATGCGAAAAATATCGCAAGGCAGCATGCGCCCACGGCCAGATCGATGAAGAACGGCCAGGTGCGAACAGTGACCAGCGACTTGGAGAAGGTCTGTTGAATGCTCACTCAGCCTCCTGGCTCGCAACAATCGCTTCGTCCTGCGCATCGGGCAGCACAAAACGCCGGCGTCCGGCGTCGAAGTCGAAGATCTCCGCATAACGGCCCCAGTTGACGGCCGTCTCAATCTGTCGCAGGCTCTCCTCTTCGCTGAACTGCTCGTCTAGCATGTCCAGGAAAAACTCCTCCGGCACCGTATGATCGCTCTTGTTTTCGAGAGCGCGGCGAATCTGGCGCAGCAGCAGCACGTTGGCCAGAGCGGCATCGCGGAAGAGTTCCTTCTGGCGCAGAATCTCGGAGTTGGCAAACTCCGCGCCGCTGGTGGTAATCGCTGCGTCGCCTTCTGCAATCTCCAGAAATCCCAATAGCTGCGCGGCGTCCACAATCGGCAGCAGGTCGTCGATCTCCAAAGCCTGATCGTCGGCCAAACGGTAGATGTCGTCCTTGCCGCCTTTATCGATCAGCATCTCCAGCAAGCCGGCCATCCCGCCGGGACGCGCATGCGGCAGCATCTGGTAGTGCATCTGGCGCTGGTCACGCACCTTCGGGCCAGTCTGCTGATCCGGCGCTTCCGTGGGCACCACATCGGGCCGCGTCAACACTTTGTAGATGTAGTCCACCAGTTGCGTAAACGGCTCGGATTTGCGGTCGCGAGGCTGCGTCAACTGCACCTTGAAATCGGTGCGGATATGCCCCGGGTTGCGGCCCAGCACGATGATGCGGTCCGCCAGCAGCACGGCCTCTTCAATGTTGTGCGTCACTATGAAGACGGCCTTGGTCGGCATGGTTTTATTGGCCCAGAGTTCCAGCAGCTCGCTGCGCAGATTCTCGGCGGTCAGCACATCGAGCGCCGAGAACGGCTCATCCATGAACAGAACCTCCGGCTCAACCACCAGCGCCCGCGCAAATCCCACTCTCTGCCGCATTCCGCCGGAGAGCTCCTTGGGATAAGCCGCCTCAAAGCCATCCAGACCGACCGTATCCAGCATCTTCAAACTGCGTGCGCGCCGTTCATCCGGAGAAACACCACGAGCCTGTAGCGGCGCCTCGACATTTTCCAGCACCGTCAGCCAGGGAAACAGCGCAAAGCTCTGGAAGACAATCGAGACGTTGATCTCGGCCTCGGCAACTGGCTTGCCGTGCCAAAATACCTGCCCGGCGGAGGGCGTGGAGAGTCCGGTCAGCATACGCAGCATCGTCGATTTGCCCGAACCCGACGGCCCCAGAAGGGCTACAATTTCGCCCGGAACAATCTCCAGATCCGTCGCCGAGATCACCTGAATGCGGTTTTCGCTCGGTTGGGCGTAGTATTTCTCTATCCCCGCCGCGCGAATAATCGCTTCAACTGCCGGGTGCTGCGGGGTAATGGCCGGGCTTTGGCCCCCGTTCTGCACTATCGTTTCCTGCATGCAAGGCTCTCCGGTTGCCGTCGGTTAGCGGCTGTGGGATATTGCAAGTGTATGATTCTCCGATTGCAGCCAGATGAATCGGCATGTTTTTGCCAGATTGGCTTGCAACGGGTTTAGCTGCGCTGGGGAAACACGGATTGAACTCTCCGCTCAAAGAGAGCGTATCATTGCTTAAGCAAGATTTTCCACTCAGGATTTCCCAGTATCGACTGCTGGCGATCATTCGGGAATTTTTCTCCCGGCCTGTCGTTCGGTAGCGAATGCAGTACGTCCAAAACAAAAGATCGAAATGTCGAAAGCTGCTGCCAAACCGAAGGTTCTAATCGCCGACGACGAGCGGGTCATCGCCGATACACTGGCCATGATCCTCAACCAAAGCGGCTTTACGGCACGCGCTGTCTACTCTGGGGAAACCGCCGTCGAGCTGGCGCAGGAGTTTCAGCCGGAGATGCTCATCTCCGATGTCATCATGGCTGGGTTGAACGGCATTGATGCCGCTATCCGCATACGCGCCCTGCTGCCGAAGATTAAAATTCTACTTTTCTCAGGCCAGGCCGCCACAGCCGATCTGCTGGAACGCGCCCGCGCCGAGGGCTACGAGTTCGAAATTCTCGCCAAGCCCGTCCATCCGCAGGACCTGCTGGATAAGCTCCGCAGCTAGCTATAGAATTTTCGGAAGATGAATATCAACATAGCTCAGGCATCCGTGTAAGCTCCTGTGCATGGGCCATGCTTTGTATCAGGGCATGACTTCAGTCATGCCGCAAATGCAACAAAATAAGCA
>CAZHKN010000193.1:0-9887 GCA_964532725.1 uncultured Occallatibacter sp.
CCATGGTGATGTTGCCGTCGCGGCGCAGCAGGTTGATATAGGCATTGATGTCGTGCTCGGCGGCGACGGCATCGAGGATGAAGTCGAAGCTGCCGGCGTGCCTGGCCATCTGGTTGGCATCGCGCGAGAGGACGACCTCATCCGCGCCGAGGCGCAGTGCGTCTTCTTTCTTGCTTTCCGAAGTGGTGAACACTACCGTGTGCGCTCCAAAGGCATGCGCGAATTTGACGCCCATGTGGCCAAGGCCGCCGATGCCGACGACGCCGACCTTCTTGCCCTTGGTTACGCCCCAGTGGCGCATCGGCGAGTAGGTGGTAATACCGGCGCAAAGCAGCGGTGCTGCCCCAGCCAAGTCGAGATTCGAGGGGACATGAAGCACGAAGTGTTCCTTAACGACGATGCTGTCAGAGTAGCCGCCGTAGGTGACGCCGCCGGTGTGTTTGTCGGGGAAGTTGTAGGTCAGGGTCATGTTGGGGCAGAACTGCTCGAAGCCGGCCTTGCACTCGGGGCAGGTGCCGTCGGTGTCGACGAGGCAGCCCACCGCCGCCAGGTCGCCGGCCTTGAATTTGGTAACGGCGGAGCCGACTTTGGTGACGCGGCCAACAATTTCATGGCCGGGGACGCAGGGGTAGACAGTGGGCATCATTCCGCTCCACTCATTGCGGGCCTGATGCAGGTCGGAGTGGCAGATGCCGCAGAAGAGGATTTCAATCTGCACGTCGTGTTCGGTGGGATCGCGCCGCTCGATAGTGGCGGAAGCAAACGGCGATGTGGCGCTGGAAACGGAATAGGCTTTTGCTTTGTACATTGACGACCTCATTCTCCTCGATAAGCGATTGCGATAATCGGGGCGTTGTAGTGCTAGAAACGCGCACGACCATCCCACAGCCAAGACTATCGAACAACGGTTGCCTGGCGGTATCCCGATTCTGCCAATCTCTTGCCTATTTCTGCCGGAGTCTGCATTTTTGTGCACAGATATTTGGGTTGAACAATACCTTAGTATTAGGAGGGGGATGACCGTGCAGAAATCGATGGAGAACGGCGGACAGAACGAGGCACGGGCAGCGGAGATGCGAACGGAACTAGCCCGCAGGATTGCAAATCGTGCAGTCAGGGAAGGAGATATGCAGACTGCGATCCCCGGACTGCGCCTTTACCGCCGCTCGATACTCACTGCGTGCGCTTCCGCTGCTTACGAACCCAGCCTGGTTGTTTTTTTGCAGGGACAAAAGCGTATCAACCTGGGCAAAGCTACTTATTTGTGCGATGGATCGAACTTTCTGCTGACCTCAGTGGATTTGCCGGTGGTGAGCCAGGTGGTGAAGGCCAGCCCTGAAGAGCCGATGCTGTGCTTACTGCTCAAACTGGAGATGCCGCTGGTGCGGGAGATTCTTTCGCAGCAGGAGTTTCACCTGAACCCAGAGGCTGGGGATGCCCGCGCAATGGCCGTGGGCACAACTTCAGTGGAGTTGCTGGACGCGTGCACACGGCTGGTTGAGTTACTGGACTCGCCGGAGGATATTCAGTTTCTGGGCCGGTTGATCGAGCGCGAAATCATCTACCGGCTGCTGCGCAGTCCGCAAGGCAAGCATCTGCGCGCCATTGCCACGCTGGGTGAGCAGAGCCACCGCACCGCCAAGGCCGTGGAGTGGCTGCGCGCGAACTACGCCAAGCCGCTGCGCGTGGAAGAGCTTGCCGGCATGGCGCGCATGGGGGTCTCGACGCTTCATCATCAGTTCCGGTCGTTGACCGCGATGAGCCCGTTGCAATATCAGAAGCAGCTACGGTTGCATGTGGCTCGGGAACGGATGCTCAATGAGGGTCTCGACGCGGCCAGCGCGGCATTCGAGGTTGGTTACGAGAGCGCCAGCCAGTTCAACCGCGAGTACAGCCGTTTTTTTGGCCAGCCGCCAATGCGGGATATCAAGACGCGGCTGCTGGCCGGGGCAGAGACCGCGCGGGATTGACGGCAATCCTTTACATTGGTAGCAGGTTGTACAAATTAGGAGAGTTTGATGGATCGTCGTGAATTTTCCGCATTACTACCGATGCTTTTTGCCGCCCCTGCCCTGACCGCCACTGCGCAGGCACAGGCGGCTGGGTCTCAAACCGCAGCCGCTCCGGCTGCGCTGCCGAAGCTGGCCTCGGGTCAGTACGTCTGGGGCGAAGCCTACGGCGGGCAGCGGCCCGCGCGCACCTCGCACCGCTTCCTGATCGGCATGTTGCCGGACAATATCCGGCTGGAGGCGCATGTCACCTTTCTCGTCCCCGGCGCGCCGGCGGAACCGATCGAACATCACAAACACTCCGAGATGTGGTTTGTTCGCGAAGGCACTGTCACGCTGATGACTGCCGGAGTTACGCGCACGTTGAAGGCCGGCGACATGGGCCTGTGCATCGCCGGAGACGATCACTTTGTAACCAATGCCAGCAAGACCGAGCCGGCATCCTACTTTGTTCTCACCGTTGGACCGCCGGAGTAGTTCGGTTTATAACTCGCATCCGCGGTGTTTCATTTAACGGAAGGGCCGGCTACAAGCGGCGGCATCTTCAAAAATTGCCCGGGTGAGAGCGCTTGACGGCTCATCCGGGCCATCAGAACCGCGCCCTTGAAGTAATCCCGCTTATCGATTCTGGTTCCCACGGAGGAATGGCCGGCGAGTTGTGGGCCAAGCTGTAACTCGCCCGCGCCTTCCAGCTCGTCATCGACATAATTTCTCAGTTGCTTGCCGTCGTAGACGGCGGTAACTCGATACCATTTTCCTAGCGGATGCAGCAGTTTGCAATTCAGCAGCGTCAGCCTCTGCCCGGCAGTGGTTGCGAAGCTGTCCAGGCACCATTGCCCATCGACGATGCGGATCTCGAAGAGCATTCGATTGTCTGTGTTTGCGCCGGTCTTCGGGTCCTGTTCCTGCAGATGGAAAAAGCGTTGCGCCTGCGCGCCATCCGCGTCGGGACGAAAGATCACTTCCCAGGTGAAGGCGGTGGTTCCGGCAAGGGGATGGACGCCGACGAAGAGCGCATCGTCCACGCCGTTGAACTCCACTGCCTTGCCGTAGGGTGAGTCGATTAGGTGTGGGTGGCCGAGCACAGTGACGGGATGCCCGCCAAGTTGGCTGGTTTGATCGAATCGCCATATCTCCGCATCAGGAGGGCTGACTGTTTTGCTGTCGGAATGCGCTGGAACGGAACCCTGCGAGTATGCAAACGGCAAAGCCAGTGCAATGCCTGCCGCCATGCAGACGCATCCAATGCCCTTATTCGAAAATTGCATGATCCATTTCATTGATTGATCCTTAACGTCCAATTTGTGTTCCATGATGATGGACGGGGCGAGGGCGACGAAAGTTGGCGCAGCGAAAGGCCCGGCTCATCGCCGGGCCTTTCACCGTTGGAATGAAACTTACGCGAGCTGCGACGCGGATCGCGGCAAAGCCGAAGAGCCTGCTCGTATTCCTGCGCCGGTGCGCGACACCCGCTGGAGGGGTTTCTCGTTCAGGCTGCCCCTGGTTTCAGAATCAAAATTTCGAGCGCCAATCTGGAAGCGCGCAGGAACCATCACCAAAACGGCATCGTCAACCGTCCTCGACCTGGAGAAGGTTTCAAATCTCATCAAAAGAGCGGGAGTAATTTCCTGTCCTTTCGGGACCATCAGCGCCCCGGTTTGGGTTCGGACTTCTTGCTGCAAGATCATGCCAACTTTGAGCCGTGACGTCGGGACTTTGCGAAGCTGCATTGTGGCGGCTTCGTGCTGGATGCCTTCCAATGCCTCGACTAATTCCGAATCAAACTCGCCGTCGTGAATGCGCAGTCCCGCGATTGCTTCGTCGTCCTCAAGTCCCTTCATCCTCAGGCTCTCGAAGGCGACGGCCAGTTTAAGAATCTTTGCTCCCTTCACAATGATGTCGGTTTCAGGCCAGAAAAGAAGCGCGCCGCTTGCATCGATGCCCTTGCTCAGTTGCTGACCGATCATCCAGGCAATGGGTTCCAGTCTCGGAATATTCATCAAAAGGCTTCTGGCGGCTTGCGGATGCGCGGCGAACCCTGCCTGTTGCTCGTCAGAGAGGTCGTCTCCAACAAAAGCGGCTTGCATGACCTTCGGATCTAGCATGATGCAGCCTAACTGCGAAAGCATGGCTGCGGCCTCGAAACGCCACGGGCTGGGCAAGCGTAGCCGGGAAACCATGTGGCGAACGATATCCGTAATGCTCATTGATCGTCCAAAAGCCTCTGGACTGGCCGCGCTCAAAACATCAGTCAACACCTTGATGCTTCCCATGAGGGTTTTTTCGAGCAGGTTTTTCTCCGTGTTTATGAGGCGATGCAGGGCAAGGCCATCGTCGATTGCGCTTGACAGAATCTCTTTTGCGCATGGCTTGGGGAGGAAGCGGAAGATATTTCCGTCATTGACGGCATCGACCGCCGCCTGGAGGTCAGTGCAGGCTGTCAGGAGCACGCGTACAGAGTCAGGCGACTTCTGCCGCACCTGCGCCAGGAACTGGGCGCCGTTCATGCCGGGCATCCGCATGTCCGTGATCACCAATGCGTAGGGTCCGCGGTCGCTGATGAGAGCCATGCCCTCTTCGCCACTTGCGGCTGTGTCCAGGTTCACCGCTGTGCCGAACATGCGCCTATAACTCTCCAGGACTACGTCGTCATCATCTACGAAAAGAACCTTGTCGGTCACGATATTTTCCCTCCAACTGTATTTCTTCTCCGCGGTGAAGAACATAACGCCCTTATCCGGCCGCGCAAGCGCGGTCAGTCAAAGGTTCCCGCTTTGGCCGCTTCGCATGGTTGAGAATCTTTGGCGACGAGATGCAGAGCTAGACCACAGCGTAGCGATGTCATCGGCGCCGCGGTCACAAGCAATCAGTTACGTTTGGCACCCCAAGTCCGAGATTTGACCGTAGTCTGGCCAATAGCGGGAAATAGCACGTTGAAAGCGGGGCGGGAGGTCTATAGCATTTCCGGAAGATGAATATCAACGTAGCTCAGGCATCCATGTAAGTTTTTATGCATGTGCCTGCTTTGTATCAGGGCACGACTTCAGTCGTGCCGCAAAAGCCGCAAGAGGAGGGAGGGCTTTAGCCCCTGCGGACCCTTGGATCCTCTCCGCCTCCGCTTTTTGCACCGGAATACCATGTGCCGGAGCAAGATTGATATTCATCTTCCGGAATTGCTGTAGTCCGAAAGCACATGCTCAAGTGGCTTTTTACTCAAGAAAAAGCCACCTTTTACTGCCGTCAAAAAGTCTACGTTAATTCCGAAAATGCTCTAGGCCGCATGAATCCCAGCTCGCCAAATCGAGGAATCCGGGCAACTGCGCAATGCAAAGCATCAACATGCTCCATTTGGCCGGGTGGTGGATGCCTGCGATTGACGGGACTATCTCCCGCAGTTTATCAATATCCCAGGAGTGTACGGTGAAGACTCTTTCGGTATTTATCCTTTTCGTTACATTGAATGGTATCTCTCTCGCTCAGATTGCGCCGGCTCCGGGCATGCCGCCGGTGGCCCAGGCTCAACAGGCATTCGCGGTTGTGCAGGGACAGAGCATGATAATGACGAATCAGGCGCAACTGCAAGGAATGATCGCTACACAGGCCGCAATGTTGACTTCTGCCCAGGCCCGCGGGATGTTTCTCGCACAGGCAGCGTCGCTTCAGGCGCGCGTGGCTGCCAATCAAGGTGCTGTCTTCGCCGCGCAGGCGGCCTCCATCAATATGATGCAGCGTTCGCTGGAGATCCAGAAGCAGCTTCAGGTTCAATCGGCGATTCTCAACTTGCGCAGCCGCGGAATTGAGAGCGCTGCCGCGATGCAAAGAGGCGTACAATTGGCCTCGTTTGATCCCACAGCATCTTCCCGGCGTTCTGCCATGCTCTATGCCGAATCCGCGCAGTCCTCGGGCCAGGCAGCATCCGGCCCGCCTGCCGCGCAAGCTCCGGCGCCCGACCCGGCTCTGGTTCCCGCCGAGGCGCCGCCGATGATGATCCGCCCCACATTCGGCAACTCGCTGGAGGTGGACAGACCCACATTGTCCGAGGGGTCCGGCAAAGTGGAGGCGGGCGCAAAGATCAAAATCAAGTGCGAAACACATTACGCTACGCTCTACTACACCACAAATGGATGGACACCGACGACGCAGTCCGCGAAGTATACCGGTCCAATCACCATCAACGCGGACACTCACCTGGAAGTAATCGCGGTCGGGCCGAACTATATGCGCAGCAGCGTTGAGCGCGCCGATTACAAGGTTCCCAACTCGCCGACGCCTGTTCTTGAGTCAGCTGTGGCTGTTCCCGCGGATGGCATATTGCGGGCGGGAACACCGGTGCGTGTCGTTTTCGCCGGTGACGATATTGACTCCGAAAAAGCATCCGTCGGCGATCCGATCACGGTGGTTCTTGATGAGCAGGTGAAACTCGGCAAGACTGTAGTGGCTCAGAAAGGCGCTCCGGTCAGCGCGTCGCTCACATTTGCCGATCCAGGTCACGGTCCTGCTCCAGGAGATCTGGTATTTGAAATTCATTCCGTCGATATAGCAGGCAAGCATGTACCGCTCTTCGGCGGCGAAACCCTTGAGGGTGTCAAGGGAGGCAAGAACGCCACCATCAAGCCCGGCATGACCGCGATGGCCTTTGTCGCTGCCGATACCCTTGTCAAGTAGCTGAAACCGCCTTCGGCGGGGCGCTTCCGCGCTTTTGATCTTTGTGTATATCTCGAATCGCGATATTTCGAGAGATCTTCAGGCCCACGTCGGCGTGTTTCTTGCCGTGGTCGTTCTCAGTGTGCTGGTCTATTTCTGCTACGCGTATGCTCCAAAGATCACCAAGATCATTCCTCCGTCTACCCCGCATGGCATGCTGCGGGTCGTTGCGTTCATTTTGCTCTGCATAGGGGTGCAAATCGCCTGGAATGGACTCTCCGTCTTGATCGCCACGGTTCTCAGGCCGTGAAGGCAAGCAGAATGAGCAAACGGAGCAGATGATTCGCCCAGCGACGAGTTCAATCAAGGAGTCAACCATAGTAGGCGAATTGATTCCTCTCTGCGCATTTTGCATATCGAGTGGAAATTCAGCTTTGCCGCCAAACACGTTTCAGGTGGACGGAGTCGTGCTCGGATACGTTGCGAGGAGTCTCCACAAAAACCCCGCATGTTGATCGAGAGCGTCCGGCACGACGAAAAACATCGTCGGGAGACCTGAATGCCAGCGATTGATGACTCGACCGGATACTTCAGGCGTATTGGAAAATTTTTCGGCGCACTGACGGCTTGTCATGGTCAGCAAATATGGCATTGTCGATCCGGGATATGCGCGCCTCTTGCATCCGCGCAATGTGTCAAAAGCAACTTCTAGTACTAAGGTTGCGACCGAACAACGAGGAACTCAGGCGCGCTTGTAGGAGAGCATACATTTCTGCCAAGACAGATTGAACCTAATAATCTAAGGAAGCTCTGCACAAGTCGCAACCCGCGTCATATTTCTAGTTTAAGGCTTGTGTGTGGTCGATGGAAGTTGTAGTCGTGGAACCAGAGGTCGAGTTGACCGGTCCGTTCTTCTGAGTTCTGATCGGTGCGCGCGTAGGCCCGCTCGCGCAATGCGGTCTGGATGAATCGTTCGGCTTTGCCGTTGGTGCGCAGGGTATAGAGCCGGGTGAAGCGCTGCTTGATGTGCTGCTGTTGGAGGGTTTTCATAAACAGCCAGCGCTTGTAGCAGGAGCCGTTATCGGTGAGCACGCGGCGGGTGGAGATGCCGAAGCGAGCCGAATGAGTGCTGTGAGACCAGCATCAAAGCGGATTGAATGCACTTCGCGAGTCAAAGAATTTGGTTTATGAGACAGGCTCTAAGGTCATTCAGTCCATCCGGTCCGCTCTGCTGAAAACAGCGCACCCATTTGGCGGCGGTCTTGGCGCTCACGTTGAAGGCCGCGGCCGCCGCCTTCAACGTGAACCCCCTCTCGACAACCATTTTGGCCAACTGCTCTCGATTATGAATGGTCAATCGGGAATGCCGATTCGTCGCACAACCAGCTTCTCGCGTTTAGATCGAATGGACAACCTGTTGAAACTTCACAGCTAGAGCATTTTCCCTACTCGGCGGGACGTACAGCCGGAAAAGCACGAGAACCTGAAAAGTTTTCCCAATTCAGATGGTTTTTCGGTGTACTATTGGGCGCGGAAAGGACAGCGTTCAGCATAGCGCCGAAAATTGCGTTGCGCTTGGATCTTGCTTCTATCCCAACTCTCCAAAAATCAGAATCAAGGAGTCTTATGCCGTCTCCCAGCGAGTCTTCTTCCCCTCGTGCCCAGCTTCTGCCTCCAGGCTGGGCAGGCAGTCGCCTCTTACCCTCCGCCGCCGCTCTCAAACCGGCGACCACATCCGGTACCAGCTTCATGATCTCCAACCGCGTTGATACGGACGCAACCTGGGCACACTACATAAATCCGCTCCCTGGCGGTCAAATGAACTGGTTTCTTTCCACTGCCCAGTCAAACGATCCTACTCGAAGCGACTATATACAGCAGGGATCTTCCTCCACTACTCCGCCGGATAGCTTTGCAACAGCCATCGCTGCCGCGCTCACCTCGCAGACTGGCCCAAATCCCCAACTAACAGTCTTCATCCATGGCCTTGGCAATCTCTTTTCGGATGCCATCTGGGGGATGTCCTCAATGGGGGCAGATCTTGCCACCTTTGCCAATTACCCCGGCTTGGTGATCGGCTTTGACTGGCCAAGCTATGGCGAGGGGGAGAGCGTTCTCTACTACGCAACCAACGCGACCGATAAACAGTACTATTTCCCTCCCACAGCAACCTCAGGATCCATTCGGGACAACATCAACGGAAGTACGCAGGCATTTACAAACCTCGTCGCCTTCCTTGAGGGTCTGCGCACCACCATCAACGGCCTGACCATCTCGCTGATCTGCCATTCGGAAGGTAACTACATGGCCTTGCTCGGAACGCTCGGCAACTCTACACAGTACTTCGAGCATGTGCTGCTGCTTGCAGCGGATATCAACAACGCCGCTCTGCAGGTGCCAAGCGCTGATCCCCTCGTTGGCCAGGGATACGGCATTGCGCAGAGCGGTGGAGATGTCACGGTTTACTTCACCGAAAACGATGATGTGCTGCCATTTTCACTCGCTCACTGGGAGTACGATTATCACAACCCCGAGTTCGGTAGCCGTCTGGGTTCGGCGGGTCCTTTGTATAACGCAGGCCAACAGCCGGCCAATCTCTATTCCGTCGATTGCAGCGGGGTAATCAACGTGCAGAACTTTCAGTATCTGCAAAGCCTCAAAATTATCCCGACAATAACCGATGGCAGCGCCCTAAGCATGCATACCTCCTACCTGTTCATCCCGCAGATCGTGCAGGATATGGCCGCATTGCTCACCGGTGCCGGCCCGGCGAACATCGCGAACCGAGTTCCAACGGGTAATCCGCGGGCTTATTACATGGCCCTGAACAACAACAACTAGCCTTCACACCAGATTAGCTCACTCTGCGCCGTGGCCAGTTCGGGGGCACCCCCCGGAATAACTCATGGCCAGTTCGAAGCCATTGCCACTCCATCAATGACCACTATCCGGCCCGACGAGGTTGGTTCTGTGGCGGGAGGTAAAAAACCGGGTGCTCCATCCCCGGCGCGTACATGCTTTTTTGCGCCCGGGATGGAGCGCCTCAGCTTTCAACGGTTTCCCCTTACTCCCACACAGCAACTCCGCCCACGGCCGCATCCATCCGTTCCAATGCCTCCGCAGGCAATGTCACCTCCGCCGCACGCACATTATCCGCAATCTGTTCCGGCCGCGACGCCCCAATAATCGCCGAGGCAACCTCCGGCCGCCGCAGCACCCAGGCCAGCGCAATCT
>CAZHKN010000194.1:0-9804 GCA_964532725.1 uncultured Occallatibacter sp.
CTCCTCTCCACCTGACCCCTCAGGCCATCGCCAAGGTTCGCGAGATCATGGCCAGCCAGGATCCCTTGCCCGCCGGTCTGCGCATCGGTGTTGTCGGCGGCGGCTGTTCAGGCTTCCAGTACTCCATGGCCTTTGAGAATCAAGCTGGCATGATGGACAAGGTCTTCCCCTTCGACGACCTCAAGGTCTTCGTTGACGCGACTTCGTTGATGTACCTCAATGGCTGCATCGTCGATTACGTCGAGACCCTCGAAGCCGCCGGCTTCAAGTTCGAGAATCCGAACGTGAAGAGCACCTGCGGCTGCGGCTCCTCCTTCAGCGTCTAACAGGCAGCGTGTAAGTCTGCGGTTTGACTCTCTCTCACTGGCACGGCCCATTCCTCATTTGAGGGATGGGCCGTTTGCGTTTTCAGTTACCGAAATTGAACATTCAGAGGGTGAGAACGGTAAGCCCGGGAATCAGCCGGAAGTGGCGGAGATTGACCGTCAATATTGAGTAGCCGATTTCGAGAGCAGTGGCGCCGATCAACAGGTCCATCGACGGAATTGCGATTCCTAGCGTGCGTTGCTCTCCGTCGATGCGGCCGGCCAGCAGTGCTGTGTTTTTTGTGTATGGGACGACATCCAATTCAGCCAACAGGCTCTGAAGAAAGTACTCATGGCGCAACTGAACGGAGGGTAGCTTCGCCCTGTAGGTCGCATGGGTCAGCTCTGTGAGCCCTACAGAGGAGAGGGCCACCTTCTGGTCTCCGGTGACTGATACAACCTTGCGTAACAACTGCACAACGGTGTCGCCGCGCCGTTCAGAGTCGATCACGATGCTGGAGTCAAGGATCAGGCCCAAGAGATCAGTCCCACGCCGGTACGTCCATTGGCTCCCGATGTGCCTCAATCACTGCCGCGAGATCGCGGGCAAACTCCTCGTCGATGGTGGCAGTGGAACCCCTCGCTTCGGCAGATGCAATCATCTCGGAAAGAAGTCGACCAGGCTGCTCAGCCGCAGGGCGAACGACTGCAATTGGCAAAGTATCCTTCTCAATCACAACCTCAGCGCCTGCGCGCACATGAGCCATCACCGCTGCGAAATTGCTTGCCGCCTCGGCTTCCGGAATGTGAATCGTCGCCATGCCTTCGATAATACCGCGAAACCGGATTAAATTGCTTCAGAGATTACCCGCGCCACCAGATCGTACTCATGAGCTTCGGTGATTTCGGCGCGATAGAATCGCCCCGCTTCCAACTTATCTAACTCACCAAAATCGTTGATGTAGACTTTGCCGTCAATCTCCGGCGCGTGGAACTGGGTGCGGCCTTCCCACAGCAGCGGCGTCTCGTCGCTCTCACCCTCGGCGAGCAGAACCAGCTCGCGGCCTACCCATTGCTGCTTGGCCTGTTTTGAGATTCTTTGTTGGAGCTTCATCAGCTTGTTCTTGCGGGCTTCAATCGTGCGCTTGGGCACCTTGGCGTCAAGCGAAAATGCCCCGGAGCCTTCTTCGTCGGAATAATTGAAGACGCCCAGCCAGTCGAACTTCGCCTCGCTGATGAACTGCTCCAAGAGTTCAAAATCTCGGAGCGACTCGCCGGGGAAGCCGACGATGAACGAAGTGCGCAGCGCAATGCCTGGAACCGCCGCGCGAACCTTTTCCAGAGTCTTGAGGAAAATCTCGGCGCCCGCGCCGCGTTTCATCGTCTTCAGCACATCAGGTGAAGCGTGTTGCAACGGCAGATCAAGATACTTGCAGATATTGTCGTGCTTGGCGATGGTATCGAGCAGCTTGCCCGTCACGCGATTGGGATACGCGTAGAGAAAGCGCAGCCAGCGCAATCCCTCAATCTTTGCCAGCGCATCGAGCAGCGTCGCCAGCCCATCCTTGAGGCCGAGGTCTTCGCCGTAGCAGGTGGTGTCCTGCCCGATCAGCGTAATCTCCCGCACGCCGCGCGCAACCAGTTGTTGCGCCTCGGCAACGACAGATTCAAAGCGTCGCGAGCGGAACTTGCCGCGCAGGTTGGGAATCACGCAGAAACTGCATGGATGATCGCAGCCCTCAGCAATCTTGATATAGGCCGACGATTTCGGTGTGGTGAAAAATCTCGGTGTAGTCTCATCGTAAAGATATGTCGGCAGCAGATGCGCCGCGCCCTGCCAGTCATCGCGCTTGAATCGCCCTTGCTGTTCGCGGTGGTCGCCCTCGGCCCTGAAGGCTGTATGACCGTGCTTATGCGTGCCTGCCTGCGACTCCTGTCCCGGCAGCGCGACGGCCGCCTGCGCCCCGGTCAAGATAGTGAAGGGCGAAACCGTCGCCGCAGCCGGTGCAGGTGTCAGCCCCGCGGCTTCGAGAATCGACTCCAACTCACCGGTGCCCACCACCGCATCTACTTCAGGAATGTTCTTCTGGATTTCGTCGCGGTACCGCTCCACCAGGCATCCGGCAACGATCAGCTTGCGCGCCGAGCCGGTGGTCTTGTGCCGCGCCATCTCCAGAATCGTATCGACTGACTCTTGTTTTGCGGTGTCGATAAAGCTGCACGTATTGACGACCAGAATCTCGGCCTCTTCGGGATTGCCGGTCAGCCGCGCGCCGGCGCGGTCCAGCAAGCCCATCATCACCTCGGAGTCAACGAGGTTCTTCGGGCAGCCTAACGAAATAAAACCCACGACAGGAGCCGCGGGCGGGGAAAGTTTGCTCACACTTTAATTGTACCGGGGATGCGTTTGCGGCGATAGCGCTGGTTTGGCAATGGAGATTGGGTTGTGGGGAACAGTGAGGCCCAGGCGCGCTAAGTTGCTATGCAAAATGCAAAAGGCCCCAGGTTATCAGGCTGGAGCCTTTTGCCAACTTGGTGCCCGTAAATCTGGACGCCGTCTACGAAACTGTCAAAATCCTACCATAAATTTCAAAACGAATCAAATTCAGTGGTCGAGGGTCTGGCGGAGGGCAACGGAGTTGAACCGTAATGGCTGATAAGGCCACTCGACCGTTTCGCAGACGACGTCCAGTACCCACTGGCAACACCCTCCAAACGGCAGTCTGCGAAAAACCGTCCTACACCCCGGTGCAAGCGCCGAGTAAATTATTTTCTGCAATACGCCAACCGAACTCAGAGTGGGTATCCTAAAAACTTGTCTTCCGCTTTGGGAGCCAAGTCAACTGAATCGTAGTTGAAGTCACCGTCTGCGTACCCGGCCCATAGATCGGCGCGGTCCACTTTTCGTAGACAAAGTTGCCGTTGATCTCGAACTCCTTGCCGATACGCTTGACGGCCTGAAAGGTGAAATCGTTCAGTGTCGTTCCGCCGGGGATGAAGCTATTCACGACTTTCTGGTTGCGCGCTCCCGCCTGGATCCATTCGTTTCCGCTGAGGTGCCAGGTAAGCCAACCCTGGCCGCCCTTGGCCTCGCGGCCAATCCAGTCACCGAATAGCTGGCCATTGTTGGTGTATCCCTGTTTCTGAATTGATTCCCAATACATGAAGCGGCCGTCGATCTGTGCCCCGTTGGTGTTGGTGGTATCGGAGGAAGCTCCCTCCACCCGCAGGTCGAGCTTGGGCAAGCCGGGTACATGGGAGAGATAGATTCCGGGGCGGTACGCGGCGCGGCGCGGCGCGTCAGCGGGTGAAACATCGTCGTGAGCCTCGGAGTCGGTATAGAGCGTGAGCCATTTGCGCACAAAGGGCAATCGGTAGCTGAAGTCAAAGGCTCCAAAGCGCGCCCCGGGGTCCGCGGCGCTGTTCTTGATGGCTGAAGTTACATTGACCGCGCTGAAAAAGCTGCGCAAAAAGGTATGCAGCGTGATCGGCTCGTGGCCCTTGCCGCCCCAGATCACCGTGCGCTCAAAGCCGAACTCCAGATTCTTCGTGGGCCGCAGGCTGATCTTCTCCACATGCACCCAGGGATCGTTCGGAGCAACGTGCCCTTTCAGCGAGCCAACCAGGAACTCGTAGCGGAACGGACCTGTGAACCGCGAAAGCCCCGGCACATGCAGCGGCTCAACTCGGTTGATGCGGAAGCTGTATATATTCTCGGCGTTGTTGGAGTACGCCATGCCTCCGCCAAGCCCGGGCCCAAGCCAATCGTCTTGCTTGCCAAAGGAAATGACATGGTTGAGGAAATTGGCTGACGCATAGGCTTCGAGCAAGCGGCCATTGGTTGCGGAAGCAATGGGGCCGAGTGGGATGGTTGCCTGGTTGTATGGCAGGCCTGTAGCTTTGTCGATGAACTCGATGTTGTCGAGCAGAGAGAGTTCTTCAGCCAGCGTTGCGGAGTAACCGGTTGCCGATGGCGCTCTCTGAAACTCGCCGCGGGCATAGAGCGTGAACCGCCCTGCGGATGCGTAGCCGCTGGCTCCAGAGTAGTTATTGAACCCATTCTCGTACGGGCGGCCATAATCGTTGGTGATCGTCTGCCCGAGATGGAAGCTGTCGCGCAATGGCGTGCCGCTCATCGCGCGCGATGCGCTATAGACCGACTCGACCCGCGACAGCCCTTTGAGCTTGCCGCACGGTCCTTCGCTGTCTACGCGCAACTCACGGGTTAGCGCATCATAGATGCTCTCCGCTTCCTCGGTTGCCGGATCCCCATCCGCGTCTGCGATCCGCGCACCTGCTTCTTCCAGCATGTGTCCCAGGCTGCTGCGCGTATACGGCCTCATTCCCAGAAAAATGTTATCCACAAAGCCAAGCGAATAGAGCCGCAGCACTGCCGGATAGACCCAGCTATCGACGGGAATGTATGGCGAACCCAGCGCCCCAGGCGCGCATACCGGCGTCGCGCTGCCTTTATCTTCACCCAGCAACGGCGCTCCAATCAACGTACCGGCAGCAGCGCCAGGTTCTGGTGCTTTGGGCTGTTCTGCATGGAGTGGACGAAGAACAAGCAGCAAGATTCCTGCCAGTGCGGCGATCGAGGGTAATCCGCTGGGGGTGAGCCGAAGTCCGCTAAATTTCATGTCACAACTTTATCATCTGGCCGGTCTATGCAGACCCGTTCAACGTTATCTCTTTAGCGGTAAAGCAATGGCAGATCACAGCCGCTCTACACGTTTGCTCGGATATAAATTCGTTGTGTGCCCGCGCGCTTAAAACTTCAAAGTCCACTCTTTGCGGATCAGTGCTCGCTCCCGCACGGCATATAACTCGCTCACAACCGCCTCGCAGCCGGCTACAGATTTCCCCGCCGTGGCAAAGGAGTTTTCAAGTTCTTTTTCGAAGGATGCAAGCACTTCCTGCTTCCGCTCTTCGCGGAAAATCCCCTTGCGTCCAAGATAAGTTTCCATCTGCGCAATTGCGTCCGCACGTGCGCCCATCCGGCAATCAATCACCGTTGGCCCGCGCCCGCGTCGCGCCCTTCCAATCGACTCATATGCCACGCGGTACACTGCAACCACATCGCTGCCATCCACGGGCATCGACGGAATCTTTGCTGCCTCGGCGCTCTCGGCAATTTCCTCCGCTGATAACTGCCCATCTACTGCTTCATCGCGGTTTTGGCAGACAAAGAGAATCGGCAGCTCATGCGCTCCGGCAAACTCCAACGCCTCGCTCCATAAGTCAAGCGACTCGCGCCCCTCGCCGCAAAAGGCCACGGCAACCCGGCCATTGCTCTGTACTTTGTTGGCCAGCGCCACGCCCGTTGCAATGTTCATCGCCGCCGCGCTCTCCGCAGTTCCAGCAATCACGTTCAGTGGGCCATACCCCTGCGCCAAACCTGCGTCTACACGCACATCGCCCGCTATCAAACCCGCAAAAAACTCCAGCGGCGCGCCCTTCACCAATGCTGGAGCCAGATTCCCCTGCGCCGTCGCCAGCGTATCTTCCGCGGTCAGGTCAATCGCTACGCCGGCCGCAGCAGCTTCCCACCCCAGCGCTCCAGAAAACAAGCCGCTCAGGCCGCTTACATCACGCGCCCGTTCGGCAAGCAAGCGGCACTTCAACAGATTGCTGTACAGAGCAAGCAGCTTCTCATTCGAGATCAGCGAGAATCCCTCGCTCACCGCTGGAGCCGTCTCTGCCGCGGCAGTTTTATTGGTCAAGATTCTCTTCTCTTTCATTGCCTTCCGGATGTCAACGCTTCTAGCGATTGTAGCTGTAGTTGTTTGCCGCGCAACCCGGCCTACGTCGAATAATCCGCATTGATGTGCACGTATTCATACGTCAAATCCGTCGTCCAGAAGACGCATGACCCCTCGCCCTGATGCAGCTCAATGGTGATAGAGAACTCCGGCTGCGCAATGTAATCGTGCGCCGCCTTCTCGTCAAACTCCGCTGCACGTCCGCCGTTGCTGCAAATCCGCAGCTCTCCGAACCAGATATCGATCCGCTCGGGATCGATTTCCGCGCCGCTATAGCCGATCGCCGCAGCCAGCCGTCCCCAGTTCGGGTCGCCGCCCGCCCACGCCGTCTTCACCAGCGGCGAGTGCGCAATCGCCTTGGCCACCTTCAACGCATCGGCATCCGTCGCCGCGCCCTTCACCCGCAGCTCGACAACATGCGTCACTCCCTCGCCGTCGGCCACAATCTGCCGCGCCAGCGAGGTGCAAACCTGCGTCAACGCCCGCGCAAACTCGCTGTTGCCCGCGCCCACAGCCGCTCCGCTCGCGCCCGAGGCCAGCAGCAGCACTGTGTCGTTCGTCGATGTATCCCCATCCACCGAGATGCGGTTAAAGCTCACCTCAATCGCCGGGCGCAGGTAGCCGTTCAGCACTGCCGGCTCAATCGCCGCATCGGTCAGCACATACACCAGCATCGTGGCATGAGGAATCAACTGCGGATGAATCATCCCCGACCCTTTGCCCAGCGCCGCAATCCGCACCTCGCGTCCGTCTATCTCCAGCCGCGCAAAGGCCGTCTTCTCCACCAGGTCGGTCGTCAGAATCGCCTGCGCCACCTGCTGAAAATGGTCGCCCTCCGGGCCAATCTGCGCCTTCAAGCTCGGCAGCGCGGCCACCAGCTTTTCTACAGGCAGCGGAACCCCGATAATCCCCGTCGAAGACGGAAAAACCTCCTCCGCCTTGCAGCCAAAGGTCTCAGCGGCAGCAGCGCATGTAGCCCGCGCAGCGTCGAGCCCCGCCTGCCCGGCTGCGCAGTTCGCGTTGCCCGCGTTGATTGCGACAACCCGTACCTTGCCGCCTGTCTTGCTCAGATTTTCTTTGTCGATAATCAGCGGCGCGGCGGTCACGCGGTTCGCTGTAAAGGCAGCAGCAGCAGAGGCCGGTTCATCGGCCACAATCAGCGCAAAATCCGTGCGCCCGCTCTTCTTCAGCCCTGCCTTGACAGCGCCGAAGCGAAAGCCGCGTGGGATCAAAAATTGAGATAGATCGCTCATGCCAAACCTTTGTTTTGAAATGCAACTTTCTTCATAGATGCTGTCACCCTGAGCGACCGCAGCGTAGCGAAGGGAGTCGAAGGACCTGCATTTGCACGGCCGCATTTCCCCAACGCATCACCGCCCCGATTCACGTAGCAAGCAACCCATTTAATCTAGCAGGTGGGGGTTGAATGACGGAAAACACTGCTTTGCCCGAGCCGGACCAGTTTCTGACCATGCGCCAGGTCAACGTCGCGCGCGGCGACCGCATCGTCCTGCACGACGTCAATCTCTCTATCCGCTCCGGCGAGCACGTCGCTATCCTTGGTCCCAACGGCTGTGGCAAATCCACGCTCATCCTCACCATGAGCTGCCAGCTTTACCCCATCTTCCGTCCCGGCATGACGGTCCGCATCTTTGGCCGAGACCGCTGGGACCTCACGCAACTGCGTAAGCACTTCGGCATCGTCGCCGCCAGCCTCATCGGCGAACTCCCCGGCGAGCGCACCGCCGTCACCACCGGACTCGACGCCGTCATCGCCGGCTTCTTCTCCGCATCGACCCTCTGGCCCAATCTTGTAGTCACAGCCGAAATGCGCTCCCGCGCCGCTGAGGCTCTGGAACGGATTGAGGCCAGCCATCTGGCTCAGCAGTTAGTCGGCGAAATGTCCGCCGGAGAAAAGCGCCGCATCCTCATTGCGCGCGCATTGGTCCACCGTCCTCGCCAGTTGCTGCTCGACGAGCCGTCGAACGCCCTCGACCTCGCCGCCCAGCGCGAGCTGCGCGAGACCCTCCGCCGCCTCAGCCGCGAAGGCACAGGCCTGGTCCTCGTCACCCACCACCTTGGCGACATCCTGCCCGAGATCGACCGCGTCATCCTGATGAGCAACGGCCGCATCCAGGCCGACGGACCCCGCGCCGAGCTATTGACCGAGCCGCGCCTCAGCGAACTTTTCAAGGCTCCCGTGCGCATCGGCCACGATCCAATCGATAATAAACACGCCTGGCTGCATAGCTGGTGAAGGCAAGAGAAGTTATCTTCACCCAACAACTGCTGTCATCCTGAGCGAAGCGAAGGACCTGCGTTTCGGAGGTATGCAACACTGTGTGCCCCACCCTTGACCAGCCACAAATGAGTGTGCCCCATCCATTCACAGTCTCATCGTGAATGGGTGGGAAGGCACGCAGCCAGACCCCGCTCATCACAGCACCTGCCAACCTTCTCGTCAGAGATAGAAAATTTCATCATAAAGATAACGTCTCCATGCGCGGTCCGTCTATTCGCTATCGAAGCCGAAGCAAGGCAGGATAACTTCGTAACAAGAAGCTGCAACCGGGCGAAGAGTGAGGCTATATGAAAAGGGAGTGTGCGCACTTATCCGCCGCGTCACCCACCGATAAGGCGCAGGACATACACGACGACTCAGGCAATAACTTCCTTGCAAATGTCATCGAAGAAAAGCCGATCTGGACCGGCCTGTACGAGAGTCTCCTCGACGCCTTATTCCCGCCCAAGCTTCCGCCATTGGAATTGACCTCAACGCCGATCCCGGCTCCAGACCGTATGGCTGTAAAAACAAACCCCTGGGCTATCGGCGCGGCAACTATCGCCAACGGATGCATTCTTGCAATCATCTTCTGGATGGGAGTGAGTGCAGCCATCAACCATCCTCCGAAATCGCCTTTGGGGCAGAACCTGCATCTCAAGGACTTTTCTCTTTTCGCGCCGACAGCCGCAAGAACTGGCGGCAGTGAAGGCGGCGGGACCAATGAGCGCACAGACCCAATCGAGGGCAGGCTGCCCCGGCGGGAAGAGATGCCCATAACGCCTCCGCAGGTTCGACTCATCGAGAATCCGCGATTGCCCGTCGATGCAGCGATAGAAGTGCCTCTGGAGATCAAGCTGCCTGAGAATCCATCGCTTCCCAATATCGGCGTCTACCGTTCAACAAACGTCACGCTGGCTTCCAATGGTCCGGGCGCGCTAGCCGGCATCGGCGCCGGGTCGCATGGCAATTACGGTCCGGGCAATGGGGATGCTCCTGGCTTCAATCGTGGAAACGGCGACTCGGTTTATACGCCTGGAATTGGCGGTGTCTCCGCTCCGATTCCTATCTTGACTCCGGAAGCAGAGTTCTCCGACGAGGCGCGCCGGAACAAGTATCAAGGTGTCTGCATGATCGAGGCCGTCGTAGATTCACGAGGCGCCCCGCGGAATCTGCGGGTAGTGAACTCGTTGGGCATGGGCCTCGATGAAAAGGCCCTCGAAGCGGTCCAGAAGTACAGATTCAAACCGGCCATGAAAGACGGCAGGCCGGTCTCGTCCATCATCGATGTCGCGGTGAACTTCCGGTTGTTTTAGGGAACCTCTGAAAAACTCCCCATTCCACAGCCATCTTGGTTAAAGTGGATAGAGGAGACCGATCCGGGATGAAGCAGCTAACTTTGGCTCAGCAGGCGGAGTTTCAACGTTACTCGAAGAAAACGCGGCGTGAGCAGTTT
>CAZHKN010000195.1:0-9796 GCA_964532725.1 uncultured Occallatibacter sp.
GTCATGCCATGACACTTGGCTGTCGCGAGTGCTATTTTTTCCGCGGCAAGATAATACATGGGCGTGGACCGGGTGGTCCACGCGACAGCCGGTCTGGAGACCGGCGCTACAGTCTCGCAGTGCTCACATCCACACCAAAATAATAGCCAGATGTCATAGCCAGAACGGGAAATTCCTACCCTGGTAAGGTCCGACCACCTTATCTATCTTGGCGCATTTTCCGCAGTTTCCAGATGTGTACCTCTTCTGCACAGTCAGTCCTCGGCCTAAACTCGAATTCACGTAGTTTGTCGAGAACATATAAATCCACACGACGGAACTCTGCACAACATGGCTACCATTCCTAATCCGGCATTTGACACCGGTTTGCCGTCCAACGTGGACGCTGAAAAGACGATTCTGGGCGCGATCCTGCTGGATAACGCGGCTCACTCCGAAGCTGCCGAGAAGCTCGAAGCGGACGATTTCTCGCTCGACTCGCACCGCCGCATCTTTCATCGAATGAGCGAGTTGATGGACACGCAGCGGGCCGTGGACATTGTCACTCTGGCCGCCGAGCTGGATCGCTTCAAGGAGCGCGAGGCCGTGGGCGGCGTGGCTTACCTGGCGTCGCTCACCGAGGGATTGCCCCGCCGTCCGGTGATCGAGGAATACATTCGCATCGTCAAGGACAAGAGCCTGCTGCGCAAGTTGATGATGATCTGCTCCTCGGCGATTGCGCGCGCCGCCGACCAGGGCGAGACGGCTCTTGAAGTCCTCGGCTCGGCCGAGTCGCAGTTGCTTGAGGTCAGCGGGAAAGGGCTATCGAGCGGCTTCCAAAGCCTGCACCAGATTGTCGAAAACTCCTTCGGTACCATCGACAACCTCTACAAGCAGAGCCGCGAGGTTACCGGCCTGGCGACGGACTTCATCGAGTTTGACCGCATGACCAGTGGCTTGCAGCGGGGCGAGCTGATCATTGTGGGAGCGCGCCCCTCGATGGGCAAGACGGCACTGGCGATGAATATCGCGCAGAACGCGGCGGTGAACCACAACGCCATCGTCGCCGTCTTCAGCCTGGAAATGAGCAAGGAGTCGCTGCTGCGCCGCATGTTGGCCTCGCAGGCCTGGGTAGACCAGCGCAAGCTGCAGACCGGCTTTCTGGGCCGCGAAGACCACGACAAGCTGCAGCGGGCGCTGGAGCAACTGATCGAGGCGCGGATGTACATCGATGACACGGCGGGGATTTCCCTGGCCGAGATGCGCGCCAAGGCCCGCCGGTTGAAGCAGAACGCGGGGGCGCTGGACCTGATTGTGGTGGATTACCTGACCCTGATGTCGGCCACACCTGCCTCGGCGGGCGGCAAGCGCTACGAAAATCGCCAGCAGGAGGTTTCTGCCATCTCCCGCGGTTTGAAGGCGCTGGCCAAGGAACTGGACGTGCCGGTGCTTGCTGCCGCCCAGCTCTCCCGTTTGAGCGAACGCCGCGGCGACGACAAGCGGCCGATGTTGAGCGATCTGCGCGAGTCCGGCTCGATTGAGCAGGACGCCGACGTGGTGGCCTTCATCCATCGCGAGGCCTACTACAACCGCAACGAGGAGATGAGCGAGGCTGACCGGGCGAAGTCCGAGATTATCATCGCCAAGCAGCGCAACGGACCTACAGATACGGTCTATTTGAACTTTATTTCGAAATACACGCGCTTCGATAATCCGGATTCGGGACATGAGATGTGAGGTCCGCCGGTCGCCCGCTTCACGGCTCATTGATGATCAGCGCCACGCGGCCTGCCAGCAGGTCGCCGGGGGAGCCTTCTGGATCGACCTCAATCAGTTCCACGGGAAAAACAATGTTGTGCGGACGCAGGATCAGGCGGCTGGAGAGAAAGTTCACGTAGCGCAGCGTGAGGTGCGCCCCGTTGCGCACGGCATAGAGATTGGCCCGGTTGGGCCGGTAAGGGGCCAGCGAGTTGTAATGCCGGTCAATCAGCGCAATGGCCTCGGGCAGCACCAGCGGCTCCATGGGCAGCGCATCGGCAGCGGGAATGCGGACGGCGACAAACCGCTCCCAGGGCTTGCGGGCATTGGAGGAGCGGGCGCGGAGCGACCCCAGAAGCCCCTCCGGCAACTGCAGCGTGGAATGCATCGCGGAGGGGCGAACAAACGGCTCAAACAGAGCAACAGCGTGCGAAACAATCGGCACCGATGCGGCTTTTTCTCCCGCTGGCGCCTCCGCAGGCATGCGGCCAAAGGCCACCAGATCGCCGGCTGTCATGTGCTGCGCGGCAAGAATCCGGTCCATTGCCTCCAGTGAAAGCTGACGCCGGCTATGCAGGAAGTTGGAGAGATGCGCCTGCCCAAAACCGGTCTGGCGCGCCAATAAGGAGACACTGAGCGTGCCCCGCTGAATTCTGCGGAGCAATTCCAGGCGGAGACGCTCGTGCATCTGCGTAAAATTCATCTGTGGAAAATTCTCCACCAGCAATGGGGTCGAGAGTTCCCCATTTTCTTAAAGCAAAGCAATCAGGGGAGATTGGCCTTCATTTTCAGGGTTGCAATAAAGATTGGAAAGGGCTAAGCAGGAAAAGTTCAAGGGTAGATTGACGCAGGGGAACAGAATCCCTAGATTTGCTTTACTTAATCTCGTATTGGCTTGTGGGAAATTTATGAGAGACAACTCGTCGGCATTTAGCTGAATGGGCGGCATTGCCGTCTCTTTAGCGGTTAATGAACTGTTTGCATTGACCTGACCGTCCGGTCCTCCCGTCCCAACTCGAACCGTTCAGCGATGAGCGGCTCTGGGGCAAGCTGTCGAGATAATTCCAGAATCTGCGCGCTACGAGCATGACAAAAAACGAGAGAAGACGGCCGGCAATCCCTCATCGGGGCAAAAGAATCCCGAATAGCCGTGCACGGTTCTCGTCACCCCGCGGACGAAAGTTCACCACGATGAATCCGCGGGAGAAGACACAAATACGGAGAATCAGTCATGGAATTGCGCGTGCATTTAAAAGTTTGCGAAGGGTGCGGCTGCCTTTGGTACCGCGCTCAAACCCAGGGGAATGTCTATTGCAAAGGATGCGAGGAGAAACTGAAGGATTTTCCCACGCCGGAGAGCCGCAAGCGGCGCGGCCGGCCCGTGCGCAAATCGCTGGCCAGGGTGTGGGCCGTGGCTGAAGCAGCGGGAGGCGCCCAATGAGCGCGGCGCTGCAGTTCCCAATCTTGTGTGCAGCAAGCAGTCAACAAATCTGGCGGGAAGAGGAAAGGAGAGGGAAGCAGAAGCCAGCGCCCAGGCTAAAGTGCAGACCAGTTGCGACGCCGGCCTATACGGGTCCGGCGGTCAGCCTGGGCTTTTACCGCAAGCATAGCGAGAGCATGTTGCGGCGCTACCTGTATGCGTCGATGCAGGTGGGACGCTCCCCATCGCTGCTGAGCGATCCAATTGGGCGCGGATGGGCCTCTAGCCGGCCGATACGAACCTTTGAGGACGCGGTAATCTTTGTGCTGGACGTGGAGAAATGCCTGGACCAGCTGGGGTCGCTGGACCGGGATCTGCTGAGCCGGATCGTGCTGCAGGAGTACACCCAGGCCGAAGCGGCGACGCTGATTGGAATGAGCGTGCGAGCTATATCGTACAAATTCCCGCAGGCTCTGGACCGGCTAACAGAGAAGCTGCTGGAAAGCGGGCTGTTGGTTCTACCGGACTAAAGCCCGCAGAGCAAGAGGACGATCCATGTGCGCAACGCCGCTTTGGTGAGCAGCGCTGCACACATGGATACCCCTCGGAGATATCGTTCCGCTTGCATGATAATTGTCGAATTACAATCGAATTCCCAATGAGACCTCTTAAATTTCCGCGCGCCGCGCTGCTCGTTCTTTTAGTCTTCACGTTTGTGCTGGCAGGTTGCCGCTCCGTTCAGCAAGCGCTGCCCGACCATCCCCGGCTTGTTGCCGGAGTGGTTGTGCAGGATGTGAGCTTTCACTCAACCGCGCTCAATCGGGAGATGACCTACCGGGTCTATCTGCCCGAGAAAATTGCCGCCGGAAAGAAGCTGCCGGTGGTCTATCTGCTGCATGGCGGAAATGGCAGCTTTCGGGACTGGTCGAATAAATCCGACACTGGTCAATATGCTGCGGTCAATAAGAGCGGTGGCCTGATCCTGGTCATGCCGGAGGGAGAGTTTTCGTATTATATGAATGCCGCCGGAAAGCCTGAGGACAAATACGAAGATTATCTAACCAATGATTTGATTGCTGACGTAGAAGCGAGATTTCCGGCTGCCGGAAACCGGGAGAACCGCGCCATCATTGGAATTTCGATGGGTGGATTTGCAGCGATAAAACTAGCTCTGAGCCGTCCGGAGTTATTCTCTTTTGTTGGCGCTATCAGTCCTGCTATCGATGTCTGTGAGCGGCGATTCAATCTGAGACGCACAGGAGAGTGGTGGAGGCTGCGAACGATCTTCGGGTCGGTGGGAAGCGAATCCCGCACAAAGGCTGACCCATTCGTCCTGGCGAAATCTGCCTCTCCTGCTGCGACGCCATATTTGTATCTGACTGCAGGGGAAGAGGAAGCGCTGCTGGCGCCTAACAAGAGATTTGCCGCGCAGCTCAAGCAGCGCGGCTTTGCCTACGAATTTCATACCAGGCCCGGTGGACACGACTGGGGCGAGTGGGATGCGCAGATTCCCGGCTGCTTTGAGTCTCTGCTCAAGCATTTCAACCAGCAGCAGTGATCGCCGTCGATCAGAGATCTTCTTGGAACCTGTCGAAAGAACTATGTAATGAAGGGTACGAGCTTCGGCTCATACGTCTGGAGTCGATTCGTGCTTTTGGCTTTAGCCGCTGAGGGAGGACAATCTGCCATAAAACATGCCTCAGGGGCTAAAGCCCGGCCTTTATTTTTTCGCATTTGCGGCACGACTGAAGTCATGTCCTGATACAAAACAGCGGGGGAATCGAGTTTTCCGCAGCCTGTAAAACCCGTACCCTAGCCTGTAGGGCCCGTACCCTTCATTCAAAACCGAGTCTTTGGGCAGATTCTTACTCGATCACTTGAAAGCTCGTCTCCACAGTAGCCAGCGAGCTTCCGCCGACCCAAATCTTGTAAGTCGTAGGTTCTACCGTTCGCTTGATCTCAACGTTATAGAAACTAAGCTCATCAAAGCCCAGCGGGAACTCGACATGCTTTGTCTCGCCGGGGACGAGCGCAACGCGGGCAAAGCCTTTGAGTTCGCGGACAGGCTGCTCAACCGATGCGGCGGTGTTGCGGATATAAAGCTGGACCACTTCGGTTCCCGCGACGTTGCCGGTGTTCTTTACATCGGCTCCAACAGTAATTGCCGAGTTATGCCCCGCAGTCAATTCAGTGACTGAAAGACTGGCGCGGCTAACTACAGGCTGCGAGTAACTGAAACTCGTATAACTCAAACCCCAGCCGAAGGGAAAGAGGGCGGAGTTCTCCTCGTCCAGGTAACGGGAGGTAAATTTTTCTGCGGCGTTGCGGGGCAGATGGCTGAGGTCGCCGTGGGCGGGACGGCCGGTGGGGAGTTGCGCGTAGTAGAGCGGCTCCTGGCCGACGGCGCGGGGCAGGCTCACTGGCAGCTTGCCGCTGGGGTTTACGTCGCCGAAGAGCAGATCGGCCAGCGCGGGACCAGCTTCGATGCCAGGGCTCCAGGCTTCGATGATCGCTGGAACGTGCGCAGCGGCCCACTTCAGCTCCAGCGGACGGCCTGCTAGAACTACAAGCACGACTGGCTTTCCTGTTGCGACGACAGCTTCGAGAAGCTGTTCCTGTGCCCCGGTAAAGCCCAGCGTCGCGCGGCTCGAAGCCTCACCCTCCATCCAATTGGCGTCCTCGCCGAGAGCCAGGATCACAACATCGGCCTTCTTCGCTGTCTCTACAGCCTCGGCGATGGTTTTGGCGTCGTCGGGAATGGGCAGGTGGGCATCCTCCGCGGTTGGGCCGATGAAGCGGACGCGCTTCAGCAGATTGGAGTCTTCGCCGCTGAGCAGACCACAACCCTGTGCAAATAGAAGCCTGCTCCCGAGCCTTGCAGAGAGCGCGGCTTTCAGCGTAGTTACATATTTAGGATCGCCGGCCGGCGCCCAGGCGCCGAGCATCTCGCGCGCGTCATCGGCAAGCGGGCCAATCAATGCGATGTTGCCGCTAGAGGGGTTCAGCGGCAGAAGAGGCTTTACGCCCGCGACCGGATCGTTCTTGAGCAGGACGAAAGTTTCTTCCGCCACTTTGCGGGCCTGCGCGCGACGGTCGGGCGTAGCGTCATAGGCGGGTCCGGGCTGGGTGTAGGGATGGTCGAAGAGCCCCAGCGCAAACTTGACGCGCAGCACGCGGCGCACAGCTTCGTCGATGACTGACTCGGGAATCTTGCCTGCGCGCACCTGTTCCGCAATCACGTTCCCGTAGAGATTCCCCTCCATGTCCATGTCTACGCCGGCCACGAGAGCCTTGCGGGCCACCGTTGCGCCGTCCGCGCCGATGGAGTGATTCAACAGCTCCGAGACCGCGCCCCAGTCAGAGACAACAAAGCCGTTGAAGCCCCACTCGTTGCGGAGAATCTGCGTAAGCGTAAAGGGATTGGCGGAGGCGGGCACACCGTTGATGGAGTTAAAGGAACTCATCACGGTGGCCGCGCCGGCCTGGACAGCGGCATGATACGGCTCCAGATAAACCTGGCGCAGAGTGAGTTCGCTCATGTCCACGGCATTGTAATCGCGGCCGGCAATGGCCGCGCCGTAGGCGGCAAAGTGCTTTACGCTCACCGCGACCGAATCCGGCTTGCCGAGATCGTCTTGCTGGTAGCCTTTGACCCAGGCGCGGGCCAGAGCAGAGCCAAGATACGGATCTTCGCCGGCTGATTCAATGATGCGCCCCCAGCGCGGATCGCGGGCGATGTCCACCATCGGCGAAAAGACCCAGGGAATGCCGTCGGCGCGGGCTTCGATGGCGCTGGTGCGGGCAACGGCCTGGATCGCGGAAGGATCCCAGCTTGCTGCAAGAGCCAGGGGGACAGGAAACGTTGTCCGGTGGCCGTGAATCACATCCTGCCCAAAGAGCAACGGAATGTGCAAGCGGGATCTTTCTACTGCCAGGTGCTGATAGTGGTTGGTCGCCTCGGCTCCGACGACATTCAGGAACGAGCCTGCCTTGCCGCTGGCCGCCAACTCGTCATAGCGGAGATTGGAGGCGTTGGGTCCGGTTGCGTAGCCAGCCGCGTACTGCGCCAGTTGCCCGACTTTTTCGTCGAGAGTCATCTGCTTGAGCAGAGCGTCGACGCGCTGGTTCAGATTCGGCGAAGCAAGTTGCGCGTTGGAAGGCGGCGCGGTTTGCGCTGCTGCAGAGAATGCGGCGGAAAAAATGATCATAGCTGCAAACTGAAGAGATAAAGCAGGAAGGAATCTCATGGCGCAGCCATCATAAATTGTCTACTATGGCCCTGTCGCTCGCGGCTGGCACAGCACCGCGGCTCGTGCCTGGAAGCGTTGCAAGCAGATGCCGCACTTTGCCCATATAAATCCCATCGGACCGCAACTTGTTGGCTGATTTCCGTGTTTATGGGAAGAATGGCTATCGAAGTTTGCATCTTCCCCGCAAGTTCAACTCCCGCAAGATATGTGCAATCAACTACTCTTACCATGGACGGCATGAAGCGAATTCTTCTCCATCTTCGCAAGGCGCTGTGGCAGGCGATGGCGCATGATGTGCTGAATACGGCCAAGGCGGCTGCGTATTCCGGCATGTTGATGCTCTTTCCTGCGTTGGTGGCGCTGACCACTCTGCTGGCGATGGTGCCGGAAGGGACGACGCTGGTGGGAGCCATTCGCGGCGTCTTCGAGCAGATTCTTCCCTCCGATTCCATGTCTTTGCTGCAGTCTGCCCTGGTGACGCGGCGCATTCACTCGAACCAGTTGCTGTGGTCGGCGGCCAGCCTGAGCCTCTTTGCCGCTTTGGGAGTGATGCTCTCGCTGATGGAGGGTTTTCGTCGTGCTTACCGGCTGCCGCGCGAGGACTGGGGCTTCTGGGAGCGGCGGCTGCGCGCTTTGCTGCTGGTGCCCATCGCGCTGGTGCCGCTCTCCGCGGCGACGCTGGTGATTGTCTTTGGCCATCAAATTGAGTTGTGGATGATTTCCAATGCCGATCACGAGCTGCGGCATCTGGTGATTTTTCTCTGGCGGATGGCGCGCTGGGCGATCGCGCTGGTGACGGGAGTCTCGGTTTTGAGCGCGATTTATCACTTCGGTACGCGGCGTAAGGAGCACTGGGGCTGGGTGGCTCCGGGAGCGCTTGCGGCCACTCTGCTGTGGTTTCCTGCCACGCTGGCCTTCGGCTGGTATGTGACGCGGATCGCCGATTACAGCCTATTTTACGGATCCTTCGGCGCAGGCATCGCGACGCTGGTCTGGTTATACATCACAGCCTTCAGCGCCCTGTTTGGGGCAGAATTAAACGGAGTGCTCTTTAGGGAACGGCAGGCGGCAATTTCCCGCCCAGCGGGTTCGCAGCGCTCTTTTTCCGTACGTTAATTGATTTTGAAATCCGATTTGTAACGTGAGTTGCACAATGGAGTGAGGATCTGTCCGCAAACACGTCCGTGTACAATTTAAGCGGCTCCGCTCAAAACTGTTCCGTACCATAACCTGAACGATCTGTTGGAGAGTTATCGATGGTGTTTCCTGATTTTGTCCAGAGTGATTTTGCCGTTCAACGCCGTGCAAAGATTGTCGCCACTCTGGGACCGGCCTCGAATACCGAGCCGGTTTTTCGCGATTTGGTGCGCGCCGGCGTGGATGTGGTGCGCCTGAATTTTTCTCACGGCACGCATGAGGAGAAGCTGGCGCTGATCCAGATGATTCGCAAGGTAAGTCGCGAGGAGCGCAAGCCGCTGTGCATCCTGGGCGATCTGCAAGGGCCTAAGATTCGCACCTCCAAACTGAAGGATCATCAGCCGGTGCTGTTGAAGACCGGCCAGAAGATCACGATTACTCCACGGGAAGTGCCGGGAACGGCCGCGCTGGTGGGCACCACCTTTAAAACACTGGCGGAAAATGTTGAGCAGGGATCGAGGATTCTGCTCTCGGACGGTTTGATTGAACTGCGCGTTCATGAGGTGCTGGGCGACGACGTTGTCTGCGAGATCATCAACGGCGGCATGCTGGGCGAGAACAAAGGCATCAACCTGCCGGGGATTCCGGTGCGCGTGCCTTCGCTGACGGAAAAAGACGACGCTGACCTTGAATTCGCGCTCAAGAACGGTGTGGACGCGATCGCGGTTTCGTTTGTTCGTACCGCTGAAGATGTTCGCCTGGTGCGCAATCGCGTCTCCGCCTACGGCAGCGAAACATGGATTATCGCCAAGCTGGAAAAGCCGCAGGCCATCGAGCATCTGGACAGCATTCTGCAAGTTTCGGATGGCATCATGGTAGCGCGCGGCGACCTGGGCGTCGAAGTGCCGCCGGAGCAGGTTCCCTCGATTCAGAAGCACATCATCCGCCGTGCCGGCGAGGTCCGCAAGCCGGTGATCACGGCGACGCAGATGCTGGAGTCGATGATAGAAAACCCGCGGCCTACGCGCGCGGAAGCTTCGGATGTGGCCAACGCTGTCTACGACGGCACGGATGCCGTGATGCTCTCCGGCGAGTCGGCAATGGGCAAGTATCCAGTCGGCGCGGTGGCGATGATGGCGCGGATAGTCTCCGAGGCTGAACGCCACATCAAGGACCAGGTCACTTACAGCGCGCGCGAGCGGGTCACTCGCCTGACGATTGCCGAGACTATTTGCGAGGCCACGGCGCACGC
>CAZHKN010000196.1:0-9764 GCA_964532725.1 uncultured Occallatibacter sp.
GGTTTGCGGAAATGGGCTCTCTCGCAAATTGAGCCATCAGCCGAAGCGTCGAGGCAAAACTTATCTTCATGGTTACCGCTGCAGGCGCCCCCCAGAGCCGGTCAAAGACCAGCCACATCATGAACAGGCCGAGCAATATCCCAGCGACACGATCCCGTGCAGGCGTCAGCGAGGTTTGAATTGTGAATTCCTGGAGGTTCACGAAATTGTACGCGAAGGCAACCTGCATTCCGAAGTAAGAAAGGCGCGGTGTGCATGTCACGAACCACGCAGCAATGGTTGTCACCACGGCAAACCAGACAGCAAATCCGGCGATCGAGTTAACATACGGCAGAACGAATAACTGCGATGCCACTCCGAGCAGTCCGCCGACGGTGGCCCCTGCCAGTAGCAGAGTCTGTTTTTGACGGGATGCGCCGGTTGTCGTCAACGCGGTCAAAAAGCATGTGATGATTGCCGTGCTGATACCGGGCCAGTCGATGAGGTTGTATGTCAGATAGCAGAGACTCGCCGCTAGGCAGCCTTTCAAAGCAAATCGCAGATGCTCGGGATTAGATAGCGCATCCGGAACCAGAATCCTTGTGGCTTGCTCCCTGCTCGATTGTTGCAGCTCGTATGCGCTGAGCGATTGATGGGCGCTAAGCATCTCGCCGATCAGCGACACAGCGATTTCCATTTTCTCGATCGGCGGAGTCGAATCCGAGGTGGGGATGCTCTCATTCATCTGAATCGGCTGTGGGGTTCTGCCGTTTAGAAGATCAACGCGGGTGTGCCCTATATTGACAGCCAGAGCTTGGACGCGCTCCCGATCCGGCATATTTCCAGGCCTAAATTCTTCTGCAAAATTGATCAGATTCCCGACTAATCCCACGACAGCTCCCATTTGCTCTCGGTAATGCCGAGAATGAGGAGAACGCTGCAGGATGTTTCGTAGTCTCGATGTCCCAAGCGCGGAGAACTGCTCCAACTCCTTTCTTGCCGCGTTGGGATTCCGGCCTTGAGCGTAAGCTTGAATCACCTCTTCAACACAGGCGAGGCGCCGCTCGATCAGCCCGATAAGATTGGCGCTCTCAGTAAATTTGACCAGGAGAAGTTCAACCCATAATGAGATTCCAGTGGCAAGCGCCAGTGCAAACAGCGCCCAGAGAGTTCCCTCAATCTTGGCTTCGGCCGATATACGGCGGTCGAACAACGGAATGACAATCGCGAGCAGAACGCCGAAACGCAGGGACGCGCCGTAGTTTGCCAATGTGCTGACCGCGAAGAACATGATGAACAACGTTGTGATTACCCACAGCAGACGCAAGCCGGGGTCACCCAGTACCAGCATCGCGCCGATCATCGCGACTCCCGTTGCCAAAGAGAAGGCAGTGATAATTGTCTGCGCTGATTGAATTGCCGCACGCTGGCTCTCGCGTGAGAGCTGGAATACAAACAAAGCGCTGTACGCGCCGTAGGGCAGGCGGAAGACCAAGGTGATGATCATCACTAAAGTCGAAGCAATCACCATTCTTGCCATGATTCCCCCTCTTCCGGGATATGGCGCGAGTTCCTCCTTGAGAAACTCCCAAAACCAAATAAACTGCGGGCGAAGCTCCCGCGCCCAAGGCTCGATAACTATCGTAGGCTCAGCGCCCATGCAGCATCACCAAGGCTGATTCGCTGACTCGAAACAATTCCGGAACCGGAGCAGACTCATCCGATAGAAGAGATCGACTCCTCAAGCTCGTATACTTTTGAGTTTCCATGCCCTTTCCTTCCGTGCATCGGCACCAATCAAAACCGGATTTTCTAAATCTTAGTGTTCACGAACTCGGTCTCCTGTTCTCACTGGGCTGTTCTTCGCTCCAGTTGGCCAGCCTCACATCGTCAGCACAACGCGAAACTCCACCTTGCCGCTCATCATGCGGGCGTACGCTTCCGCGGCCTTTTCCAACGGGTAGGTTTCAATCATCGCGCGCACGCCGCGTAGCTCCGCAAATCGAAGCGTGTCCTCCGAATCTGCCGGTGTTCCCGCTGCCCATCCTTGAATCGTCTTGCTGCCCACGATGAGCTGCACTGGAGACACCTCGATGGGGTCGAAGTCTGCGCCGATCACGAGCAGCTTGCCGTTCGCTCCCAAACCGCCGATCAGTTCAGACATTGCCTTGGAGTTCGGCGCAGTCGCCATAATCACCCTTGCGCCGCCCAGCTTCTGCAGTTCCTCGGCTGCGTTCTTCGCTTTGCTGTCGATATACAAATCAGCGCCAAGTTTTTTTGCCAGCGCTTCATTTTGCGAGCCGCGCCCGATTGCAGCTACTTTATAGCCACATTTGTTGGCGAATTGAATTCCGAGGTGGCCGAGTCCTCCGATTCCCTGAACCGCTACAAGGTCACCGGGGAGCGCGCCCGCGTGCCGCAGGGCGTTGTAAGTGGTAATTCCAGCGCACAGGAGCGGCGCGGCATCGACGTCACTTAGAGAATCCGGTATCGGCACCAATGCTTCGGCCGGAGCTAGCATGTACTGCTGATAGCCGCCGTCATAACTGATGCCGGCGATTTTCTGATTGCGGCAGTTTCGAAAATCTCCACGCCGGCACTCCGTGCATGTCCCGTCGTGGCCGCCATGCCAACCAACGCCGACGCGCTGGCCTTTGCGCCACCCTGTTACCCCCGCGCCGAGTACATCTACCACGCCGGCCACTTCATGTCCTGGAACGCGCGGATAGGGGATTCCGGGCCAGGAGCCTTCAACTACGAGCGCATCGCTGTGGCACACACCGCATGCCTGTACTTTGATGCGAACCTCTCCCGGACCTGGCTCGGGGATCTCTCGCTCGACGATCTCAAGACCAGTTCCGGCTTTGGATACCTGGGCGGCTTTCATGGTTGCTACTGCGATTGCGGTTGCCATAGATCCTCCTACTTCTGGTTTGCTTGAGTTGAGATTGTTACGAGGACGTTCTCTCAGGAAAAAGAAAGCGAACTTAGCTGACTCCTTCGACTTGTTCCGAGCCTCTTCGTCCGCACCTATCCATGTCGTCTAAAGGCAACTTGGGTGATTAGGCCAGATGCTCAAGGCTTAATCTATTGGACGAAGGTATTCACCAATACTTTGGTATCAAGCATCGCAATTCTGACGGCCAATCCACCGAAATGTATAAGTTGGGGTCTGCGTAATAAATTCTGAGCTATAGGTCAGGCGCATTCGTGAATGCCGCTCGGTGTCGCGCTATGCCGCTTCCAGTCCATCTCGAATTTCCGGTATTCCAGACCCATCTCACGCGGCACGCGCTTTTTTTCAAGGACAGCGAAACCTATGGACAGGCATCGCATCTATCTGTCAAAAGCCGATACGCTATGCATGATCGGCTCTTCCCCGGTTTCGCAAGAATTTCTCAGTTGTGGGCCTTACATATTTCCACGTCCTTGTGCGTCGGCAGTTGCTGCTGTTTCGCACACGCGGGGATGTGCGCGCCACCGACAACCTTCACTTATTACGGAGATCTTGCCCATGTTGCAGCAGCAAGAAGAACAGCGATCGACCTTTCGCCTCGATGTCCCGCTTCATCAACTGCTGACCAAACCTTCGACTGACCCGGTCGAGTTCCAGCCTATCGGGGTGCCGCAGCGTTTTCCCAATCCTGTTTTCCCGCAACGTCCAGAGTTGCTTGGACCGATCAACACAGAGGATGGCTGGAGACCTCCCGAAAAACGGCGATGGAATGCGGGCCAAATTTATCACACCATGCAGGGCTGGCTCTTTCCGTATATTCGCTCACGCTTAAGTGCGGGCGATTTTCATCCGTTGATCGCTTACCTGTTCACGGAGTTCAAGTGCAATCTCGATTGTCACTACTGCTGGGCCTTCGATAACAGTGTGAAAGGAATGACGGAAGATACAGCAAAGCGCTCCGTGGACTGGCTGCATGGAACCGGCTGCCGTGTGTTGGCATTCATGGGCGGCGAGCCGCTACTCAGGCCTGACTTCATTCATCGCATCACATACTACGCCGCGAAAAAAGATTTCTGGGTCTATCTGCCGACCAATGCGCGCCTGCTACGCACTGATGTCATCGACAGGCTCGCCGACGCGGGCATCTCAACATTCAATATTGCAGTCGATGCCGTGGATCTCAAGCAGGGATTGCCCAAGGCGCTTGTTCCCATCCGCAAGCAGTTCGACTATCTGATCCGCAAGCAATATGGATACGGATATTCGGTGTTTCTGAATATCAACATCTGCCGAAACAACCTGGACGACGTGCGCCAGTTAACCGAGATTGCTCATGACTGCGGCATTGCCACCGACTACCACATCAACGAGTCGCCGCTGCTGGCACAAGACGACCACTTCAAGCACAAAGAAGAGAACGTCACCTACATTACACCCCAAGACTGGCCCGCGGTGGAGGAAACGATCCAGTGGCTTACCGAAAAGCAGGACAGCGGTTACAAGATGGTGAACTCAAATACGCGGCTTTGGCAGATGGTGGACTTCATGAAGGGTAAGCATTTTCCCTGGAACTGCCGCGCCGGCCAGAACTCAATGATCATTCGCGTGGATGGATCGCTGGCGCCTTGTTTCCCCATGTACACGGCGAGTTACGACTGGGGCGTGGTCGGCAGTCACAAGTTCGACACCAAACAACTCGATCATCAAAAGGAGAGCTGCCAGACTCATTGCTTCTCCACTCTGAACCACATCCTGGGCTGGTGCTACAACGACCAGCGCGTCATCAAGTACTTCTTCAAGCAGCTTGCACATGGATTCCAGGGAATGAAAGGGCAAATGTAAGGCATTGCCTTTCCCTGACTCAACTACCCGGTAACCGATCTAACGTACAGGAGGAGAATATGGCGACGGCAGTTCATGAGGTAGTGCAGACAGATTTCGAGATGGAAATTCAGTCCCGCATCGACGCCGAGCGAGCCCGGCTAAGAGCTGAAGCAGGATTGGCGCGCATGCACGAATTCAAGAAACCGGTGGAGCGCACTTTCACCGCGGCGGAGCGTGATCGCGTCACGATTCTCTTTGGTGGCCTTACCTGGAAGCATGAAGAGATGATCAAGGCTGTCTTTCACGGCAGTGGCTATCACTGTGAAAATATTCCCACGCCAGTGGTAGCGGATTTTCAAGCCGGCAAGGAATATGGCAATAACGGGCAGTGCAACCCCACCTATTTCACAGTCGGCAACCTAGTGCGCCACTTGCAGAAGCTTGAGCATCTCGGCATGTCCCGGCAACAAATCATCGACAACTACGTCTTCTTTACCGCCGGCTCCTGCGGACCTTGCCGTTTTGGCATGTATGAGGCGGAATACCGCTTCGCGCTGCAGAATGCAGGTTTCGAAGGCTTCCGTGTTCTGCTCTTCCAACAGACGGACGGCATCAAGGCCGCGAGTGGCGAACCGGGGCTGAAGTTCTCAGTCGATTTCGGAATGGGCATGCTCAACGCGCTGAACCTCGGCGACGTAATCAACGAACTCGTCTACCAGATTCGCCCCTTTGAAGTCATGAAAGGCGAGACTGACCGAGTGATTCGCAAAGCAGTCGCCACGCTCACAGACACGCTGCGCGACCGCAAGCGTTGGCACATCCTAGAGGCTGCTCCGGTGTGGGCACGGCCCTATCTTGAGAAGCACAAAAAGATCGAGGGCATTGGCTGTACGCTGGGCAAGGTTGCACACAACCTCTACGGCAAAGAGTATGTAGACGCGTTGCATGCGTGCCGCGACAGCATCGATGCCATTGAGGTCGATCGTTTGCGGGTCAAGCCGGTCATCAAGATCACAGGCGAGTTCTGGGCGCAGACCACTGAGGGCGACGGTAATTTCAACATGTTTGCATTCCTTGAAAAAGAAGGCGCGCAGGTACTGGTAGAGCCGATCGCCACCTGGATCGACTATATGATGTTCGTTGCCAAAGAGGGCGCCAGGGCGCGCGCGCAAGCGCAGGCTCCTTTTCGCGATCCCAAATGGTACGAGTTCAAAAAACGCGCCGTGAACAGTCTCTCGCTCTTCAAGAAGACAGCCGGCCTCAGCGCCGGTAGCAGCATGTGGACCTACTTCTACCATCGCACCATTCGTCATATGGGCGGCACCGCTCACCACCTGGTTCCACAGTCGGAGCTGTCGCGGCTCGCGCATCCGTTCTATCACCAGCTCGCGCGTGGCGGTGAAGGCCACATGGAAGTCGGCAAGAACATCTTCTACACGGTGAATCATCTCTGCCACATGGTGCTGGCGTTGAAGCCCTTCGGCTGCATGCCTTCCACGCAGTCCGATGGAGTGCAGTCACGCGTGGTGAGTAAGTTTAAGGACATGATCTTCCTGCCTATTGAGACCTCCGGCGAGGGCGAAGTCAATGCGCACAGCCGGGTGCAGATGGCGCTGGCCGAGGCCAAAGCAAAAGCCCGCGCTGAATTCGAAGGCGTGCTTAAGAAGACGGGCAAATCGTTCGACGACCTTCGCGAGTACGTAGCCGGGCATCCGCAACTCCGGCGCGGCCTCTACAAGGTTCCACATCGAGATGGGGTCGCCGGAACAGCGGCGCAGTTTGCCTTCCATGTCAGCGACCTGATGAACAAGGACCGTGTCTATCGCCGCCGTGCGCGTGTCGCAATGTCAGCACAGCAGGTGGCGTGATGCGTATCCCCATGCAAATCATCGCAGACAGCTGCCTTGGCGGGATGAGCGCGCTATTCTGCGTAGCGCTCGATGTTATGCTTTTTGGCGTCTTCAGATCTCATCTCCGGCAGGCTTTCGCTGTTGCGCGATACCGGCCTGTCTATTTGCGTGCAGGTCGTCGAAGCAGAGTCCGGCGTTGACCCGGACTGAGGAGAAAAGCGGATGCAGCAGCTTCTGGTAGGACTCGATGTGGGTTCGACGACAGTAAAGGCCGTTGTGGTGGATGCGGCAACGGATACAACTCTATGGCAGGACTACCAGCGGCACGAAACTCGCCAGCCGGAAAAGGTTCTCGATTTTCTGTGCCGCATGGAAGCCGACGCAGGCATCTCTATTGAGAGTACAAGAATCTTTATCACCGGTTCCGGCGGCGGCCCCATCGCTGAGATGATCGGCGCAAAGTTCGTGCAAGAGGTCCATGCCGTTGCGCTGGCTGTCGAGAAGCTGCATCCGGAGGTCTACTCAGTTATTGAACTCGGCGGCCAAGATGCAAAAATTATTGTCTTCAAAGACGATGAAGAGACAGGCCGAAAGAAGAAGATCCCCTCAATGAACGACAAGTGCGCCGGCGGCACGGGCGCGGTCATCGACAAGATCAATGCGAAGTTAAAAATTCCCGCGTCGGAGTTGGCGAACCAGGCATATCACGGAATCAAGTTACATAAAGTGGCCGGCAAGTGCGGCGTCTTTGCCGAGACGGACATCAACGGCCTGCAAAAGACGGGAACGCCTTCAAACGAACTAATGGCTTCACTCTTTGAAGCTATCGTGCTACAGAACCTGAGCGTTCTCACGCGCGGCAATACGCTGCGTCCGCATGTTCTTCTGCTCGGCGGTCCCAATGGGTTCATCCGGGGCATGCGCGAGGCTTGGCAGGCCAATATTCCGCGCATGTGGAAAGAGCGTAAGGTTGAGATCCCCGAGGGCGCTACGCCAGAAGAGCTGATCAAGGTTCCGCAGAACGCGCAGTACTTCGCGGCGCTCGGCGCAGTCGAGTTCGGCAAGGAGGAAGAGCCTGAGGTTGGCAGTTATCTCGGCATGGAAAAGCTTGCATGGTACATCGATTACGGGCGCGCCGAAGAGAAAGCAACTTCTGGCGGAAAGGGCCTGGTTACGGACAGCGCCGAGCTGGAAGAGTTTCGTTCAACATACAAGCGCAGGAAGTTTGTGCCTGCCGAGTTTGCTGAGGGAGAGCTGATCTCTGGATTCGTCGGCGTCGATGGCGGCTCTACATCGACGAAGGCGGTATTGCTCGGCAAAAGTGGCGAAATTCTCTGCAAGTCCTACCAGCTTTCGAATGGAAATCCGATTGAAGACACAATCGAGATGTTCGAGAAACTGCGCGCGCAGGTAGAGAGCCGTGGCGCGGCGCTTGAGGTTCTCGGCGTTGGCACCACAGGATACGCCAAGGACATTCTGAGAGACGTTCTCAAGGCCGATGTCGCGCTGGTGGAGACCGTAGCGCACACCGAGTCAGCGCTGAAGTTTTACGAAGACCCTCATGTCATCATCGACGTCGGCGGGCAGGACATCAAGCTGATTGTACTGAAAAACGGTCGCGTGAAAGATTTCAAGCTGAACACACAGTGCTCGGCCGGCAACGGATACTTTCTGCAATCCACTGCCGAAGGCTTCGGCATGAAGGTGGAGGAGTTTGCCGACATTGCCTTCTCGGCGAAGTCGATGCCGTCATTCGGCTATGGCTGCGCTGTCTTCATGCAGTCAGACATTGTGAATTTCCAACGCCAGGGTTGGCGCTCCGAGGAGATCCTCGCCGGACTCGCCGATGTGCTCCCCAAGAATGTTTTCCTTTACGTCGCGAGCATTCCCAACCTCGCATCGCTTGGCACACGTTTCGTGCTGCAGGGTGGCACGCAGAATAATCTCGCCGTCGTTAAGGCTGAGGTGGATTTCATCCGCTCGAGCTTCCGGGCCAATGGTAAGGAGCCGGAGATCATCGTTCACGAGCACTGCGGAGAGTCCGGCGCAATCGGCGCTGCTCAAGAGGCATTGCGCCTGTGGCGGCGCGGCAAGGAGACAACCTTCATCGGCCTCGATGCCGTGCGCGCGATTCGCTATCGCACCACGCGCAATGAAGATACCCGCTGCTACTTCTGCAAGAACAACTGCCTGCGCACCTTCATTGATGTGGATGTGACCGGCGCGGTATTGCGGGAAGTGGTAGCGACGCATCCTTCACTAGGTCGCGCCCTACAGGACAGTGCAACCACCCACGAGGAAGTCGCAGCTATAGCCGTCAATCTTCCCACGCTGGAGCAGATTCAGGGGAATCTCCCTGCGGTCTCACACGGCTCATCGTGCGGCACAAGCCATCCCCATGATCACGCTGGCGGGGAATGCAGCTCAACTGCGAGCATATCGCTCCGCGCCAAGGCTGAGCCTTTGATCCAGATTCAGGCTGCTCATGGTGCGAAGAGGCAAGTGGAACTGCTCAAACCCACCGCAGAATTCCAGCCGCGCAAGACCAAGGTTCCGCTGCGCATGGGCGAGCAGCGCCTGATCATCGCAACCTGCGAGAAAGGCACCGTCGAAGACCTGAGCGACATGAAAGAGATCAAGGCCGACATCGACAAGATCAAAGCTGCGAACCCCAACTTTGTCGACATCGCAGCGCGCGAAGTCTTCCGCCATCGCGAAGTCAGTCTTATCTCCGATCCCACCCCGAGCGCCAGAGGTCTGCTTGTCTCGAAGGCAATCAAGGAGCGCGCCGCGCTCATGGAGCGCCGCAAGGACTTCCGTATCGGCATTCCCCGCTTGCTCAACACATACACGTATGCGCCGCTCTTCAACGCTTACTTCGCGAGCCTCGGTATACAGGCTGAGAACATCGTCTATTCGGACTACACCACGCCGGATCTTTATCGCGCCGGGGCCAGCCGCGGCGCAGTCGATCCCTGTTACCCGTCGAAGATCGGCATCGCGCATGTTTACAATCTGCTGGCAGCAAAGCACGGCAAAAAGCCGCTTCACGCCATCTGGTTCCCAATGTACGATGTGCTGCACACGCCGCTCGTGAATCTCACCGGCTCCAACGCCTGCCCCACGGTGACCGCTACACCGAATGCGGTGAAGGC
>CAZHKN010000197.1:0-9740 GCA_964532725.1 uncultured Occallatibacter sp.
TCCGAAAGTCTGCCAGCCATAAACAGATGAAAAGTCAAAATCGGTTTGGCCATTGCAGTTGCCAAAGCCGATCCACCAGGTCAGCCGCGAGACTCCGTCATTCATCAACTCGCCCAGTGCCTGGCCGGCGTACAGGCCTTGCGTAATTGACCAGCTCTGCTTCCCAGGGTCTGTGTAGACGCCGCCGATCTCTCCCACATAGATCGGCGTATTCGCCTCACCTGCCGTGGATAGCTCCGACTTAATGGTGTTGATGTTTGTGGTCAGCCCCTGCGCAGCCTGCTGTACGAGGAAAGTATCATTTTCATAGGTCTCTCCATTTGTTTGGTCTGGCGCTTCCGGATAATAGTGATACTCCACAAAGTCGTAATACCCCGCGGCGTTGGCCAGCACTGTCGGATCCCATGCCGGCGAGTTGCCAGGATTCACCACAACACCCACCAGTGTCTTCGAGCCAGCTGCCTTGATCGACTGGTAATAACCGCTGCTTCCCACTACTGCGGCTGCGTAGGTCGTTGGGTCGTTCGGGGTTGCGTGCAGATCTTCTTCCCAGGTACTTCCGTAGACCTCGTTTCCGACAGTCATATGGCTTACTGTAATGCCGTCGGTGAGCGCGGCTGTGACCCAGGCCGCGGCTTCACTTGGTTCGCCGCCTCCATTGCAAGCCGGATTGGTGCCATAATCGGCCGTCAACGCCACATCAAGACCAGCCGGAGTGGCAATATCGTTAACGAAATCGGCAAAAATGTCGTTGGAATTGGGTGTTCCTCCTCCATGGGCGCCATTCTGGCAATTGGTATTGGTCGCCCAGTGATAGACATCCGACCACGACCCGCCCGGCCAACGCACCGCTTTGATGCCGGCAGCCTGGAATGCATCCACGATTGCGGTTTGATTGGTGGCCACGTCGTACCATGCAGCCATATTCATGCCCAGCAGTTGGTCCGTCACCGCAATGCCAGTGTTTGCCGGGTTCGCCGTTACCGTATTCGGTGCGGGCGCTATGTAGTGTACTGATACTGTGACATTGCCATACATCGCCACAGTGCAGCTTGCTACCGTCGCGCTGGTGCAGCCAGACCACGAAGGGGAGATATTGTTGCCGGCAGTCGCCGGTGCGGTCAGTATTACGCTCGCTCCCGGACGATAGGTGAGGGTAAAGCTGGTGTTACCGCTAGAATTGCCGTTGAGATCGGCAGGCGAAGCGGTGATCGCCACATCGCTGCCGGGGTTCGAAGAGAGAACCGTAAGCGTGTACGGCGTCAAGTAGTTGGCGGTCACGGTTGTATTCGCGCTTAAAGTCACCGTGCAGGTACCAGCGCTGGCGCTGGTACAGCCTGTCCACGAGGAGAAGGTGTCGTTGCCGGAGGTTGCCGGTGCCGTCAGAGTCACCGTTGTGCCGGCGCCGTAAGTCCGGGTGAAACTGGTGCTGCCGTTTGATGCGCTATTCAGGTCAGCGGGCGAAACTGTAATCGCCACACCGCTGGCCGGGTTGGTAGAAGTCATGGTCAGTGTATAGGGCGTCACATAGTTGGCCGTTACGGTTGTGTTCGCACCTAAACTTACCGTACAGGTAACAGTAGATGCGCTTGTGCAGCCTGTCCATGATGAGAAGAAGTTGCCGCCCGACGTTGCGGGCGCGGTCAGCGTAACCGATGTTCCAGCGTTATATGTAAGCGTGTAAGGTGTCTCTCCGCTGGTTATGCTGTTGTTATCCGCCGGAGACACACGGATAGGCACGCCGCCGTCGGGGTTGGTCGAGTTCACGGTGAGCGTATAGGTTGCCGGAGCCACTGTATAGTTGGCAGTGACAGTCGTATTCGCGCTCACCGTTACCGTGCAGGTAACGGTGCTGGAACTGGTGCAGCCGCTCCACGAAGAGAAGGTATTGCTGCCAGAGGTTGCCGGAGCAGTCAGCGTTACCGTTGCGCCCGAGTCATAGGTGCGGGTGAAACTTGTAGTTCCATTCGAAGCGCTGTTCACATCCGCGGGCGAAACACTAATCGCCACGCCGCTGACAGGATTTGTTGAATTCACCGTCACTGTATAAGTAGTCGGGGGAGTGCTTCCACCGCCTCCTCCGCTGCACGCCGCCATCACCAGACTCAAGCCAGTTCCAAGTGCCGCAATCCAGACAACGCTCTTCATCTCAACCTCCTGGTTACTGCAATCTTCTTGCGCGAAGAGTCTCTATTCAACGGGCTGCGCCCAGCCGCCGATAACGTTAACATACTAACCCACCAAATGCTTGATTGGATATGGAAGAATTTGCGATTTTTGAAACTACTCTTCCTGCCGCGCTGTCCTGTAATCTGGTGTGCGGAGATTCTCAGAATGAAATCAAGTTTGCAAGCAAGATGCGCGCTGGCTCTCACCGGGCTGGCGTTGGTTTGGCCGGCAGCCGCTCATGCGGATTCGTTGACGGTCAAGACAGAGCAGGGCAAGGCTCATGGCAAGACGCTAAACGACGGTAAAGTGAAGGCCTATCTGGGTCTGCCCTACGCCGCTCCACCGGTGGGAGATCTGCGTTGGAAAGCTCCGCTGCCGGCAATTGCGTGGAAGGGTGAGCGGGATGCGACAAAATTCGGCCCGCACTGCGCCCAAGGGCATGTTTTTGACGACATGGTCTTTCAGGATGACGGCGAGAGCGAAGATTGCCTTTCCCTCAATGTCTACACCCCCGCCGAGACCGATAAAAAGTCAAAACTTCCAGTGATGTTCTGGATCCATGGCGGCGGTTATGCAGGCGGCGGCAGCAATGAGCCGCGCCATAATGGCGATTTTCTCCCCACGAAGGGCGTCATCCTGGTCACCATCAACTACCGCCTCGGTGTTTTCGGCTTCCTGGCTACATCTGATTTAGCCAAAGAGGCCAACGGCGCTGCCGGTAACTATGGACTCCTCGATATGGTCGCCGCGCTTCAGTGGGTCAGGGCAAATATCGATGAATTTGGCGGCGATCCCGGCAACGTAACCATCTTTGGAGAAAGCGCGGGATCTTTTGCTGTCAGCACGTTAATGGCTTCGCCGCTGGCCCAGGGACTCTTTGAGAAAGCCATCGGCGAAAGCGGTGCCGCCTTCGGCGACGGATTGCTCAGTACCTCTCTCGATGCCCGCGAAAAGGAAGACGGAGCCTGGGTTGATTCGCTGGGAGTCAAATCGCTCGCGGAGCTGCGCGCCCTGCCCAAGGAGAAGCTTCTGGGCGCAATCAAGAGCAAAAAAGGCGGTTTTCCGCCGGTCGTAGACGGCAAGCTGCTCACTGAGCACACTGCGGCTGTTTATGCAGCCGGCAAGCAGGCTCATGTGCCGCTGATCGCCGGCTGGAACAGCGACGAAGGCAGCTTTTTCGCAATGGGCGGCATGACCAAAGAAAAATATCAGGGGATGGCCGCCGGGCTGTTCAAGGATCGCGCTGCCGAGTTCCTCAAGCTCTATCCGGGCGACACCGATGAACAGGCTCTGCGCTCTGCCATTGACTTTGGCGGCGATTCCTTTATTGCCTTCGGCACCTGGAAATGGCTGGAGGCGCACCGTAAAACCGGCGAGTCGCCGGTCTACCGCTACCACTTTGAGCTGGCCGCGCTGCCCAGCAAATTCCACCCCGGCAGCTTCGCCTTCCACTCCGACGATATCGAGTACGTCTTTGGCACCCTCAACACGCGGCCCGGCGAAACCGTCCGCCCCGAAGACCGCAAGCTGAGCGATCAGATGATGAGCTACTGGACCAACTTCGCCAAAACCGGCGACCCCAACGGTCCCGGCCTCCCGGAGTGGCCCAAATACGGTAAGGATGACGCGTTGATCCACCTGAACAGCACCATCACCTCCGGCCCGGACACCTTGCGCCCCCGTTATGAATTCCTGTTGCTGGGATTGCCGCCGATGCGGCCATAATTGAATTCAGGGCAAAGATCTCGCATAAAAAGGCCGCCGAAGGCGGCCTTTTTATGCGAGACAAATCTATGAAAATAAATGAATCACCGGCTCACGCCAGCAGCAGCCGCAAATCCGGCGCTCTGCTCGACTGGAATCGTGCTCGCCGCCGGCGGCGCGGCAAACGACGAATTCTTGGCATTGATCGCGTTCGAATAATCCGGTCCCAGGCCCAGGCTCTTGATGGCCCGCGAGTCGGGCATCAGCTTGGTTTGCCAGCCGTGATCGGCCTGGTACTTCTGCATCGCGGATTCGGTGTTCGCATCCCACTTGCCGCTGGCGTCGCCGGACAGATAATGCTCGCGGATCAGCGCCTGCTGAATCTCGGTGGCGCGCTCAGGTGCAATGGCCTGCTGGCCATGCAGCTTGTGCGAGGTTTTGTGGGCAATCTTGTGCGTAGTATGACCGCTCGTGGGGGCGCGATGAACGCGCGAAGCGAACGCAGGGGTCGAAATCAACGCTGAGGAAATTAGAACAGCCAAAATCGGGCGAACAAATAGCATACCGGTTCTACCTCTATCCGACGGGGAAATCCGGAGCTTTCCGCTCGAATTGTAACGGAGCGTCCGGGAACGAGCCAACAAAAAAATGGACCCGGACAATGCTTTCATTGGTTCCGGGGGAGAACTGGCCGGTAGGTTCCAGCCTGCACTCCCCCGATTCTACCGTAAAGAAAGGCAAAAAATACCTTTCTTGGTGTAGCCGACTACTCTAACGTGCCACCAATGTAACTGGTTCCCAGATCAGGCCGGCGCGGGTCAACTACCTCAAAAACCACATCGTCCCCGGATTTAAGCTTTGCCGCCAGCGCATTGAATTGGTCCTTCGTTCCGACCGGCTGCTTGTTGATTCTGGTAATTACCAGACCCGGCGCAAGTCCTTGCAAATCAGCGAATGAACCGGAGCGGACCGACTGGATGACCACCGCGCCGGAGACGTGCAGCTTGGCGATGGTTGCTGCACTGGCATCACGCACCACCAGCCCAAGCTTGGTCTCGCCGGCATCGCTCTTCTCCTCCGTGCCTGTGTCTGCCTGCGGAGTTTCATTCTCCGCAAAGACCTTATCCCGGTCGCCAATGGTCACGGTGGTGTCGGCCTGCTTTCCCTCCCGTAAGTAGCCGAGGCGAATCGTCGATCCCGGCCGGCGGCTGGCAATCTCATTCACCAGGTCGTCGCCATCCTTGATGCTGCGGCCATCGATCGTGGTGATAATGTCGCCCGTCTTCAATCCCGCCTTCTCAGCCGGCTGTCCCGGAACAACCTGCTGTACCAGCACGCCGTTCTTGAAGCCGTAAACCCGGTTGACGGAGCTGGAAAGCCCCTCTTTGAACGAGATTCCGATTGAGCCACGCACCACCTTGTGGCTGGGGCTGATCAGGTCGTTATAGACATTCACTACGGTGTTCGACGGCATCGCAAAGCCCAGTCCCTGATAGCCGCCTGACTGCGTAAAGATCGCTGTGTTCACGCCGATCACTTCACCGTTCATATTGAGCAGCGGTCCGCCGGAGTTGCCCGGATTGATCGCCGCGTCCGTCTGGATAAAGTGCTGGAACTGCCCCTGCTTGCCCGGCTCAATCGTCCGATTCTTTGCCGAGATAATGCCCGCGGTTACAGTTTGGTTCAGCGCAAAGGGGCTGCCGATGGCCTCTACCCAGTCGCCTACCTGCGCTGCGTCGGAGTTGCCCAACTTCACCGTCGGCAGCGGCGTGTTGGTGTCGATCTTGATCACCGCCAGATCCGTCGCCTTGTCTACGCCGACCACGTGCGCCGGCCGGCCCAGGTCTTCTCCGTCGGGATCGGTCGAGAGCCGGACAAAAATCTTGTCGGCCTTGTCCACCACGTGATTATTGGTGATGATGTACCCCTTGGGATCGACAATAAAGCCGGAGCCGAGCGCCTCGCGCACACCGCCGCCCTGTTCATCCTCGCCGCCGCCCATTCCCGGGGGAACCTGTCCGCCGAAAAACTTGTTAAAAAAATCCTGGAAGTTGCCCTGGCCCTGACCCTGTCCCTGCTGATCATCATCCTGATCGCCGTCATCCGGCTTCTGGGGTGTGGGTCGCAGCATGTGGAACTTCGGTCCCTTATTCTCAGACTGCTTGGGCAAAGTTTGCGTGTTGATATTGACTACTGCAGGTCCCACTGCTTTGGCGATCTTCACGAACTCGTTGGGAACCACGGGGGTGGCGGAGCCTGTAATCTTTAGGGGTGTTGCGTCTGAGCTTGCGTTCTTGGTCTCCTGCCCACGCACACCATGCGCGGCAATCGATCCGGCGACCAGTGCCGCCGAGAGCGTGGTAAGCAGGACGAATGCGGAAGCGAGACGGCGTGAGCGCAACCGTTCAAAGAGCGATTTCATCGGTTCATTGACCTCGTTCGAGTTACCGGCCATCCTGGCCGGAGTGTTCACTGCTATCCAATCCAGTATAGCCAGTTTGGCGACACTACAAGATAGACCAAATGGTTGATTCGGAGCTTTCCTCGCTGAACAATTCAGCGGGTGCCTCGCCTGCGCCATATTTTTGTTTGGAGGCTATGGCAGTAAGCCACGGACCCTTTGCGAGCGACTAGCGAGCGTCTGCCCACCGCAGGTGGCTATACCGCTATAGACGCAAATCCCTTGAAAGAGTCGCATGGCAAACTGATAACATGCCTCATGGAGTCCTTTCGCAAGCTTCGTTACCGCGCCAATTCCTGTTTTGCAGCTCTTCTGTTTCTTGCCGCCCTCGCGACACCGAGTTGCTTGGCCCAGGCTGCGCAGGCGGCTCCGCCCGCCGTCTCACAGCCCTCTTCGGCGATTCTTGACCGGCTGAACGCGATGCTCTCGGGCGGCAAAAGCGCCTGGACCCCTGAGCAGACGGCCACAATGGAGCGGCTGCGCGATGCTGCGATGCGCGACCCCTACGCCCTGGACCAGCTTCGCCACCTGACCGACAACATCGGCCCCCGCCTGAGCGGTTCTCCCCAGGCGCAGCAGGCAGTCGATTATGTTGCCGCCCAGATGCGCGCTGTTGGCGCGGAAGTCACATTAGAAAAGGCTTCCGTGCCTCATTGGGTGCGTGGAATTGAAACAGCAGAGCTGGTGTTCTGGCCCGGCCAAGCTCCCGGAACTACCCAGAAAGTCGTCCTCACCGCCCTTGGCGGCTCTGTCGCTACCCCTGCCGAAGGCCTCACTGCTGAAGTGGTTGTTGTGGAGGACTGGAAGCAGCTTCATGCGCTTGCGCCGGGGGCGGCCAAGGGAAAAATACTCCTGTTTAACCACAAATTCGACAAGGAACTCGCCGCCCAAGGCGACGGATTGAACGCTTACATCGGCGGCGTCGTTTATCGGGGCGCGGGACCGATTGCCGCCGCGGCGGTCGGGGCGTCGGCTGTGCTGGTGCGCTCGGTCGGCGGCGCCGATTTTCGCCTCCCGCATACGGGAATGACGCAATACGGCCCGGGAGTGGAGAAGATTCCCGCCGCCGCGGTTACGGCCGAGGACGCCGACCTGCTCGCCGACCTCGCCAGCCAGGGACCCATCAAGCTGCACATGACCCTCACCCCGCAAACCCTGCCCGATGCAGCCAGCTACAACGTCATCGCCGACTGGAAAGGCACCGAGCATCCAGAGCAGTTGGTCGTTGTCTCCGGCCATCTCGACTCCTGGGATCTGGGCACCGGAGCCATCGATGACGGCGCGGGTGTCGTGGTCTCGATGCAGGCCATTCATCTGCTGCAATTGCTGGGAATCCATCCCAAACGCACGGTTCGCTTTATCGCCTGGATGAGCGAGGAAGAAGGCTCGGAGGGCGCGGCGGCTTACATTGCCGAACACGGAAAAGAGGCAGCCAGCTACACGGGCGCGCTCGAGAGCGATCTTGGAGCGGATCACCCTGCCGGCATCTACTTTAGCGGCAAGCCGGAGTTGAGCCAGTGGCTGCGTCCTGTCGCAGGGGTGCTTGATGCCATCGGCGCGTCGACGCTGGTGGCCTCGGAAGATACCGGCGAAGACATCGCGGTGCTCACCGCTAAAGGCGTCCCCAGCTTCGCTCCGGTGCAGGACAGCCGGACGTATTTCAATTACCACCACACCGCCGCCGACACCTTCGACAAGGTCGATCCGAAACATCTCGCCGAAAACGCCGCGGTAATGACGGTGCTGGCGTATGCGCTGGCCGACTCAGCCGAGCCTGCGCCGCGTTGAGGAACCGCTCCGTGCCCGCGCGCGAGGATTTGCACTGTGCATATATGTCAAGTAACGAGGGGCATTTCTCTGCATGGTTGGCGATGAATGGGCGAGGCAGAGATATTTTGTGAAGAATGTCGCCGTCGGCGCGGAGGTTTTTATATGGAAACTCCACGCGGGCGCGGAGTAAAACGTGAAAAACAGGCTAAAAATGGGCTGTTTTTGCGCGTTTTTTGGCGTGAAAACGCGTGTTTTTGGGGTCGAGATTGGAGGCCTGAGCGGGACGGGTTTGGTTTCTGGTCACGATGTGGCAGACGGCCTTCGGCGTGGCGGTTGGGGTTTGTGCCGTCCCCGGTCCCCAAAAGCGAGGGACCGGGGGCACCCTCAGCGTGGTTTGAAAAGATCATTGGGATCGGGGCCACCCGCCAGCCGACGATGGCGCATTGGGCTGCGCCCATCAAGGTAGCAAGCACAATCACACGATAATTCATGTCTCCTCCTCTTCTTGGCTCTGTTCCCTTTGCGCCTTACATCAATCAACTTTCGTATAAGTTGGCGGATAGTGGCTTGTGTCAACACGAGCAGTCCATGCCTTGATTAGGTGATGATTACTATCTTGTCCTATTACGACCTGCACCCGTTTCAAATTGTTTCCATTCGCACCCCCAATATACCAACGCTGAATAACTGTTCCAGCAAATGGATTCAATTGATCCCATCCTTCTCCCGGCACAGTATCTCCGTGCCAACCCCACTTACCTGTTGCTGACTGCCATTCCCACAGCCTCACTGTTGTATTCCGTATGGATTCAATAAGCTAGTAAGTTAACTGCAAGTCGTGGCGCTCCAGTTTCTGAAATAATTGGTCGGCAGTCTTGAAATTCTTATCCGACAATAACGTGAGTAGAAAAGAAAACGGCATTCTGTTGTACTTAGGATACTTTTTATAGAACTCTGTGATCACATCCGAGTAGACGGAATAATGAGCCCGCACTTTGCCGCGCTCACCCATCCTAGTAAAGTGATCTAGCGATGTCTTGCATATTGTCACTGGATTGTTCAGCGTCCCATCCTTCAGGAACATTGGACCTGTGGTCGTAAATATTCGATCAGCATTTTCGCAACCATCGGTAGAGCCCAGAGAGTAACCTCCCACGTATCCTTCTATATAAACCGTCCGTTCTTCAATAGAAAATGAATTCCATTCCGCGGCAGCACCATAGCCGTCGCTCCTGTCACCGTTGGCATTAATGGATACACGCTGATACATCAAGCAAATTAATATCCCAAGAACAATGCCGCCCCCGCATCCGATGAAAAACAACTGTTTCTTCATGTTCTCTCCTTCACAAGCGCAGTAACTTGCCTACGATTCAAGTGTTCTCATATTCCGCGACACACCTGCCCTTTGGAGTGATATTCTCATACATCCTCACTGATCCCCGGAACGGGCCGTAGAATACTTGGGAGGCCCTGGATTATAGAGGTCCACATGGGTCTCCCATGCGAGAATATGGCCTTGCCCTCAGAATGCGTATCCCTTAGCCGGCCGGTTTAGGGAGATATCTATTCATCCCCGCTGCCATCGTCTGGCCCGACTCTACCAGCCGCACCGCTTCCTGCTTGAACTCAAGCG
>CAZHKN010000198.1:0-9669 GCA_964532725.1 uncultured Occallatibacter sp.
GCAATACCAACTGCCTTCTCGCTCAACGGGGTGGCTTGCACGGTGAACTAGCGAAGAATAGCTGCGTGAACCGGGGCTGGCCGTACAGGCCAGCTCCGGCTTACCGGAATATTGAAAACCGGCTGAACAGGTCGTGATACGAAAGCGCGCAAAGTTAGGGAAAGGATGACGCAAGTGACAAATATTCATGTATTGAAGGCTTGTGGGATTTTTATTGCAGTTTGCCTATCGTTTCTAGGAACATTGACCAAAGCGTCAGCGCAGTCTGAATGCTCAACGACTGTTGGAACGACGTTCGTGGATGCACTCGACAGCGGTATTTACAACTTCCAGATGAACGAATACGACTCGTCTCTGAATGAGTGTGTAGATATAAGTGGCCTCGGATTTACCGTAACAACTGCCAGCTTCTCAAACTCTACAGACGGTTCTCCTGCCGAATATACTTCTCTTTACAGAGGGTGCCACTGGGGAGTGTGCACTTCGTCTAACCCATTCCCGATACAAGTAAGCAACATAGCTTCGGCAACGAGTAGCGTAAGCATCACACAGCCATCTGGTTCACAGAACGATGCCGCATATGACATCTGGTTTAACCAGACTTCGACCACCTCGGGACAGCCCAACGGCACTGAGATCATGATCTGGATTAATCATCAAGGCGCACCACAGCCTTTCGGATCCGATGTGGCCACGGCGACAATCGACGGCGCAAGTTACCAAGTGTGGACCGGCCGTCAGACATCCTGGAACATTGTTTCGTATGTAGCAACGACGCCGGTAACCTCTGTGACTAACCTGAATCTACTTCCGTTCTTCGCAGATGCTGTGTCCAGGGGCAGCCTCGAAAGCGCGTGGTACCTGATTGACGTCGAATACGGGTTTGAGATCTGGACGGGCGGCGACGGGTTGGCGATGAGTGGATTTTCAGTTAGCGCCGCAGCGGGTTCAAGCGGAGGCACATGCTCCGCAGCGCCTTCCGCTCCGAGCGGCTTGACCGCAACGGCAGCTTCTTCAAGCGTTATCAATCTTAGCTGGACGGCAGATACTGCGCCGGCAAATTGCACGATTACCGGGTACAACGTATACCGCAGCACGAGCAGCGGCTTTACGCCGTCGTCGAGCAATCAGGTTGCAAGTGGAGTTACAGCAACCAGTTATTCGAGCACTGGGTTGTCTGCTTCGACTACGTATTACTACCTAATTGAGGCGGTTGACACTGACGGTACATCCGCTGCATCAGCGCAGACCAATGCAACCACATCGGCGGCTGGCGGTGGCTCTGCCTGCACCGTTGACTACACAATCTCTCCGCAGAACTCCAGCGCATTTGGAGCGGCGATCACCATCGTGAACAACGGCACAACTGCAATATGCAATTGGACGTTGGCCTGGGCCTTCGCGAATGGACAGACAGTGTCGCAACTCTGGAATGGAATTGAGACCCAGAGCGGCGCGAATGTGACGGTGAAAAACGAAAGCTACAACGGCTGCATTCCAGCCGGCGGCAGTCTGACTGGAATCGGATTCAACGGAACATGGAATGGCTTGACAAATGCGATTCCCTCGGCATTCTCAGTTAACGGCGCGGCTTGCACGGTCAATTAACGATGCAGATGGGCACAGTAATAAAAGTGCAATGGCAGAAAAATGTAACGTAACCGATGAGGACGAGAATTAATGGAGGAGTAGTGATGTTGACGGGAATAAACACGATTATGAGCCGCTCAAGCGCGCGCTATTACTTAGTGCCAGCCGCATTGATGCTGTGTGTCATTCTGATGAATCTTATGACGCCGTGCGCTGTAGCTCAAGGAGCAGGCTATTGGCACACCAGCGGAAATCAGATATTGGATGCAAACGGAACGGAAGTACGCATCGCCGGAATCAACTGGTATGGATTTGAGACCCCCGATTATCTAGCACACGGCCTGTGGGCGCAGGACTATCACACGGTATTGAACACGATCAAGAGCCTGGGTTACAACGTGATTCGCATCCCATTCTCGAATCAGATGGTGGAGAGCGATCCTGTTCCTACAAACTTTACTTCCTTTGCGAATGGCGGACCGGCCAATACACAGTTAGTAGGGCAAACCGCATTGCAGGATTTGGACCTAATCGTCGGTTATGCAGGTTCTATTGGGCTGCGGGTAATTCTCGATAACCATCGTTCGGAGGCCGGTGAGACCAACGAAGCCAGCGGCCTTTGGTATACCAGCGCGTATCCGCAGTCTAACTGGATCGCCGATTGGCAGACGCTGGCGACACGCTATAGCGCCAGCCAGTTTACTTTTAACGGAAATCCGACGGTGATTGGCTTTGATCTGCGCAATGAGCCGCACCTGAGCGGATCTGGCGCGACAACCGGCTCCTGCTGGACCGGCGATACGGCGACCGGCGGTTGCCCTACGACTCTGACCACTCAGAACTGGCCGGTGGCTGCAACATTGGCGGGAAATGCAATTCTGGCCATTAACCCGAAAGCACTTATCTTTGTTGAAGGCAACGACTGCTACAGCGGCGTTTGTGGATGGCAGGGAGGCAATCTGATCGGAGTAGCGAGCAATCCGATTACGCTGAACGTAGCCAACCAGTTAGTGTATTCCGCGCATGATTACGGTCCGAATCTTTTTCAGCAGGCTTGGTTCAATAGCAGCACCACGCCCGCCAGTTTGGACACTATCTGGAACAAGTATTGGGGCTATATTAGCGCCGCGGGAACCGCTCCTGTATGGCTGGGAGAGTTTGGCACGGATAATACCAGCACCGATATTGAAAACACGGCCGCTGGGAGCCAGGGACAGTGGTTCCAGAGCCTGGTCTCATTTCTTGGCAACAATTCAAAAATCAATTGGACCAACTGGGCGTTGAATGGCGAAGATACATATGCGCTGCTCGATAATAATTACGATGCCACGCCGGTCAGCGCTCTCAAGCAGTCTCTGCTGGCCAGCATTCAGTTTCCGCTGGGAACTACGGCAGTACCTAGTTTCTCGATTTCTCCTTCCGCATTGACTCTGTCGATTGCCCAGGGTGCAAGCGGCGCCGACACGATTACAGTGGCAGATGCAGGCGGCTTCACGGGCAGCGTGACACTGGCCGTCTCCGGATTGCCAAGTGGAGTGACTGCTTCGTTTGGTACCAACCCGACGACCGGTACCAGTGTACTGACGTTGACGGCGAGTTCGTCGGCGCCGCAAGGAAGCGCCACGGTCACGATCACAGGAACCTCAGGGGCTTTACCCGTTGCGTCGACTACCATTGCTCTTACCATTACAGCGGGCACGCCTGCGGGATTCAAGCTGTCTGCGTCCCCGACAACGCTGTCTGTAACGCAGGGCAATACGGCAACAGACACCATTACGGTAACTGACACGGGCGGATTTACCGGCAGCGTAACTTTGTCGGCAACAGGCCTGCCCAGCGGCGTAACTGTTGCTTTCGCAACCAACCCAACCACAGGCGCCAGCGGGCTGACCTTTACCGCCAGTGCGACGGCCACAGTTGGAACCTCGGCAGTAACAATCACCGGAACATCGGGATCAACCACCGCGACGACAACCATCTCTCTGACAGTCGTATCCTCGACGGGCGGCTTTACACTTGCGCCCGCCGCATCCACTTTGTCGATTGCCGAGGGTGCAACGGGCACCGATACAATTACTGTTGCCGATATAAGTCCGTTCGCTGGCAGTGTAACTCTGGCGGCTTCCGGGTTGCCGGCGGGAGTTACAGCGGCCTTCGGCACCAACCCGGCAACATCAACCAGCGTAGTTACATTTACGGTGAGCGCGACGGCCGCTGCAGGAACTTCGACAATCACCATCACCGGAACCTCGGGCGCTATAACTGCAAGCACCACGATTGCGTTGACGGTGACCGGCGGGAGTACGGGATTTGGCTGCCACGTAGTCTATGCGATCTCGCCGCAGAATACGACTGCATTCGGTGCGACGATTTCGATTCAGAACACCGGCAGCGCGGCGATCGGCAGTTGGACGCTGACCTGGACGTTTGCGAATGGCCAGACTGTATCGCAACTCTGGAACGGAATTGAAAGCCAGAGCGGCGCGAATGTCACGGTAACCAACGAACCCTACAACGGAACCATTGCGGGCGGGGCCACACTCACCGGCATGGGCTTCAATGGAACCTGGAATGGAACGACCAATGCTGTTCCCGCCTCGTTCGCGGTGAACGGGACGACTTGTAAATAGACTTCTAGATAGATTGTCCAATAGATAGACCCGCGGCTAGATAGATTAGTGCGGAGATGATAGATAGATAATCCATGGGCGAGGCGGTTTCTATACTCGCCTCGCCCATGGATTTATACCGGTAACGTGAGTGCTTCGCAATACAAGCTATATTCCCGGCTCGAAGGCTGGCCGGGCATGCGCAAGCGTCACTTCTTGATCCTTGTATTGCAACTGGTAGAGCTTCCAATAGAGGCCGCGCATCCCAAGCAACTGCTGGTGGCTTCCCATTTCGCGCAACTGGCCTTTGTGCATTACAAGGATGGAATCCGCGCGCTGCACGGTCGAGAGCCGATGGGCGATCAGCACATTGGTGCGCCCTTCGAGCATCCGTTCCAGAGCGCCGCGAATGAGTAGCTCGGTCTCGGTGTCCACGCTGGATGTGGCTTCATCGAGAATAAGAATGCGGGGATTGTAAGCCAGCGCGCGCGCAAAATTGATGAGCTGCTTCTGGCCGGTTGAGAGGGAACTGCCGCGTTCTTTGACGGGTTCGTCGAAACCGTTGGGAAGGGTTTCGATGAAGTCCAGCACATTGACGTCGCGCGCGGCCTGGCGAAGGGCCGCGTCGGTGATCTCCTGGTTGCCGAGACGGATATTCTCAGCCAGCGTGCCTGTAAATAAAAATGGATCCTGGAGCACGACTGCGAAGTGGCGGCGCAACATGTTGAGGTCGTGACATCGCAGGTCTACGCCGTCGAGGAGAATCTGGCCAGCAGTGACATCGTAAAAGCGCATCATCAGGCTGGTCAGTGTGGTTTTTCCCGCGCCGGTGTGGCCGACGATGGCGACAGTCTGGCCAGGCTCGACGGTAAAGGAGACATCCTTCAAAATCCATTCGATGTTATCGAGCGCGGATAACTCCGCCCCGGATGCATTCAGGCTTGTTGCTTTTTCAACGGCGGCCTGCTGTGTCTCGCTCAGTTGCTGATAGGTGAACCAGACATGGCGGAACTCAATGCGGTTTGATCCGTCACCCTCGATTGGCTGCGCGGGGCTGAGGATCAGAGGCGCAGTATCCAGCAGCTTGAAGATGCGTTCGCAGGCGGCCATCGCCGACTGCAGGATGTTGAACTTATCGCTGAGGTCCTGGATGGGCCGCCAGAAACGCATGGAATATTGAATGAAGATATTCAGGGTGCCGATGGTGACCACGCCGGCGATGATGCCGAAGCCTCCGCGCCATAGGACCAAAGCAATGGCCACGGTGGAGAGCAGATCGACAGCAGGATAGTAGAGGGCATAGGCGAAGATAGTGTCTTTGAAGGCGATCATGTGCTGGCGGTTGACCACTTCAAAATCGTCGAAGGCGCGCTGTTCGCGATTAAAGAGCTGAACAATGCTCATGCCGCTGACATGTTCCTGAACAAAGCTGTTGATGCGGGCGATGGCGGTACGGACGCGGCGGTAGCTCTCGCGCACATGATCGCGGAAGATGCGCGTGACGATAAGGATCAGCGGCAGGACCGCGAAGGCCAGCAAGGCCAGCCACCAATTGATGGTGAGCATGAGAACGGCCATGATGGAGAGGTTGAGCACGTCATCGACGATGGCCAGCACGCCGGCGGTGAACATCTCATTGATTGCATCGACATCGGAGGTGAGGCGGGTGACGAGGCGGCCCACGGGATGCGCGTCAAAGAAGCCGATGTGCATGCGCTGCATGTGGCGGAAGAGATCGCGGCGGAGATCGAACATGATCTTCTGGCCGGTCCACTGCATCAGGTAGGTCTGAAGAAACTCAAAAAAGTAGGCCAGTAGCAGGACCGCGAGGTAGAGCGCAGCGAGATGCGTAATGCCCGCGGATGGGTCGGCAGGCAGCGAGCGGCCCAGCCAGTTTGTGGCGGCATGTCCGCTGGGCGCGAGATAGCGGTCAATGCCGAGCATGACCAGATACGGGCCGGCGACATCGCAAAGCGCCTTGAGCGAGACCGCGATCGCGGAGATGGAGGCCTGAAGCCAGTAGGGCTTGAGGTAGTGGGCAAGACGCCGTGCAAGCTGCGCGTCATAGACCTTGGCGGCGGAGTCATCCTTTGGCTGGGAGGAGTCGCGCGCTTTGTCGTCTGATTTGTTCTGCTCTTTATCCGCCATGGGTGGGGGCTGAGGGTTCCCTGATTCCATTGTACGGGCACGACGTCATGGGAAACGCGCGGGGCTCTCAGCGGCGGGTAGTTGCGGCTTCGGGCGCGGAGAGATGCTGTTGCATTTCCTCGGCGGCCCTTCTGCTGTTTTTGACGGCATACATGGAGGCGTCGGCGGCGTTGAGGAGGCTGTCCTTGGTGTAGCCGTCGTCGGGAAAGAGCGCCGTCCCAATGCTGGCCGCGCCCCGCAGCTCGTAGCCTTCAAGATGAAAGGGCGGATCGAAGCAACGCTCCAGGCGGTGGGCGATCTCGTCAATGTCCGCGCGGCCGCGGATGCTGGTGAGCAGCGCCGCGAACTCATCGCCGCCGAGACGGGCCAGCATATCCCCGCCGCGCAACTGACGCTTCATGCGCAGTACGGACTCCTGCAAATAAAGGTCGCCAATGTGATGGCCGTAACGGTCGTTGATCTGCTTGAACTTGTCCAGGTCAATGTAAATGATGCCGAAAACAGATTTTTTCTGCCGGGACTCAACAATCTGAGCTTCCAACTGGCGGTCGAGCGAGAAACGGTTGCGAATATCGGTGAGCAGGTCGAACTCGGAGCGATGAGTGAGGTCGGAGTAGAGGCGGCGGGTCTCCATGGCCAGCGCTGCCAGGCGGACTCCCATGATCAGAGCTTCTCTAGCGCTGGTGTCTGTCTGCGCCGCGTCATTCAATCCCGCAAAGAGGGTTCCCAGCGTCTCTCCGGAGCGGCTGGGGATGGGCTCGCGGGCGAGGCGCAGGTCGCTTCCCCGCGGGACGAAAACTCCGAGCGTGGCGCTGTCGGCAATCTCGCACCAGCAGGGCGCGCCATCCAGCCAGAAGGAGACCATGCCGGTGATCTGTTCGATGATCTCCGCCAACGGGCGGGAAGTATTGATGTCTTCGAGGATGCGGCTGCGGCGCTGTTCGAGTTTTGCGGCGCGGCGCTCGATGGCGGCCTCGGCTTCAATACGTTTGGCCATTGCCGTGGTCTGCTCGTGCACCTTGCGTCTGAGTGTCCAGCCCCAGGCGCCGGCGGCGGTTGCCAGCAGCAGCAAAACCAGTGCAATAATTGCCAGGTTGGTCACGTTCAGCAACGATGGCTCGGCAACCACAGTGATGTCGTCGAAGGAACGCATCAGAATGTCGAAGGAGACATTGTTGTTGAATGGGTTGGAGTCTTCCGTAATGCAGATGCCGGTGACCCGCACCTTGGAGCCAAGAGGAACCTGCGTCATGGGCGGAAGGGAGGAGTGGCCTACAAGCGGATGACGGTAGACAGCGCTGAAGAGCTGGCCGTCGGCGGTCAGCTCGTACTGGTCCTCCGTAGCTCCTCGCGACTCCATGACAACCTGGCCTTCGACAGAGACCAGATCGATAATATGGTGGCTGGTCGTCAATTCCTTGTGGGTTGTTTCCACCGGGATGACATTGGCATGAACATGACTGTCATTGATTTCGCTGTGCCCCAGGGACAAAAATCCATTGTGGGGTTTCGGAAAACCGGTTGCATCGGCAATATCGCCAACCAGCATCGGGTCGCGGGCCTGGGTGGTGATCCAGATGCTTTTGGATCCGTCTTGCAGCACCACCGAATCGCCCGGCTGGTAGTACGTAATGGTTCCATGGACACGCACTCTCTGCGTGCGCTCGGTTACATGATAGACGGACATGACTTGGTCCATCGGAGTCAGAGGCAGCGACCAGGGGCTGGTGTTGGCGCGCTTAAGAATCTTTATCTGCGCGGGCGAGGCTACGTGGAGTCCAATGCCATGCATTTGATACTTACCGTCGAAAATCCCCCCGGCAACCCCGGTGATCTCCACTTCGGCATCCAGCATGTTTTTGAGCGAATCCGCATCGGTGTTATCAACAAAGGCCTCGATGTAGCCGCCTTCAAGCAGAATCTGCAATCGAATGCTTACCTGCATCGGGCGGCTGTCCCCGCGCGCATCGGTTAGACGGGTCCAATCCGCGGTGCGGAGGATGCCATGAACAGTGACCAGCTTGCAGTCATACCGGTTGGACATTAATTCGTCAAAGTCTGCCGGCAGGGATTTCGGCAAGGGTCCATGGCGCAGCAGCGTAATGCTATCGGAATCTACAAAGGCGCTGAAGGCCGCCCGCGTCGTTCCCCGCACCAGAATGCGATCCCCAGGGCCGAAATTTTCGTTCGTTGAGGACCCCACTAAAACAAAGATGGCGATGTCGCCATCTTGCACAAACATCGTCTTTTCATAGTCGCGGTAGTAGGTAACAGTGGCCTCAAAAGCTACCGGCAGCTTTTGACTGGCCTCAGCATTGCTGAGCGCGCGGATGGCGCGCAATGAGGTTATTGGCGCAGGTGTAGCGGCCAACGCCACTGCCGCTAATCCTTGAATCACTACCGCCGCCAATGCGCAAATACGTTTCATCTCAGGGTAAACGCAGCCGGGGCCGGAGGTTTTGGCTCCTTCCATGCGCTTATCGGCAGAAAGATGAAATTATTTACATCTGACAAAAGAGAATTCTAAGAGCGCCGGACCGGAAAGGCTTAAGCGTGCCTGCCGCCCATCCGGGCGACGCTGAACTGCGCTCCGGCAAAGAGAATCAAGCCAGAGATATACGCCCAGAAAAGCAGTCCGACGGAGACGAAGAAGGGGCCATAGAGAGCACCCAGATCGAGATGCGGCAATGCAAGAACAAAAAGATACTTGGCCGCCAGCCAGACGATGCCGGTGATGACAGCGGTGCGAAATACCGGACCCGGAGGAACCTTGCGGTTGGGCAGAAGCCAGTAGATGGAAAAGAAGAAGAGAATGGAAGCGATGCCGGTAGTTGCGGCCAGCAGCAATGCGCTGGCGGAGCGGAAGACGAAGTTGTCGGTATGGTGAAAGGTGACGACTGTCAGCATACCGCGCGCGCCGGCATTGAGCAGTACGCTGCCCATGGCCAGCACCACCATCAGTATCGCCAACCCAAGGGCGACCAACTGATTCATCAGGTAGTTGCGGCTCTTGGTTACGCCCCAGGCCTGATTGAGAGCCACTTCGAGGGGCAGGAATATCCCAGTGCATGCGACCAGAATCATCAGCAGCGAGAAGGTCTGCACGCCCTGGTGCGCCGCGGCTTTGTACAGGCTGCCTGCCACCCAATCCACCGTAGCGGTGGTTGGCAGATAGGTGTTCACCATGTCATTCACCACGCCCACCATCCTCTGCGAGTGCAAAACATCCCAGGAAAGCGTGTAGAGCAGCACAATAAACGGAATAAAGGAGAGAATGGCGTTGGCGGCTACGCTGATGGCGAAGGTATGCACCTCGCTGTCC
>CAZHKN010000199.1:0-9643 GCA_964532725.1 uncultured Occallatibacter sp.
AACCGGACATTTCACTCGCTCAGAAAACCGGACATCTGCACTTGCTAAGAACAGAGCTATAAATTGGATAAATTTAAGTTCCCGGCTCTGCCAATCGCCGGAACCTCTGATGAAAAAGAAAAGTGCTGGTTTTTCAATCGATCTCGCGAGTCATATTCAGCAAAACACCGATAGAAGCCAATGTACAAAAGAGCGAGGTGCCGCCTGAAGAGATAAACGGCAGCGGGATGCCTTTGGTGGGCAACAGCGATAGCACCACGCTGATATTGAAGAATGCCTGAAGCAGAATTGTTACCGTAATTCCGAAAGCGGCCAGCCGCGCAAATGGGTCGCGGGAGCGCAACGCCGTTCTCAGCCCGCGCGCGCCTAGCACCGCGAAGAGCAGCACAATGACCATTGCCCCGAGGAAGCCTAGCTCTTCGGCAATATTGGCAAAGATAAAATCGGTATGCGCCTCGGGCAGAAAGAAGAGCTTCTGCATCCCTTCCATATAGCCGCGGCCGGTCAGCCCGCCAGCCCCGACGGCAATCAACGACTGGTTGATGTGAAAACCCGCGCCCTGCAAATCGGAATCTGGATTGAGAAAGACCAGCATCCGCTGCCGCCTCCAGGGAACCATAAAAAGCAGCGCCCCCAGCGCGGGAATGACTGGGATCAGAATCAGCCCCAGATACTTCCACTCCATTCCAGCCAGCAAAAGCATTAACAAGGCCACGCCGAAGAGCACCAGTGCGGTTCCCAGATCCGGTTGCGCGACAACCAACACGATAAACGCCCCTGAGAGAATCACGGCTGGCAGCAAGGTGTGCTTCCAGTCGCGGATCGAGTCCATCCGGTTATGCAGAAACCAGGCCAGAAACAGCACCAGCACCGGCTTGGCAATCTCCGAAGGCTGAAAGGTGAAAAAGTCACCGAAACGAATCCACCGGTGAGTGTGGTGGGAGTTGCGGAAGAAGAAAACCAGAATCAGCAGCAGCGTGCTGGTGCAAAGCGCGGGATAAACAAAGCGCGGCGAGTTGAAACGCCGGTAATCCACACGCATCAGCACCAGCATCGCGAGAACGCCGGCCGCGGCCCAGGCAGCCTGCTTGACCACAAAAGTATAAGGCGAATGATAGCGCTCCTTGGCCATGATCGCCGAGGCGGAAAAAACCATCGCCAGCCCCAGCACAACCAGCAGCAGAGCGGTGAAGAAGATCCATTTATCCACGCCGACGCGTTTGGCCATTGATTATCCCCGCCGTTTGCCGACCAGTTGCTTGAAAATGCTGCCGCGCTGCTCGTAATTCTCAAACTGATCAAAGCTGGAGCAAGCCGGCGCAAGCAGAATGACCTCGCCAGGTCGCGCAGCGGCGGCAGCCGAAGAAACCGCCCGGTCGAGCGTTTCGCAACTGAGCAGCGTGACCACACCGCGCAACTGCGATTCGATCTTACCTGCAGCCGCGCCAATGGTATAAACCGCGCTCACCCGCTCGCGCAGCAGTTGCGCCAGTTGCGTGTAGTCGGAGTTCTTGTCTTTGCCGCCCAGGATCAGGTGAATTCCGCCGGGAAAGGCGGCGATGGCTTTAGCTGCGGCATCCACGTTGGTGGCTTTGGAGTCGTTGTAAAAGGCGACGCCGTCGATAGTGGCGACGAATTCGAGCCGGTGCTCTACTGCATGGAAGGCTTCAATGGCAGCGCGGATCGCCTCCACGGGAGCGCCGGCCAATCGGGCCGCAACTACCGCCGCAAGTACATTCTCCACGTTGTGCGCGCCTTTGAGAGGGATGCCGCTGAGCAGCATGATCCGTTCCGGGGCCTCGTTCGGACTATGGCAGTAAACCACCCAACCGGCCTCTAACCACGCACCTTGGTCGACCGCATGTTCAATGGAAAACCTGTAGATCTGTGCCTTTGCGCGCTCGGCAGAGGCAGCGGCACGGGTATTGTCCGCATTTAAGACGACAAAATCCTGGTCATTTTGTGACGCAAGAATCCGCTCTTTGGCCCGCGCGTAGTTTTCAAAGCTGCCGTGCCGGTCGAGGTGATCGGGGGTGATATTCAGGATAACGGCAATCTTTGGATGGAATTGCTCGGTGCTCTCCAACTGGAAGCTTGAAACCTCGAGCACCGACCAGCTTGTATCCGTGCTGCCGTCAATCAGCGAGACCACCGGCAGGCCGATGTTGCCGCCGACCAGCGTGGGCAAGCCGGCGCGTTCCAGAATCTCGCCCACCAAAGAGGTAGTAGTCGTCTTGCCGTTCGAGCCGGTAATGGCCAGGATATTGCCCTTTAAAAACCGTGCGGCCAACTCGAGTTCGCCAATCACCGGCAGGCCAAAGCTGCGCACCTGTACCAGTTCCGGCGTATCCAGCGGCACACCGGGGCTGACAACGATCAGATCCTGGCGGCGAAAGGTCAAGAGGCCATGCCCGCCGGCCTCGACCATAATGCCCGCTTCGAGCAGCGCGGGAATTTCCTTGGTTAGCTGATCGGCGCTGCGCACGTCCGAGACCGTAACTTGCGCTCCGCGATGGCGCAGAAACAATGCCGCGGCCAAGCCTGATTTCCCAAGGCCTACAACCAAGACTTTCTTGCCCTTCAGTTCCATCATGTAATCAGCGCCTCAATTTGTGTATGGTTCCATTTTGCCTCATTGCGGCGGGCAAACGGTTGAAATGTCGCTGCCTCGTAAATCAGGCCGTATGATTTGGAGATTGCTTTTTGAGAAGTGCCGGCGCGGACGCCAGCACGACAGCCGGTTCAGAGACCGGCGCTAAATTTCTGTCATTACCAAATCATGCGGTCGTGGTACTAACGCAGCTTCAGCGTTGTCAATGCAAACAGCGCAAAGACCAGCGCGCCAATCCAGAAGCGGGCAATCACTTTGGACTCATGCCAGCCCAGTTGTTCAAAATGATGATGCAGCGGAGCCATCTTGAAGATGCGTTTTTTGCGCAGTTTATAGCTGCCCACTTGCAGCATGACTGAGAGCGTCTCCAGCACGAAGATGCCGCCGATAAAGGGCAGCAGAAGCTCCTGACGAATGATCAAAGCAACTGTGCCGATGGCGCCGCCCAGCGCCAGCGAACCAACGTCGCCCATGAAGATCTCTGCCGGATGCGCGTTGTACCAGAGAAAGCCGATGGACGCGCCGACCATTGCGCCGCAAAAGACCGTCAGTTCGCTGACCAACGGCATCCGCTGCAATTCCAGGTAATCGGCAAAGACAACGTGGCCGCTTACGTAGGTAAGAACCGTGAGCGCGCCTGCGGCGATGATGGTGCAGCCGATGGCCAGTCCATCCAGCCCGTCGGTCAGGTTGACGGCGTTGGTTGAACCCATCAGCACCAGAATCACCCAGGCGACAAAGGGCAGAAAAACCAGAAATCCAAGATGGGGAATCCCGCCCAGCCAGTGCCACTGCATGTCGGGACGCAAGTGCTTGATGAAGGGAACCGAGAGATTGGTCGAGAAGAGCTTGAACTCCGAAAGCACCACGAGCGCAATGGCGACTCCCGCCGCTGCCAGTCCCTGGCCGAGCAGCTTGGCGCGCGCCGTAAGGCCCAGGCTGCGCCGCTTGACGACCTTGATGTAATCGTCGGCAAAGCCCACCGCGCCAAAGGCCAGCGTGGCAAAAACCGTGATCCAGACAAAGGGGTTAGATGGGTCGGACCACAAAACCGTGGGCAGCAGAATGGCAATTGCGATCAGTACACCGCCCATTGTCGGCGTACCGGATTTTTTCTGGTGCGACTGCGGCCCGTCTTCGCGAATATGCTGGCCGATCTGGAATTCGCGCAGCTTCTGGATGACGTAGGGGCCGATAAACAGCGCGATCAGCAGCGCCGTCAGCGAGGCAAAGGCGGTACGAAAGGTGAGATAGCGAAAGATGCGAAAGGGATGAAAGAACGGATAGAGCTTTTGGTAAAGCAGCCAGTAAAGCAAGTGGCCTCCAGAGCCGGCATGAGGCGGGATCCAGTTGATTTTACAGGCAGGGGCGCAGGCCGCGCTTTGAGGAAAACCAGCGAAGCAGCTTCGGAGTTACCTCCGCGCTGGACACGATGGTTGACGCCTGTTGCGCAGGCGCGGATCAAGGCCAGCATTCCCACGCAGCGCGGAACGGGAAAATCGGCGAGGCATTTCTATTTTCACGGTGGGATGGGGTCCTGCGGTCAGGATGAGACCTACAAACAAACTAACGTAACTATAGTAAATCAATCCGCTTGACGATCTGAATAGGTAAGAGAGGTTACCTCTAAAGTTCCTCCTGGTAACGAGCGGAGCAGATCCCATGAGATTCTTATCATTTGCAATGGTGTTGGGCTTTCTATTATCGAGCCCGTTTTCGAGACCCGCCGTTGCCGCAACCTCTACCGCTTCGTTTGGGGTTTCCGCGACAGTTCAGTCCGCCTGCCAAGCTTCTTCCCCCGCCACGGCCTTCGGAAGCTACGCAACTGCGGGAAGATCGCCAGTCTCGGTCACCTGCACCAACCCCACACCGTACAGTGTCAGCCTCAGCGCGGATCTGTCAACCCCGGCCGCCTCGCAGCTGACCGGAACCGCTAAAGCCTTTCAGGACCATGCGTTGCTGCCGGCCACCGCCAACGGCCAGTGGATTAGAGCTGGCATGGCCACAACCTCCGGAAGTAGCAGCGGATCACCCCGAGCGTATTCCGTCTTTAGCCGGACCGCACATGTTTGGCATGTCTCTTCGGGCGCGTTTGCCGATGTGGTCACCGTCACAATCACTTATTGACAGCCAGGCCGCGATAGCGCCTGGCCAAAAAGATGCTTTAAACCTCTTGGAGCCTTCTCAACTTTTCTTGCTGTATACGCTACCTGCGGCGCCGTTACGAGGCTCCAGGCAGCATCCCTTCAAACTTGCATTTGGAATTGAGGGTAACCATTCAGAATTCTGGCAGTAATCTTTCTTGAGACTAAAGAGATTAATTCAATATGTTCTTCCTGCGATAAAGCTATGCAAGGATTCATTAAACAGTCATAATTACCTTAATATTCCAAACTTTGCTCCACCAGGAGTTTTCTCAATGAAGTTGTCAAGCACCGCCTTGTCTTCTCTGTCCGCCGCTGTTTTGGGGTTCCTAGCGCTGGGCTTAGCCTCCACATCTGCTAATGCAGCAACAAGCGTCACCACGACATTTCAAGTGACCGCAACTGTTGCAGCTTCCTGCAACATCACCGCGCCCACACTGGCTTTTGGAACCTACACCGGCGCGCAAGTGACCGCGAACACCGCAATTACTGTTACCTGCAACGCCGCCAGCACGCCGTACAACATCGGCCTCAATGTTGGTTTGAATGGAACCGGCCAATACGCGAGAAACATGATCAATGGCACGAACAAGCTGTCCTATGGCCTTTACCAAAACACGGCACTGTCAACAAACTGGGGCACAACGATTGGGACTGACACCGAAGCTGGAACCAGCAGCGCGACTGCCTTGACCGCAACGACAGTTACGGTTTATGGCGTGATCCCCGCGGCTCAGGTGGTGCCAACCGGTTCGTACGCAGACACCATCACGGCGACCATCACATATTAATCCTGCATCTCTGAAATATTGCACCTCTGAAGATTGGAGCCCCATGCTTTGGTGGAACTCAGGTTCACTCTCGGCGGCAATCAAGCTGGTTGCCGTCGTCTTCTTACTCCTTCTGGCCGGCCCGGGGGCCATTGGACAGGCGTTGTCGGTTCTGCCTGTCAATGTCTTCATTTCGCCCGGACAGAAGGCAACGAGCCTCACGGTGACCAACCAGGGGAGTACCGAGACCGCCATTCAGATTCGCCCTTACGCCTGGAGCCAGAAGGATAACGGCGATCCCCTCGATGCGACCGGAGATGTGGTGTTGAGTCCGCCGATTGCCAGGATCGCTCCGGGGGCAACCCAGGTTGTGCGCCTGATCCTGCGTCAGTCTCCCGAGAGCCGCGAGGCGACCTACCGCATTCTGATCGACCAGATCCCGCCCCCGGCCGAGCCTGGGACGGTCCACGTTGTCTTGCGCCTGTCCATTCCGATCTTCGTGAAGCCACCGGTCCGAGCCTTTCCCGATGTCCAGTTTCACCTCGAGCGCGACGGCGGACAGATCTATCTGGTGGCCGTCAATGCGGGACTCATCCATGAGGTGATCCGCAACATCGAAGTTACGACGAGCGACGGCGCCAAGCTGAAGCCAAGCTCTAGTACATCCCCTTATGTTCTTTCCGGCGCCACCCGGCGCTGGCAAATTGCCGCGCAGGACGCCCTGCCGTCGACAAGCGAAACCTTGCAGTTGACGGCCCACTCAGACGCCGGCGCCATCGATCAGCAGGTCCGCTTTGTCCCAGCGCGATGATCGTGGCAAGACCGTGGCCAAACAGCGCCGCAGTGTGGGGGTATTCCTCCTGCTGATGGCTGTTGTGCTGCGCCTGGCCGCGGCCAGCGAGGTATCGGAGAAAACGGCCCGCGAAGAAGCTGCGGGAGCAGTGATTGAGACAGCCGAAGCAGCGGCCTCCGACGCCAGCGGAGACGAGAAGCTGTTGCTGGAAGTTCAGATCAATGGTCATTCCACCGGCAAGATCGGCGAGTTTACCCTGCGCCGAGGCAAGCTAATGGCGCAGCCAGACGAGCTGCGCGATCTCGGCTTCAGAGTTCCTGACGCTCTCGTTTCGAAACCCGGCACGCTGGTCTCATTGCGCGACCTTCACGGAGTGACCTGGACAATCGATCAGAAGAACCAGATCCTGTTGGTCACAGCAGCCGACAGCGCCCTGGTACCGTCGCTCCTTCAGCTCGAAGGCAGCGAAACAACCGGAGGCCGCCGAACGATCGAGAGCGGCTCCGGCATGACGCTCAACTACGATGTTGAGGGAACATTCACCGGCGGCAAAAGCGGAGCCGACGGATCGTTTGATCTGCGCAGCTTTGCACCCTGGGGGATCGCAAACTCCGATTGGCTTGGCTATGCCGGACCAGCCTCGGGCAACAACGGCGGAACCAGGGCGATTCGGCTCGATTCGGCCTATTCGCTGGCCGATGTCAATTCCCTCCGCCGCTATACGGTTGGCGATTTCATCACCAGCGGCCTGGCATGGAACCGGCCCTTTCACATTGAAGGCGCGCAGATTCGCTCGGATTTCAGCATGCGCCCGGATCTGATCACCTTCCCGCTTCCAACGCTCACCGGCTCGGCAGCGGTTCCCTCCACCGTGAATGTGCTGGTGAACGGAAATCTGGTTGCATCGAGCCAGGTCGATCCCGGCCCCTTCGAGATTCAGCAGCTCCCCGTGATCTCGGGAGCGGGCAACATCACGATGACGATGACCAACGCCATGGGCCAGCAGGTGAGCGTGACCCAGCCTTTCTACGGAGGCTCCGCGCTTCTGGCCCCGGGCTTACAGACATTTTCAGGGCAGGCCGGCCTGGTGCGGCGCGAGTGGGGCGCAGCGAGCAACGACTACGGGAAGATAGCGGGCACGGGATTCTATCGCCGCGGCCTGACCCAGAAGTTCACCTTTGAGGCCGCCGGGGAGGGTACGCCGGGTGCGTTCATGGGCGGCGGAGGTGGAACACTGGTGGTCGGCAAGCTGGGAATCATCAACTTCGATGCGGCGGCCAGCAGCAGCTCAGGAGTATTCGGCGATCTGTTTTCAGTTGGCGCACAGCATATTGGAACGAAATTCAGCCTGGGCGGCTCGGCGATCGTAGCCAACCGCAACTATCGGGATGTGGTCTCGATGAATGGCAGCGGGATTCCGCGCAAGCAACTGAGCGCCTTCACGAGCCTTTCTCTCCGTCGCCTGGGAACAGCCGGCGTGGCCTATGCGGGAGTGGATGCCGATGCTTCCCCGGTCGCAGTGCAGGCGATTTTCACCCCGGCAACGCATTCGCATGTGGTCACAGCCAACTATTCGAGGCAGTTCCACCACATTGCCTTCTATGCAGCCGAGTTCAGGGATCTGGATTCCAGCGGCAACAGCAGTGTACAGGCCGGCATCACGATCCCGCTCGACAGACGGACTTCTGCCTCTCTCACTGGATCGTCGGTCGGCAACGGACAAGCGCAGGTGCAAAAGTCGGTGATACGTCCTGGCGATTGGGGCTACCAGGCCTACGTCTCCGAGGGAAATGGCAGTCATGAATTTGGCGAGGTGCAATACAAATCGCCCGTGGGCCTTTTGTCAGCCGGGATCGACCAGTTCGGAAGCCAGACAACGGTGCGCCTGGAAACTCAGGCTGCTGTTTCGCTGGTAGACAAGGGCCTGTTCCCCTCGAACACAATCTTCGACAGCTTTGCCATCGTAGATACCAGCCCCGTGGAGCACGTCCATGTTTATCAGGAAAACCGCGACGTGGGCGCCACGGACAAGGCGGGCCGGCTGCTGGTGCCGGATATGCGTTCATTCGATGTGAACCATCTGGGAATCGAGCCAACCGACGTTCCGCCGGATGCCACGCTGAGCCTTGACAAACGAGTGGTGCGGCCCCAAGACCGGTCCGGTGTCGTGGTCAGGTTCCCGATTCAGTTCAGCCATGCTGCATTGTTGAAACTGGTCGATGCTGCTGGGGTTCCGGTACCGCTCGGCAGCGCGGCTACCTTACTTGGTACCGGCGCTCTCATCCCAATCGGCTACGACGGCGATGCTTACGTGGAAGGCCTCAGCTCACACAACGAACTGAACGTCGAGTTGCCGAATGGACACCACTGTTCCGTTGCATTCAACTACACGCAAGCTCCCGGCGAGATTCCTTCGATCGGACCATTACGCTGCCTGGAGAAGAGACCATGATGCGCAGACTCGCACCAATCGTATTGCTCATGCTCGCCCTCGGCGCACAGAAGGCGGCGGCACAGGCCTGTACGCTCACGGTTACGACCTTGAACTTTGGCACCTACACCGGCGCGGTGTTGGATGGCACCGCTGCGGGAAAGATTACCTGCGCCGGAGCGTGGAACATTCCCATGTATACCGGTACTGGAGCGGGTGCGACCGAAACGATCCGGTATATGACCGGTCCGAACGGCGTTGAATTGAGCTACAAACTCTTCACGGATGCAGCGCGAACCAACAACTGGAGCGACACCACCGGCAACGAGGACACTGGAACCGGCAACACGACTGTCACCGTCTATGGCCAGATCACGGCGAACCAGATCGTTCCTCCGGGCACTTACACCGATACGATGTCGACGGCCACGACCACCTTCCCCGTCACAGTGGTCATTACCGGCTCCTGCACAATCTCAGCGACGAATCTTGCCTTTGGCACTTACACCGGCGCGGTAATCAACGCCACCTCTGCAGTTACAACCAACTGCACGGACCTGATGCCATTCAACATCGGACTCAGTGTGGGAAACGGCAGCGGAGCGACCGTTACGACGAGGAAGATGACCGGCCCTGGCGCGGCCACGCTCCGCTACTCAATGTTCAGAGATAGCGGGCGTACTCTGAATTGGGGCAATACCGTGGGCACCGATACGCTCGCGGCCACAGGCACGGGCAGCGCAGTGCAATATACCGTGTACGGCCAGCTCCCCGCGGCGCAGGTAACTACGCAGGGCGCATACACCGACACGATCATCGCCACGGTAACGTATTGATTTTATGGTGACCCCGGGAAGATTCGAACTTCCGACCTGCGGTTTAGGAAACCGTCGC
>CAZHKN010000200.1:0-9585 GCA_964532725.1 uncultured Occallatibacter sp.
CCTGCGCCTCCGTCGCCCCGGCCAGCACCGAACCCAGCCGCATCGAAACCGAGAACAGGCACGCAGTCTTGCGATAGATCAGGTCGTAGTATTCGGCTTCGCTGACGGCTTTGCCCAGCTTTTGAATCTGCAGCAGCTCGCCTTCGACCATTTGCTGAGTCAAGCCAATCAGCAACTCCAGAACGCGCAGGCTCTTCTCTTCCAATGCCACGCGAAAGGCCTGCATATACAGCCAGTCGCCGGCGAGTACGCACTTTTCATTTCCCCAGGTGGTGTTTGCCGAGGGCCGTCCCCGGCGCGTATCGGCGCCGTCAATAATGTCGTCATGAACCAGCGTAGCGGTATGCACCAGCTCAACTACCGCGCCCAGGCGAATGGCGGCGTGCCCCGAAAAACCCTGCGCATGGGCCGCCAGCAGTAGCAGCGTAGGCCGGATGCGCTTGCCGCCGCCCTCGCGCAGATACTCTGCAATCTCCGTAATGGTGCTGACGCTCGATGCGGCGTCGCGGCCCAGTTCCTGCTCAATCGCCGTCAGGTCGTCCCGCAGCAGATCGAAGACCTCTCGTGCCGTCGCTATCGCTAGTGTGCTCAAAGCTCTCCGAACTAAATCATTCAGGGTTGAATTGCGTCTTTGTTGGCCTTCACAAAATCAATCAGCTTGCCCCCGATATTTTCCACTCCGGCGGCGTAATACAACTGATCGCATTCATTAAGCTCCTCTTCAAGTACATCCCATTCCGGAGTGCTTAAAGAATTGGGTCGCACAGCAAAGGGTTCAGTGAGGGAAGCGTTTGAAGTGATCGTCTTAACAATTTCTGAAGCCTGCGCAGGAGTTACAAGCCTGTATTCGTTTTGGCGCTCATATTCCTTGCTAAAAGCATCCAATGCGTCTTTAAGCGTCAATGGAGCCAACCCAGAAAAACCTGCGGCCTTTACTGCCCGCTCTGTAATCTTGGCTGTTTCTGTACAACCAATACGGCCCAGTGCATGTACGATGATCGGAGTATACTCGCGCGATGAGTTGACAAAAAACTGACTATAACCGCCGTTGTTCACCTCGCGTTCGAGGGCTTCAACGGCTAGTACTATGACTTCTTCTTCTGACAGATTATCTTCACCGAGACGTTCCAATTTCTGTTGGATCGCCATCTCAATTGCTTGAATAAAGTCGATTTCATTACCATTCGTAATGGCAAGCAATTCATCGACAGATTTGCCCGAGTAGCTTTCAAGCTTTTTGGCGTACTCGCGCATTATGTCCTGATAACCCATCTATCGCTCCCCGCTCAATTCGTGCGGTAGTTGGTGAACTGCAACTCCACGCCGAGGTCTTTGCCGCGCAAGAGCGCAATGATCGATTGCAACTCGTCGCGATCCTTGCTCGATATGCGCACCGTATCCCCCTGGATGCTGGCCTGCGCCTTTTTCTTCGAGTCTTTGACCAGCTTCACAATTTCCTTCGCCTTGTCCGACGGAATCCCCTGCTGCAATTTGATCTTTTGGCGCACGCTCTGCCCCGATGCCTGCTCCACCTTCTCGTAAGTCAGATTCTTCAGCGAGACGCCGCGTTTCACAAGTTTCTGGCCAAGAATCTCCTTGACCGCCTCCAGTTTGTACTCACCCGCCGAGGCCAGCTGAATCTCCTTGTCGCCCTCGACCAGCGAAATCTCCGAATGCGAGTCCTTCAGGTCAAAGCGCTGGTGAATCTCCTTCAACGCCTGATCAATCGCGTTGCGGACTTCCTGAATCTCTACCTTGCTGACAATATCGAATGAATTTTCCTGTGCCATGTCTTCCCCGTCCTCAGCGCTAAAAAAGAACGCCGTACGCAGTATTAGTTTCCCACGTCCGGCCCCAAGCCAAACAGCCGATAGAAGTTTTTCGTGGTGGCGACCTCGATTTCCTCCACGGATACGCCTTTCAGTCCCGCCAGAGTCTGCGCCGTGCGTCGCACCCAGGCCGGTTCGTTGCGCTTGCCGCGCTCGGGCGCAGGGGCCAGCCAGGGAGCGTCGGTCTCAACCAGCAGGCTCTCCAGCGGCAGCCTGGCGGCAACGTCGCGCAGAGGCTGCGCCTTGGGATAGGTCAGATTTCCAGCGAAAGAGATCAGAAATCCAAGGTCCAGTGACCGCCGCGCCTGCTCCCACTCGCCGCCAAAGCAGTGCATCACGCCGCCCAGCCCGGTGCTACGCCAGCGCGAATCGAGAATCTCAAACAGATCGCCCCAGGCTCCCGGCTGCTCCGCGACCGAGTCGTCTTTTGGCCTGCAGTGGATCAGGATCGGTCGTTTGCGGCGGGCGGCGATCTCCAACTGCTGAATCAGCCCCCCATGCTGCGTCTCTTTCGCCGCACCTTCATGGTAGTAATCCAGGCCAATCTCGCCGCAGGCAATCACCTCCGGCTCGGCCAGCAAGCCGTCCAGTTGCGCCAGAACAGCATCGTCAATCTCCGGCGTCGTATGCGGATAAACCCCGGCGCTGGCGTAGAGCCTGGGCAGGCCCGCTCCGCTCTCCGGCAGCCTGTTGAACTCGCGGCACAGCTCGAAGGCCCGGTGCATATCTGCGGCGCGCTCCCCTATGCCAATCGAGAGAATCGTGCCCACGCCCGCCTCCCAGGCGCGGTGCAGCATGGCTTCGCGGTCTTCGGAGTACCGCTCACTGTCCAGGTGGGCGTGGGAATCAATCAACACAAAGCCTCCGTTGCAGGGAAAAGAGCCGAGAATAGCGGCAAGCGGCGTTCCCACGAAACCGGAACCTGACGCCTGTTGCAATTTTACGGGTTGGGCCAGGCGAGCTGTTTTATTTTCAATGCGGAGCATAGCTCCATATCTGAGAAACCTGGCTACTGGCGCGCGCATCAAATCCTGTTGTAGTAGGTCTCCGATGGTGATACGATCTTGTCCACGGAGCAGATTTTATGCGGAAAAATCTGGGATCGGATAACATATGACTTATCTTGATGAAACGACACCCGAGGAATTAAAGCTGGCAAAGCGGCGCGGTCTGCTGCCTCTCGGTCTTGCGGATTGGTGGCCAATCGCTCTGGGACTTGCGCTCGGCGGCCTTTCACCGCTGATTTATAAATTCCTGGAAGAGAATGGAGAGATGGCGGTCTGGGCGGTCTACCCCTACGTCGTACTCAGCAATATCCCGCAGCTCGGTTTGAGCCACTTGAGCACCCTTGATATTCCGCAAACGATGATCTACGCCCAGTTTCCCATCGAAGGGATAATCGCATGGTACGCGATGCGGCGTGGGGTTGGGGTTCTGGGGGCATCCATTCTGCTCTTCCTAATTCACCTCGCCGGTATATCTGCTTTGTGGCTGATGAGCTATACGGGGCAAATGATCCGCTAGACCTCCACCTACCGGCAGTTGCTCCCTTCACCCCATCGGATTCTTCAACCGAAGTTCGGCTACAATCTCTGCCGCAGCCTCGCGGGCGCGCTCTGCCTGGTCGGGTTCAAAGCTGATGGCTCCCACCCGAGCATGGCCGCCGCCGCCGTAGCGTTCGCAGATCTGCGCCAGATTCACCATCTCACTCGGGTCTGCCTTGGTCCAGGGATTCGATCCCACAGAAACCTTGGTCCGGAAGCTCGACTTCGATAAACCGATTGAGTATGTCGCTTGCGGAAAAAGATAGTACGGGATGAACTTGTTATAGCCTTCCAACGGCTGGTCGGTAACGTCAAAGAAAATCGTCCCGTTTTTCTCCTCGCAACGGCTCCGGATCAACTCCACGGATTTGTGGTGGCGGTCCAGCAGCGGCGGCAGCAGTTCCGCCACAAATGGCTGGCTCAGCACTTCAGCCAGCGGCATCTCGGTCAGCAGCGGAATCAACCGCGGAATGAATGCCGGGTCCTGTGTGGATTCAATCACCAGCGTCAGCTTCATTGCCGGTGCGGCCATCTCAACGGCAGACGCCGCGCTCTCGTACTGCGCTCCGTCCACGATATTCGCCCAGTGAATCAGCTCTGCCACCGGAGCCGCATCAAAGCCATATTCCGCCTTGACAATATCCGCAAGATAACTCGTGCACGAGGTGTAATTGGCATCCAGAAACTTGCGCTTGCAGCAATCGCTATCCTTCTTGCAGTCCAGGTAGTGCTGGTAATCCTGCGGAGTCAGAAATGCCGATTGATGATGATCAAACCACCAGGTCACCTTGGGCGAAGTCGAGTATTTGAAATCGACAATCGCATTCTGATCCCCGTCAAATTCCTTCTCGTTAAAGAGCGCTCCGGCGCGATGCACCAGTCCCTGATACTGGTAATCGGCCCCAGCCGCGATGCACTCCCGGTGAAAGCGCGTGAACAGTGAGGCAGAGCAAGCTCCGTCGAAGCATTTGTCGTGATAGAAGACGCGAATGCGCAAGAGTGAAAGTCCCCCTGTGGGCAAAAAATCAAGAGCCGGAACTGTTAAGAATCTATGGCCAGCCCGATTGTGTCAAGGTTCCCAGCGGCGAAAAGACAGGAATTTCGCTCTTGCAGAGGCCGGGCAAAGACCGAAATGCGCCAGAACCAGCCTTATTTCCAGATCGAAATTGGACCTTTTGGCTGTAAACTGAGACGCAGGGGAAAATGCCGGCGGCGGACCACCAGGATGGATACGAAGTTCGGAATTTTGTGCGAATTCCCTCTGGAACCGCCCATTCCGGGAACCTGTAACCGGCTGAGAAGAATCCCGAATTCGGGTTCTCAGCCGCAATAGCATTCAGCCAGAGTCGCGTCCTCACGGCCACAAAAGCCCTCAGCGTAAAATGACGCAATCTTTCATCCTGCTCTTTTGTAATTCTCCCAGGTTTCTTTCTATTCTCCAGCCGCGGCGTAAGCTGCGGGAACCATTCCGGCTGCAATTGCGTACACTGAAATTGAAACGTACGGAGTCCTACTGCAAATGAAGAAAATTCTTTTGATCTCTCTCGCAGTCTTAGTGACCGGTGGGCTTGTCTTCTGGTTTGTCCATCATCAGCAGTCCGGTTACACCAAGGTGCTGACCGCTAAAATCGTGCGCCAGGATCTTTCCACCATCGTCAGCGGCACCGGGCAGATCAAGCCCAAGACCTACGTCAATGTTGGCGCCACCTCTTTTGGCCGCATCACCCATCTTTATGTCAAAGAGGGCGATCATGTGACCAAGGGCCAGATTCTGGCGACGGTGGAAAACGTACAGCCCCAGGCCAACGTCGATGCCCAGGAGGCGGCGATTGCCTCGGCCAAGACCGATGTCGCGTCGTTTGTCGCCGCTGAGAACACCGGCAAGGCCAACGTGGAACACGCCAAAGCCGATCTCGAGCAGAAGCGCCTCGACTGGCAGCGCGCGCAGGAGCTGTACAAGGAAGGCATCCTCGCCAAGCAGGATTACGACGCCAAGAAGGCCGCCTACGACACCGACGTCGCCTCTCTGGCCCAGGCCGACGCCGGCCTCGTGCAAGCCAAGGCGCAGACCGAGTCAGCGCGCGCCAAGATCACCAATGCCATCGCCATGCTCCGCGCCAACCAGGACGCGCTCAGCAAGACCGTCTCCACCGCGCCCTTTGACGGCATCGTCACCAACCTTCCCGTGCGCGAAGGCGAAACCGTCGTCGTTGGAATTCAGAACGCCGAAGGCTCCACGCTGATGACCCTGGCCGATATGAGCATCATCACCGCCGAGGTCAAAGTGGACGAAACCGACATCGTCAACATCGCCCTCGGACAGACCGCCGACGTCAGCGTTGACGCCATCCCCGGCAAGGTCTTCAAGGGCCACGTCACGCTGGCCGGCGATCAGGCTCTGCTCCGCTCCTCCGGTCTGGCCACCTCCACGCAGACCTCCGGCACCGAAGAGGCCAAAGACTTCAAGGTGGTCATCACTCTCGATGACCCCTCCAATAACCTGAACGATCTGCGCCCCGGACTATCGACCACCGCCAAGATCACCACCGCGCACAAGCCGAATGTGGTTTCGCTGCCCATTCAGGCGCTCACCATCCGGCCAACGGAAACAGCCGGCAAAGGCAGTGTACAGGCGGCCACAACCCCCGCGCCCTCCGCTAACAAAACTCCCGATCAGGGCGTCTATGTCATAACCACGGACGACCACGGCAAGCTTCGCGCTAAATTTGTCCCCGTCACCACTGGCATCACCGGTTCAACCGAGATCGAGGTCCTCTCCGGCCTCAAGGCTGGCGATGAGATTGTCATGGGCCCCTTCAAAACCCTGCGCGGATTGAAAGACAATGCGCTGGTCAAACGCGATACCGCACCGGTAACACCGGCGGCCAGCGGCTCATAGCATTGAGGAAAGAACACTGGTTTTCCGGAGATCCCTTGCTAGTGGGAACCTGGGAAACCCAAACCAAAGCCGAACTTGGCTTTGTATCAGGGCTGGACTTCAGTCCAGCCGCAACAGCAGCTCAATACGGCAGGCCGGGGTTTTAACCCTGGCACATAGAACGAAATCGGATTTCCGGGGCTTTAGCCCCGGAAGAAAAAGGATTCGAATGGCCACCATCACCACCAGCACTGAAGACCTTGCGCAACAGGCAACCCGGCCCACTGGCGACGTCATCGTCGTTGAGAACCTCTGGCGCACCTACGACATGGGTTCCGAGCAGCAGGTACATGCGCTGCGCGGCGTCAACCTGCGCATCCGGCACAACGAGTACGTCGCCATCATGGGACCGTCTGGTTCGGGAAAGTCTACGCTGATGAACCTGATCGGCTGCCTTGACACCCCCTCGCAGGGCAAGTACTGGCTCAATAACCAGCTGGTCAGCGAACTCGACGACGACCAGCTCGCCCGCATCCGTAACAAGGAGATCGGCTTCGTCTTCCAGACCTTCAACCTGCTGGCCCGCGCCACGTCGCTGCACAATGTCGAGCTGCCGCTCATCTACAACGGCACTCCGACCGCCGAGCGCCTTATTCGCGCCAAAGAGACTCTGGCCAGCGTCGGCCTGGAAGCGCGCATGAACCACAAGCCCAATGAATTAAGTGGTGGCCAGCGTCAGCGCGTGGCTATCGCTAGGGCCTTGGTCAACAAACCCTCCATTATCCTCGCCGACGAGCCAACCGGCAACCTCGACTCCAAAACCGGCGTCGAGATCATGGCCCTCTTCGACACCCTCCACTCCAAAGGCAATACCATCGTCCTTGTTACTCACGAACCGGACATCGCCGAGTACGCCCACCGCGTCGTCCACATCCGCGACGGCCAGATCGCCAGCGACGAACCATCCAAGCGCTTCCGCTAGGCCCGTTTCGATGAGGACTGAAGGATTTTTGGTCTGATTATGATTATTTGCGCTGCGCCGCAAGCGCCGCGGCCAACGCCTCCTGCGGCTCTGGCCGTACGCGAAAATCCGCATGAGCCTCGGCAAAAAGGATCTTACGATCTTTAGCGACTACGTAGGTTGCAGGGATGGGAAGCCGCCAGCTCTTTTCGCCGTTGATAAAGGGAAGATTGACCAGAATCGATAGCAGATACTCGCGGTGATACTCCGGAACGGTGTAAACCAGGCCGAACTTCTCCGCGACAACGCATCCGGGATCGGTGAGCACCGGGAACGGCAGCCCATGCTGCCCTGCCATAAAGTCGCTCTGCCGCGCCGTCTGCGGCCCAATCGCCACCAGCAGCGCCTCATGCTCGCGGATCTGCCCGTATAAGTCGCGCCACGCCTCTAACTCAGTGACGCAATAAGAGCACCACCGCCCGCGAAAGAATTTTATAACTAAGGGACCGAGAGCCAGCAGGTCCGCGCTCTTCACCATCCGCCCGGCAGCATCTTTCAACGTAAACTCCGGTGCTCGATAGCCTACGGGAAGAATTTTTTCTTCGATCTCAGAGGCAAATAATTCGGCAACCGCCCGCTCCCCCACAGCCAGCCGCTCCGCCTGCACCAGTTGCCGGGTGTTGGCGGTGATCTCGTCGAGTTGGTCCTGGAGGCTAGTCACCGTTGCGTCCTAAACAAATGAGGTGAATTCTACGGTACAAGTTCTGGCAGCTACATGAATGAGCCGGATGCCTCGCTTCTCCAATTGGTCCCGCCGTTTTTGAAGTTTCGTCAGCATCTTCGGGTGAGACGTTCCCTGGCTGCTGACGATAAGTGCGCCTATCTTTCCTGAGCAGCGCTCATGCGAACGCCACACCGGAATCGTCTGCTCAATCTGCTCGACAGCGACGATGACCTTGCCACCCTTCAGCTCGACGACCACGTCAACCAATCCCGGTTTACATACAATGAAGTCGGCAACCTTCTGATCTGGCTCAAAAAAGCAATCGTCGCAACCCGCGCGCCCCTTGCGGCAGCTTTTGTCCGCATGAACCAGCAGAACCCTACTGCCATCGGGATTGTTAAAAGCCGCTGTCTTTCCGCTCTCGGTTGGGGTTGTAATTTTTGAGCCTGACTTCCACTCAAAGCACTGTCCGGCGCTAGTCCCCATATTGAATCTCCAGCAACTGGCCGAACTCGTCACTGATTGTTTCGGAGACGTCGTCGAGAACATCGCCGTTGATCATGCCCGTTTCTTTGTCCATGATGGGGTGAAGAATGCCGTCCTTGCCGTCGAAAGCGTATGCGGCGAAATCTCCTTCGTTGATCCAGTATTGCTTAGGAATGATCTTCTCGATTTCAGCAGTCTTTTCGGGACGCGCTTTTGCGGTTTGTCCGGCTTTGATCAGATCATTGAAGGCAGTGAGGATGTAGGGGCTGTGGGTGGTGATGGCAAGCGAGATATTGAGTGCTGGCTCGCTAGCAAGCCATGCGAAGAGACGCACCAACTGATATTGAGTCTTTGGAAATACGCTGGATTCTGGCTCCTCTATATAAATCGTTCCAAATCCATGTATGTCGTTTATAGGGACGGCAGGGTGCCTGGCTCGCCAAACTCTCTTGCTCAACGGATTGAGCAGCGGCAATAGCTCCATGGTTCCAGAAGAAAGCAAATCAAAGGGTAGAACCCGGTCGCTTGAAATAAGCTGAAAATGCGGGGTGCCATTCGACAGTCGCACTCTTCCTCCAAGAATGCTTGCCGCTTCCTTGTCAAAGGCATAGGGAAGATACTGATCAGAACCGGAGGACTCGATCAGTGCCCGGTAATCAAAATCCATTTCAGTCGGGAATCGCTGAGTGATCCAATCCAGGTTTTTGCCGGAAAAGGAGGCAAATCCCTTGTTTGGCGTCGAGAAAAAGGCTCTCCCCGTCGGGATGTAAATCGAATGTTCCAGCCGAAGCGGGCCATAGACTACCCGTTCATCGATCCAACTCGGATCAATTGCATTAAATGTTCTGTATTCTTCCGGGGCAGGCCCAATGAACTGATTATATCTCTCGGCGAAATCGCTGTTTAATTCAACACTAGGAGGCATGTTTGTTTCTCTCACCTCGACTTTGATGTCGAATTGAACGGATTCGTATGTTATGCGAAATTCTTGTCCGGTCCAAGCATCGCGCGGAAACCTCTCAAAGAATTCCTGGAGTATCCTTTCCCGAAAAGCATCGAAAGAATTCCTGCGCGTGAGCATGTCATTCTCGATCTCTGGCACAACCTGGGCAAAGAAGAAAGCCAGCTTGCAGAGCAGGCTCTTACCACTAGCTTGAGGGCCG
>CAZHKN010000201.1:0-9572 GCA_964532725.1 uncultured Occallatibacter sp.
CCACAATCGCCTGGAGTACTTCAATCCCACCGCTGCGGCGACGGTGAGCGGTGTCCCCTTCACCGGCGGCGAAGTATTTTCAAACGGTGGCAACCGATCGCCGTTCACGACGAACTTATCTGACTTCAGCCCTCGTCTCGGCTTTGCCTGGCAGCCTGAAAAGCGCTTTGTGATTCACGCCGGCGCAGGCATCTACTACGGTCCCAGCGCGGAGATGGTCAGTGCCGCCAGCGAGGATAGCGACGGTTTTTCTTCCGTCACGAACTGGAGCGCAACCTGCCTGAATGCTGATGGAAACACCACGTACAACGGCACCAGCGGATGCATCGGCGCTGCCGCCGGCGCTCCGGCTCCCAGCTCGACGGGGATTTATTCGCTGAGCAATCCATTTCCGGGCGGAGTGGTTCCGTTGGTTGGCGCGTCGCAGGGATTGGGCACTTATCTCGGCTCCACGCTCAATACCATGCTGCATTCGCAGCGCACTCAGGCCACGTATAACTTCAACATCGGTTGGGAATACGAGTTTCCGCATGGAGTGGTTCTCAGTGCCGGTTATGTCGGCAGCCGGGGCCTCTTTCTTCCCCTTGGCGAAGTCGACCTGAATCAGCTTCCGCTGAGCGTGATCGCATCGAACAACTACGCGCTGTGCGTCGATACTTCAAATCCCGCCTGTGTCACGGTCCCCAATCAATGGCAAGCGATTCAGCCTGCTTCAAACAATAATGCTGGCTCTCCCACAGTGCCGCTGTGGGTTTCATTGCAGGAGTTTCCGCAATTCGGAAACGGCACATATGGCTCGGGCAACGGAATCATCGTGCATGGCTATCCGGGCGGTGACTCAGAGTACAGCTCATTGCAGACAAAGCTGGAGAAGCGGCTTACGCAGCACTTCACCACTTTGGCCTCGTTTACCTGGTCGAAGCTGATGACAGACGATGGCAACCCACCGTTGGGCTTTGTCGGCTTCCATGCCGGTTTACCTCAGGACTGGAAGAATATCAACCTCGAACACTCAGTCAGCCCGCAAGATGTGAAGCTTCAGTTCACCTGGCAGGCTTCGTATGATCTGCCCATCGGCAAGGGCCGGGCGCTGAACCTGGCGGGGCCGGGCAATGCGATTCTTGGCGGATGGACAACCAATGCTGTTGCATACCTGAGCGACGGCGTTCCCATCGTTTCGCCTGTTGTCGGCGCGCCAGTTTCCTACTTTAATCAGCGGCTCAATCTGGTCTGCAACCCCCGCACGGGCGCGGCGCACACAGCGGCAGCATGGTTCAACCCAAATTGCTTCCAGGCGCCGGCCAGCCAATTTGTTGCCGGAACAGCTCCGGCCTACCTTGCCGGCGTTCGCACCATGGGCGCGCAAGATCTGGATCTCTCGCTCTTCAAGAACTTCCACATCGGAGGGGAGAGGGTTCTCCGCTTCGAGATTTCCTCTTATAACGTTGCCAACAAGGCGCAGTTCTCCGCGCCGACTGTGAGTTCCTCCGCATCGGGATTCTCGCAATTCGGGCTGATCCAGACTGACTCCAACACTCCGCGTCAGTTCCAGTTCGCGTCGCGTTACACGTTCTGAGCAGCTTTTGTTGATTGCGCCGCTGGGTGAGAATCCGGCGGTAGAGATTTCTGATCCGCGAAATTCAATCTATACCAGTAAGCTCGGTATAGATTGAATTTCGCGTTTTTTTTGTTCAGCGGACATGCTAGAACCGCATTCAATGGCCAAAGGAATATGTGAGCTGAAACAGCCCGCTATCAATGCCTGGATTGGCTGTTGCTGTGCTATTGTTCGAGATGTGGTGATAGCGGTACTCGGCGCGGACCGATCTTGTCTGTGTGCGGAAAACTTCAACACCCGCCCCCAGGTCGAAGGTGAAGTTGAAAGAGCCAGCGCCATAAACGGGGATCGCCTGAGTCGAATACATGTATCCGCCGTGGCTGATGAAAAATGGCTGTACTTTGTGTCGCGGTCGAAAGTTCCACTGCAAGCCGGCCGGAGAAATGCCTTCGCCGATCGTCCAGCGACGGCCATAGCATGAAAAGACAGCCGTCCCGCTGTATGTTACGCCCGTGACTGGATCGGTAGAGCTGTATGAGATCGTGCGAGGCGCGCAGGTAACCGGTAAGCCGTCCTTAAAGATTTGAGTTACCGGCGTGGGTGAAATCTGATTGACTACCTCTTGCTCCAGCGGATCACTCTCCAGCGCCACCGGCAGAAATTCCGCGTTGTACTGCCAGTTCACTATGCGATTGAGCAACAGCCTGCGACTGTATGAAACCCCAAAATCCAACAGTTTGCGGTTTTCCGTTATCCCGAGCAACATATGGCTGGAATCGTTGGAATAGGCTGTAAATACGCCGAAGGTGTTTTTTCGTGCATAGTATGGGGATTCAGCGCCAGTCTGAGCCAGCGAACTGGCCGGTCCCGCCAGCAGGGTTAAAAGTAAGATCAGGCAACAACCTCGGCTATTGCGGGCGGGCGGGAGAGATTCGAGTTTTAACAACAAGGAAACCCTTTCCTGGAGCCGGACTGGGAGGCGCCGGAGCGCCTATACTTTTCTTTTGACTGCGTAATTCAGTTTAAGGGAGCCTGCATGTCTTCGTCCGCTGTCGCCTACGCCCGTGAGAACCACCCTCGCTTTCTCGATGAGTTGAAGGCTCTGCTGCGCATCCCTTCCATCTCTACGCTACCCGAACACAAAAGCGATTGTCGCCGCGCCGCCGAGACTCTGGCTGCCGATCTGAAGCAGATTGGCATGGAAAACCTCCGCCTCATCGAAACCGAGGGGCATCCGCTGGTCTATGCCGACTGGCTGCATGCAGCTGGTAAGCCGACAGTGCTCGTCTACGGCCACTACGATGTTCAGCCGCCCGATCCACTCGACGAATGGCTCACGCCGCCGTTCGAGCCAACCGAGCGCAACGGCAATCTCTATGCGCGCGGCGCGGTAGACGATAAAGGCCAGGTTGTGGCGCAGGTTAAGGCATTGGAGTCGCTGTTGGCCGCGACCGGCAAACTGCCACTGAATGTCCGTGTGCTGCTTGAAGGAGAAGAAGAAGTGGGAGGGGAGGGAATTGCGCGCTATGTTGCGTCAAAGCCTGCCGATCTCAAGGCAGATTTTGCGCTCGTCTCAGATACCGAGATGTTCGCTCCTGGATTGCCCACGCTTTGTGTCGGCTTACGCGGCATGATCTATACCGAGCTTGAAGTTCGCGGCGCGCGCACCGATCTGCACTCCGGCATGTATGGGGGCGCGGCGCCCAATCCCTTTGTCTCATTGGCGCAGATTCTTGCTCGCCTCAAGGATGAACACGGACACATTCTCATACCCGGCTTCTATGACGAGATCATTCCGCCCAGTCCAGAAGAACTTGCGGCCTGGGAGAGCCTGCCCTTCGATGAAGAGCAGTACCGCATTGCCGAAGTTGGTTCCCGGCAACTCGTCGGCGAAGCCGGCTACAGCGTGCTCGAACGCACCTGGGCGCGGCCTACGCTCGATGTGCATGGCATCCCCGGCGGCTTTACCGGAGCGGGAGCAAAGACAGTGATTCCGGCCCGAGCCGTGGCCAAGGTCTCCATGCGTTTGGTTCCAGGCATGACCCCGGCAAAGTCTTTTTACCTTTACAAAAAGTTTGTAGAGGAAAACAGCCCGAAGGGTGTTGATGTCGAGGTCCGGCTGATCCACTCCGGCGATCCCTGCCTGATCCCTGTAGATAATCCCTATATCCGCGCCGCAACCAAGGCTTTGAAAGACGTCTGGGGTAAAGAGACGGTCTTCATCCGCTCTGGTGGATCGATTCCGATTGTCGGCGACTTTGCCCGCCACCTCGGCTTGCCCAGCGTGATGATGGGCTTCGGCCTGCCCGACGATAACCTGCACGCGCCCAATGAAAAATTCCATCTGAAAAACTTTGAACTGGGGATTGAGTCGATTATCCGCTTCCTGGAGGAGGCCGCACGGTAGAACTGGAGGCCCAAGGTTTCATGATTGAGCTCTGTGGTGTCCGGCGATACCCATGGGATACCTCTCCGCAAGTTTCTGGTGTACAATATGTACATCCAGCAAGGTCGATATGAGCTGTGAATGGGATCCCCGCAAGGATGAGTCGAATTTCAGAAAACATGGGGTTCGCTTTGCTGAAGCGGAGCCGGTTTTTGATGACGCTCTGGCGATTACGTTCACGGATGATGAATCGGACCCGCATGAGTTGCGGTATGTTTCGATTGGAACGGGCCTGAAGGGCAGGGTTTTGGTTGTGGTTTACTGCTACCGCGGCAGCAAGATTCGCATCATCTCTGCGCGTCCAGCTGATGCTCATGAGCGCGAGCAATACGAGGAGAACAGATGAAAGCGAGTTACGATTTCAGTAAAGGCAAGCGTGGTCGGATCAACCCGCCGGAGCCTGAGCCGCTCGGCAAAACCCGCATCACGATTCGGCTGGATGAAGATATTGTGGATCACTTCCTGAAAGAGGCCGGCGCCTACGGCGGAGCAGTGGGCTACCAAACGCTCATCAACCAGGCCCTGCGCCAGCATGTCGAGGGCAAAGCGCCGAAACTGGAAGAGACGCTGCGCCGCATCGTGCGCGAAGAGATGCGTGTGGCAAGCTGAAGGCAGAATCCGATAACTCCCAACTCGGTATCTAGATGATCGTCTAGTTACTGAAAAGGGCAGGGAATGAGATATGTAGTCCCGCTCTCCTATTCGAAAGCAGGGTGACTCGCGGAACAATAAAGCGGGGACAACCGGTGTGAGGAGCGAACCACCATGCCGCTTAAGCCAAAGTATGTGCGGGTTTCATCCGAGCAATTGAAGCAAATAATGCAGGTGGCTCCCAGGCGAGAGTAAAGAGTGCCTGTCATATACGCGAAAAAAGGAATGGGCTACCTTTCAAGACAAAGAGGTTGGCTATGCCATGCCTTGGGTCAAATGCGATGACGGGCCAGACCATCATATGAAGGTAACCTTCTATGGACGAAAGTTGCAACCTGAGTATCAGTCGATAGGCTGGCGATGCACCCGGAATGAGGTCTCATTCCTCAACGAAAACTCATTCATTTGCTATCAAACCGGAGGAGAGCGGTAAGGCCGGGTGCACCACACATTGATTTTCAGATGTGGAATTCTCAGCAGACGCGATTCTTACTAAATCAGGTATGCCCACGGAGATGCACAATCCGGCCCACTTCGGCCAGGACCTTGCCGGCTTTGTCCTTGCCGGTGGCCGTTCCAGCCGCATGGGTGTTGACAAGGCGCTTGTCGAGCTGGACGGGAGGCCGCTGATTGCTCATGCATTGGGAATTCTGCGCGGAGCGGGGCTGGATGTAGCGATTGCAGGGGCGCGCGCGCAGCTGGATGGGTTTGCGCGGGTCGTTGCTGATCTGTACCCGGATCTGGGACCGCTGGGAGGTATCTGCTCTGCGCTGGCAGCGACCTCCGCGCGGTGGTCGGTCTTTCTGCCGGTTGACCTGCCGCTATTGCCACCCGCATTGATCTCTTATCAGTTGAAGAAGGCGCGGGAGAAGGACGCTGCTGTGACAGTGGCATCGGTTGAGGGATTTGCGCAGACATTTCCGGTGGTTATCGACCGGGCGACATTGCCATATCTCGACCAGGAAGTTGCTGCCGGGCGGCTGGGTTGCCTATCAGCTCTTCAGAATGCTGCCGAGAGTCTCACGCGGCCGCTGGTTGTACTCTCCGTGGAGGAGGCTATCGCTTCTGGCCAACTCGTTGCGCCTTGCGGTAACGCTCCTGATCGCTGGTTCCTGAATCTCAATGCGCCGGAAGACCTACGCCGCGCCGAGGCCCGCCCCGAAAGAATCTGACCAACTTTGTTGCCTCAATTCTTTTTTTGCAGCCGGCCTGCCCACTCCAGACCGATCGGCGAAAAATCATCAAAAAGATCATTGTGGCCGTCGCCGGCGAGGGAATGAAATTCACGAGGTTGATTGGCCTTTGCAAATAGAAGCTTCCCCTGCCCTGGAGGGATAACCTGATCTTTATCGCCATTCACAATCAGCAGCGGCACATGGATATTGCCGATCTTCCCGGCATTCTCAAAGCGATCCAGAACCACATATTTCACGGGGTAAAACGGATAGTGATATTGGGCTACATCTGGAATTGATAGATAAGGGGCTAGCAAAATCAATCCTCCCACATGGAATTCCTGCGCCATCTGAGTCGCAACACCAGTTCCCAGCGAGTGACCGAAGAGAAGGATGCTTTCACTGCGCACTCCTTGCGCCATTAACCCCTTGATCTCGGCCCTTGCGTCTGCGTAGAGTCCGGCTTCAGTCGGCTTGCCGGGTAATCCACTGTATCCGCGATACTCCGCAACCAGGAAGCCGTATCCTGCGTCGATATATGGTTCGGCGACATCTGACGCAGTCGCCAAATTATCCCCGTTGCCGTGAAAGAAAACGAACGTGAACGGTTTGCTGGTCGCAGGCGCATACCAGGCAACCAGATTCAGTCCGCCGTCTGTCTTGACGGACATCTCTTTGAAGGCTCGGTTCGCATGTGCCGCGCTCGGAGACACATAAGTATGGCTCGGAAAATACAGGAAACTCCGCTGAAAGATGCAAAGCAGAAGGAAGAGCAGAATGTATACCGTGGCAAAAATACGAAGAATCTTGCGCAAAATCATTGCTGCTCCGTCTCTCCGTGCGGTCTTTGGCAAATACTGGCCACCTATGGGACGTAATCATAGCGGAAAGCGCTCTTCCAGGTAGAACTCGATTATTTTGCCTTGTTTCGCGTAATCTGAATGCAATGTCTGATTCCGAAGCCATCAACCCGCTCATGGAAGCCACGCTCGCCGAGACCTTTGCCGAGGATTGTCAGCCGGATTGCCCTCCAGCCCTGAGCTTCTCTGGCCCGATGATTGATTTCCGCAATGTCTCCATCGCCTTTAATGGGCGGCCTGTGCTGGAACAAGTCAGCTTTCACGTGGACCGAGGCCAGACACTCTGCATCCTGGGCCGCAGCGGCGTCGGCAAATCTGTCTCGCTACGCATGCTGATGGGCTTCCTCAAGCCGGATTCCGGCACGATCTATGTCGAGGGCCAGGAGCTCTGCGGGCTGAGCGAAGAAGGAATGCGGGCCATTCGCAAGCGCGTCACGATGGTCTTTCAGAATGGAGCGCTCTTCGATTCGTTGAGTGTGCGCGAGAATGTCGCCTTTCCGCTGCGCGAACGCGGCGAACTGGACGAAGAGGCGATCCAGACACATGTCAGCCATCTGATCGCGATGGTTGGCGCAGCTGACGCCGCGGATGCACTGCCGGCCAGCCTCTCTACGGGCCGCCGCCGCGCCGTTGCGATTGCACGCGCACTGGCGGCCAAGCCTGAAGTTGTGCTCTACGACGAGCCGACCACGATGGTCGATCCTTTGATTGCCCGGCGTCTCGGCGGCATTATCGAAGGGCTGAAGAAGCAACTCCGCCTAACCAGCATTGTAGTTACGCACGATATGCGCTTTGCCGAGCGGCTCGCGGACACGGTACTTTTTCTTCACCAGGGACGCGCACTGTTCTTCGGGCCCGTGCAAGAATTTGGCTCCTCCACGAAAGAGCCAATCCGCCAATTCCTGGAGCTGGATGAGTATCAGTTACCTGTGTCATAAGACGCATGTAATCTCGTAACCCTCTCCAAAGCCGGAATTCCCTTGCCATTTCACCTGTGCTGGGAGGATGCTTAGCCATAGGCTTACCGGTAACAAACTGGGTTTGGTCTTCCCGCTTCCTGGTAGACACATCGAGCTGTGTCAACTTGTTGAGTGGGGTTACGTCAAATTTGGTAAGATGGTAGTCAGTTGTTTTTTATCCGCTTCGGGGGTACCCGGAGGTTTTGCTCGGGCGGTTGGCATTCATACCGGACGCAAGGATGTGCAGACGCGCAAAAATTCGCAACAGTGAGGCTCTGACCCCACGGATACTTCACATGCGAAGCGGCTGCAATGGATAACGAAACGCGATAGCCTTAAGCGGGCCGAAGTCACCCCACCCGTCTCACAGGTTGTCGGAAACTGGAAGAGTTGCATAGCCCCACCGCATCCCATATCCACTGGCCTATGGGTCCGTGGAGGGGCTTGATGGCCTGTTGTTACTGCTCTTGGCTGATCGTTCTCCCTGGCTTTGGAGACTGCAACCCATCGTCGCTCTCGAGTCGTGTTTTTGAGGTCCTCGGAATCTTATGGCGACATCGGAATTCTGGCAAAGAGTGTCGGCATCGATCTCGACTTCCCAGGAGTGGGAAGAGGGCCCGGTTTCCGGCCATTCGCGCTCGGCGCGGGGCGCGGTTCTGTTATGGATGCTGCTGGATGTAACTTCGATTCTGGCCGCGGCGATGCTGGCCACAGTCTATGAGTTCCACACCGGCCCGGTGGCCGGCGCCAAGGGCTTCTGGCACGGCACTCTGATTCATGGTCGCTCCATGGGTATTTTGCTGGCCCTGCTGTGCGGATTCACGATTGCGTTGATCATCACCAGCCGCCGTCTGCATCTTTATACTCCAGTTCGCATCGCTAGTTACCTGCACGAACAGAAACTCAGTGTGCAAGCATGTCTTACCTCGGGACTCTTGCTCACCGGCACGCTCTACCTGGTGCATGCCGAAGATATTCCGCGCAGCATAGTGTTAATCACCATCGGCCTAGTTACATTGGCTCTGAGCTTTCGCCGCGCTCTCTATCGCATGTTGCTTTATCGCCGCTTTGATCGCGGCCTGGGCACACGCAATGTGCTCATCGTCGGCACCGGACCCGAGGCCCACGCGTTGCGCCATCATCTGGAGAGCATCCGCCATCTCGGCTACACTTTCAAGGGTTTCATCGATTTTCCCGGTGCCGCGCCGCAGTTCTCCGCCTCGCTCGGCGATGTTGTCGGCACACTCGACAGTCTCTTCCAGGATGCCCGCAAGCAGTTTGTCGACGAGATCTTCTTTACCACGCCCTGCGAGCGCGGCATCATTCAGGAGGTACTACAGCAGGCCCGCAAACACGGTGTTGATCTGCGCGTGGTTCCGGATATGTACGACGGGCTGGCCTGGAACAGCCCCATCGAATATGTCGGCCAGTTTCCTACCATTCCGCTGCATCGCGGCCGCGTACCGGAAGTTGGCCTAGCCCTCAAGCGCGTCCTGGATGTAGCTTTTTCCTTACTGGCTATTCTTGCGCTCTCACCGGTTCTTGCCGCCATCGCCATCGCCATCAAGCTCGATTCCAGCGGTCCGATTCTTTATACCTCGGAGCGCATCGGCAAAAAGGCGCGGGTCTTCCGCTGCATCAAGTTCCGTACCATGGTGCGCGACGCTGAGCGCCGACAGGCCGACATGATGCACATGAACGAGCGTGACGGCGTGCTCTTTAAAATGGCCAACGACCCACGGATCACCAGTCTGGGCCGCTTCCTGCGCAAGTATTCGCTGGACGAGTTGCCGCAGTTCTTCAACGTGCTGCGCGGCGATATGAGCATCGTTGGCCCGCGCCCGCCCATCGCCAGCGAGGTGCGCAAATACTTGGCGCTGGACCTGCGCCGGCTCGACGTCACCCCCGGCATCACCGGCCTCT
>CAZHKN010000202.1:0-5155 GCA_964532725.1 uncultured Occallatibacter sp.
TGGGCGGCGTCGTCAATCCCGACACTGGTGCTGCCATCCTCGATTCCGAGCGGCAAAAGCTGACCTATCTCGATTTCGGAGACAAGGTGAAGCTCTCGGAGATGCTGACTCGGCCACAGGACGGAACGACGCGGTACTCGGCTTTGTGGCAGGCCGACCGCAGCCGAATTCAGCGTATGGCTCCAATCGAATTCGCGGGTCGCTATATGCGGCGCTGGTTCGATTTCGCCATTGCCGATGAACTGCACCAATTGGCCGGGGACACCGCACAGGGTAACGGCTTGGGTGGGCGCAACCGGTGCCGGGAAGTCGCGTCTGGCCCGCCGCATCTTTGAATTGAAGAAGGCTCGCCATGCCGTCAAAGGAAATTTCGCCGATGTGAACTGCGCCACGCTGCGTGGCGAAGGAGCCATGTCGGCGCTCTTCGGCCACACCAAAGGCGCCTTCACTGGCGCCGTGCAGGAACGAGCCGGTTTGCTGCGCGCGGCCAATAATGGTTTGCTCTTTTTGGATGAGATTGGCGAACTTGGCCTGGACGAGCAGGCAATGCTGTTGCGCGCGCTCGAAGAAAAGACATTTCTGCCTCTTGGCTCCGACAAAGAGGCGCACAGCGATTTTCAACTGATCTGTGGCACCAATCGCGACCTGCACGCAGCTGTGCGCGAGGGACGATTCCGCGAGGACTTGCTGGCCCGCATTCATCTATGGACCTTCGTGCTGCCGGGTCTGCGCGACCGGCGCGAGGACATCGAGCCGAACCTGCAATACGAGTTGGATGGCTGGGCCGAACGTACCGGCGAACGCGTGACCTTCAACAAAGAGGCCCGCACGCGCCTTCTCAACTTTGCACTATCGCCGGAAGCCGCATGGAAAGGCAACTTCCGCGATCTCAATGCCGCCGTGGCGCGCATGGCCACGCTGACAGATGGGGGGCGCATCACCGTCGAGGTCGTGGAGGAAGAGGTCGGCCGCCTAGGTTATTCCTGGGGAGACGATGCACTGGCTTCTTCCGCGCCGGTGCTTGGGACGCTACTGAGTTCTGGGCAACTCGCGGCCATCGATCTCTTCGACCGCCTGCAACTCGAACAGGTGGTTGCCGTCTGTAGGCGCTATCGCATTCTATCAGAAGCAGGCCGTGCACTGTTCAATAGTTCGCGTGCGCGTAAAGCATCGTCCAACGACGCCGATCGCCTGCGCAAGTATCTGGCGCGCTTCGATCTGAGTTGGGACTCAATAGTGCGCTATCAAGGGCAGGAATAACGCCAGGTTTCATGTTGGCACATAAATCCCGAAGGAATTATTTCCAGTTGTACTCTTAGCAGGTTGGACGATACCGGCCGCCCTGTGTCCTCAATTTATTTGCTTCCGTTTCCAGTTCCTTATAGCGAAGATGCGATCTTTCACAATGACGTAGAGCGGATTCTCATGTCCGCGAGAACTCCCGCGAAAATGGTCGTCCAGTAGGCGAGGATGTCCCAAACAGAGAAGAAGCGGCCAAGCAGAAGAATTCCTGGGAGCGTGAGCCGGAAAGCGTCTATTCCAGGAGAATGGTGCAGTTTGAAACGCTCGACGGCGGCGGTGACTACAGCTGCAAACAAGGCAACAGCCGAAAATCTCACTGTGGGCAGCAGCGTTGAGATCATCCAATAGATCATCAAGGCCCAGAGCATCGACCCCCCGTACTTCATCACCGATGGCGGCAGGCCAAGTGGCGCAAATCGGAGGGTCAACCCGCAAATGATTGTGACGGTCATGAGACCAATCGAGAGAACCAAAGGGCGACGGCGCATTTGTTTCGAACCTTGCATCGGGCAATGTGACGAAGTTTGTGATCGACATTTATTGGACGGATCCACGACAGACGAGATTATTTTGGTAGGCGTTCGAGCGCTATGATTAAACGCCTTGACATCAGGAGTGGAACAGCGCCGATGATTCCAAAGCTGCAATCAATGAGACGCCATCCGAACGGGATGCCGCGAAGACTGCCGGCGATGAGAGCAAGTGGAATGACCCCGGCGCAGGCAATCAGACCAAAGGTGATGACCCACTTGTTGCGGACTGGGTCGATATAGGGACCGATGAATGCAACCGCAATGGCAAGGTGGGCAAAGGCGAGCCAGTCGGTTCCGTAGGCAAGAAATGGGAAGTTCGAATTTGTGTTGCAAATAGCCTGATTGACACGTTCAATCCATGGAAGAAGCCCGGTTGAATGAGCCATCGGCTGCAGCGCGTTCAAGTGAAGGATCGAGACAAGCCAGCCGAGTTCAGTCTGGAGCGGAAATGCTGTGATACCGCTGAGAAGCAACCCGGCGATGAAGACGGCAAGCCAGAAACGAATGCGACGAAGATGGTTCGGCTGCTGCATGGATCTCCCCAGAGTATCGAGTTTTGAATGGACGGTCTACCTGGATGTTTTCCATTATGGTTGAGATGAATTTACTTTGCGTGGACGCGGTCACTATGCACATACAGCAGACTGAACGGCGGCCTCCGGAACTGCACCAAAACGGCGTTCCCTGCGTTTGAACTCTTCCAGTGCGGCATCCAGGTCTGCTTCGTCAAAGTCCGGCCACATGCGATCCGAAAATAGAAGTTCGGCATAGGCGGACTCCCACAGCAGAAAGTCAGAAAGGCGCTTCTCACCGCCGGTACGAATCAGCAAATCGACATCGCCGCTCTCCGCGGTCAACGATTGCCGGAGCGTCTTGCTCATACCATCTACCGAAGACGAAGTTTGATCGGAAAGAAAGGCTGCGGCTGCGCGGGTGATTGCTTCGCGCGACGAGTAATCGATCGCAACGCGCAGATGCAGACGCTGCCCTGCCGCAGTTGCGCGTTCTGCCTTGTCTATCTCGCGCAATGCCGAGGTCGACAGGCGATCGCGGCGGCCGATGACCTGAAGCCGCGCACCGCGCTGCATCAGCCGTTCGGTTTCGAGGCGCAGGAAGGCTCTCAGCAGCCAGAAGATACTCTCGACCTCGGCAGCAGGCCGGCGCCAGTTATCGGAAGAAAACGCATAAACAGTGAGGCGGCGGATGCCCACCCCTGGTACGCGTTCGACGACACGCCGCAACGCGGCCACTCCGGCGCGATGGCCTGCGATGCGGGGCAATCCGCGCCGCGTGGCCCAGCGCCCATTGCCATCCATGATGATGGCCACGTGCAATCCTTCAAGACTATCACTTTGCATGGTCAAGGTACCTCAAACAGCTTGGTTCGTTGTTGAGAGCGGCATTGCATCATTGGCTGATGCTGTTCAAACAGTCGGAGAACAAGGACGCACAACGGTTGTTCATTCAAAGCGTAGTTCTCAGTCCGACACCACAGCCTATGGAATCAGCGGCGGGGTCCGGTCATCATTGGCGCTCGATCCAGGAAGCGAACTGTACCAGTCGATCTTGCGTGTGAAGTACATGGCTGCTGTTAATGCCAAGAAACTGGCGACCGCACCCACCAGCAGTGCGTTGTCTTCGAGTCGCAGCAGCATATAGATCAGCAGATACAGCAATGAGAAGATGGCCAAAGCACGGAAACCTTGCAATCGGCTGGCAAATACCCATACCGCATTGGCCGAAAGCAACACCACGGTCGCAACGCCGGCAAACAGGAATCCCAAGTCGAAGCCAATTCTCTCGGCAAGTGACAACAGAAGCAGATAAAAGATGATCTGGGCTATGCCGACCAAAACATATTGCGCGGGATGAACGCGCTTGCCTGTCGTTACTTCAAAGACGAAGTAGGAGAGGAAGATCAAACCCAGAAAGAGAGCGACATACTTGAGGGAACGATTGACGGATTGATATGGATCGGCAACTTCAATGAACGAAACACCGAGCGCCGTTGCGTCGAGTCCGGTAATCGAGTCGGCTTGTCCTTCGGCACGCACACCACGCGCGATGAAGGGCACGGACCACTCCGCGTTGAAACCACTTGCGGCGATGGTTCGACTGACGGGAAGAAAGCCTCCATCGAAGCCTGGACTGGGCCAATCGCCCTGCATCGAAAGGTGCGTTGTTTTGCCATACGCAAGCACAGCGACCCGTTGCGCGCCGGAAAAACGCAGAGTCGATGTCACATTGAATTGTGCATTTGGCTTGGCAATCGCATTGGCCTTCGCTCCAAAGAGCGTCAGCCTGGTTTGCTGGTTTTGATCTCCCGCAATAGAAAGGTTCGGGGCAATCTCGGCGGGGACCAGCGTCACCGTTTTACTGTCGGCCGTCAATAATGCGTCTGCCAGCGCACCACGCGCATCGCTCACCCCAACAACGATCTCAGCACGGTTCCAGTCGAGTTCGGCGCCAAGTGGGGCCGCATTAGGCACCCCAGACAGATCGAAAGTCGCGTCGAACTTCAAGTCTGCCCGAAAGACAGGCACCTTGAAGAGCGAACGGTGGCGCTCTTCGGTCGCTGTCTTTACAGTAGACGAGGCACGTTCCGGAAAGATCAGATAGATGCCATGTCTTGCGGTGTCCGTCGTCGATTGAGACGGAATCGTGTAAGGGATAGCAAGGGTTGGGCCGAGAAATGTCTGCTGGCCGCCCACGTGGTTGCTGATTTCCTTTGTGACATCCGCTGCTCGTCTGGTCCTGTCATCCACCAAGCCACTCACAAAAAACGCGGGAATGGTCATGACCAGCGCCAGTCCGCACACCACAATGAGTTTCACGCCCATGGACCGGGATTTCATTCTTGCCGGCAAATTTGATAGATGCACTGAAAGATCACTCATCTCGTTCTCCTTGTCGAACTAACTTTGCAATGCAAAGTTAACGGTTAAAAAAATAGTTCAAGCCTGCGAGGTTGCCAGGCTGCGTACCGGTCTGGAGGACGGTTCTTCCTCGGCGCCTTTTGCTGCATCCTGAACCACCTGTTCCAGCGTGGAAAGATACTCTACGAACCGTGCGCGCCCCTTGGCGGTAATGCGACAGACTGTCAGTGGGCGGTTGTGGTCGATCTTCTTTACCACCTCCACTAGTTTGTTCTCTTCGAGAACGCGCAGGTGCCGGTTCAAATTTCCATCCGTAAGAGCGCAGAGTTGTTTGAGGTCGCCGAATGCCAGTCCCTTTGGATTCGTAATCAGCGAGGTGAGCACACTGAGCCGTGCGCGCTCATGAATGACCCGGTCCAGGCCTTCATACGCGAAGCGTCCCTC
>CAZHKN010000202.1:5255-9412 GCA_964532725.1 uncultured Occallatibacter sp.
GCCGTGCGCGCTCATGAATGACCCGGTCCAGGCCTTCATACGCGAAGCGTCCCTCTATGCTTTGGGGTTTAGATTTCATCGCCGCCCTCCTGATTGGTGAAGAGGAGAATCCCCGCCACCAGCATTTGACCCGCTCCAAACGAAAGACCCATGCCCCACGGAGACAGTGCCCGGCCATCCGCCAGCCCGATGGAGATCAACCCTGTCAGCAGATACCACACACCCACAGCGAGGACCGGACGCGGCAGAAATCGGCAGGAGGAAAAGACGCCGAGGCTGTAAATGACCTGCCAGATTCCGGGAAGCATCCACAGAGCGTCCGGCACATTGCGCATCAGCACCACCGTCAGCAGAACGCCCACGCCCGCCGCAGGCAAAAACTGCTCAACGGCCATGCGCAGCATCTCATCGGCCATGCCAGAGTGAATGCGGCGTGTGCGCGCGTACATCTCGGCTCCAATCAGGCTGGCCGACAGCACAGCGGTCCAAATCCAGAGGCTCAGGTAGGCGGAAATGTGCGTTGCCGGCTCCGGCATCCACAATGCCTGCGCGCCCGCCGCCAGAATCGCCAGCACTCCAGTCCCCGCCAGTGTTGCCGGGCCAAAGCCGCGAAACTCCGTGCTATTAGCCACTTGCCTGCGAATGCTACTGATGTCGCCCAACGCTTTATGCAGATCGTTCATGTCGAATCAACTTTGTATTGCAAAGTAAACGAATCGGACGCGATTGTCAAACAGTAAGGTGCTTTTATGGCATCGGTCGAAATATTTTGCCGTATGTTCGAAAAATCTCTTGACATAGTGTCACTATAACACCATTATAGTGTCAGTAGAACACTTTTGAGGTGATTCGATGCTCTTCTCGTATGTGAAAATTCCGGCAACGCACTATGCACTGCACTACCAGCAGGGCCGAATTCGGCATGAAGGCCCTGGGCTGTCGTTCTTCTACTATGCTCCCAGCGCAACCATTGTTTCCGTGCCGATCGGCAGCACCGATGCGCCGTTCGCCTTCGTGGAGAGCAGCGCGGACTTCCAATCTGTAACGGTGCAAGGGCAACTCACCTACCGGGTTGTGGACCCGAAGAAGGTTGCATCCCTGCTCGACTTCAGCCTGGGCAAGAATGGGCAGTACCTTGGCGATGGCCCGCAGAAACTGCAAGAGCGGTTGGTCAAAAGCGCGCAGGTTGCGGCCAAGGCCGTAACGCAGCGTATGGGGCTGCGCGAAGTGCTGACCAGTTCGACGGCTATCGGCATTGAGGTGGAAGATGCTCTGAAGAACTCTGGAGCGATCACGAGCCTGGGCGTTGAGATTCTGGATCTGTCCGTTATTTCAATGAAGCCCACGCCGGAGATGGCAAAGGCACTCGAAGCAGAGGCACGCGAAGCGTTGCAGCGCAAATCGGATGAGGCGATCTATGCGCGCAGAAACGCCGCTGTCGAGCAGGAGCGTCGCATCAAGGAGAGCGAACTCAATACCGAGATTGCAGTCGAGGAAAAGAAGCGCCAGATTCGCGAGGCGCAAATGGCGGCCGACATTGCAATTGAGGAACAACGCGCTCAGCTTGTTGACCAGAAGGTGGCCAACGAGCGCAAAGATGCCGACAGCCGCGCCTATGCCCTCGACGCAACGATCAAAGCGATCGAGACTGCGGACTGGAAGAAGTTGATGATGATTTCTTCCGGCGGATTCGATGCTCGGCAAATGATTGCAATGGCCTTTCAGGAACTTGCCGGCAATGCGCAGAAGATTGGCGAGCTGAACATCTCTCCCGATCTGCTGCAAGGGCTGATTGGCAAAACCCGGAGCTGATTATGTTTGAAAAGGTCTTTGTCGTAACACGAAAGACTCGCCTTGCCGAGCTTGTCGAACGCTTCAACACGGTTGGACAGGCTCGGTTCTATATCGAGCATTCTGGCGGTGATTTTGAGGAATATGTCCGCGAGGACGCCGTTTATCGGCAAGCAGTCGAGGTGACTCGGCGGTCGATGCAATTCGATCTAAAGTTGCAGTTTCTGGATCGCTCCCTTGCGCCGACCGTGCTGTTCACCGAGAAGGACCTGATCATTACGCTGGGGCAGGATGGCTTGGTTGCCAATACCGCGAAGTATGTGAAGGGCCAACCAATTGTAGCTGTCAATCCCGATCCTGAGCGCTTTGACGGCGTTCTGCTGCCGTTTCTGCCAGAGCAGGTGCGGGATGCGGTCGGTGCCGTGCTCAACGGAAAGGCACCGATACATGAAGTGACGATGGCTGAGGCCAGGTTCAACGATGGCCAACGCATTCTCGCTTTCAACGACCTCTTCCTTGGAGCAAGCAGCCACGTCTCCGCGCGATACAAGATCACGCTCGGCGGCCAGACGGAATTTCACTCTTCAAGTGGCGTGTTGGTCTCAACTGGAGCGGGCAGCACCGGTTGGATTTCATCGGTATTCAATATGGCGCAGGGGATGGCCAACGCGATGGGCGGAAAGCCGCCGCAAGCTGTCCGAATGAACTGGGAAGATCCACGGCTATTCTTTATCGCGAGGGAGCCATTCATTAGTCGGCATTCCAGCGCAGGACTGGTAGCGGGATGGGTCTCTGATGGTGAGGACCTTGTGCTTGAATCCACAATGCCGGCAGGCGGATGCGTCTTCAGCGATGGAATCGAAGCCGATTCAATTCCATTTAATTCAGGAGCTACCGTACGGGTTCATCGCGCCGCGGAGAGGGCCAGACTGGTACTTGCATGAAGAGCGAAGAGATCCAGGTCACCGTCGATATTGTGGTCTTCACGGTTCATGAGCACTGCCTGAAGGTGCTGCTCGTGCAGCGAGGCATACCGCCATTCAAAGGCCAATATGCCTTGCCCGGCGTATTTGTGCTCACCAACGAGACTTTGGAAGCAGCTGCATTCCGCGAGTTGCGCGAGGAGACCGGCACGGAGAATGTTTATCTGGAGCAGCTCTACACCTTCGGTGACCCGAAGCGCGATCCGCGTGGGAGAGTCGTGACAGTGGCTTTTTATGCTCTTGTTCCAACCAACAAATCTCCTTTGCTGGCGGGAACGGATGCAGCTTCTGCCGGATGGTTTTCTGTTGCGGAGCTTCCGCCTGTGGCATTCGACCATCACAAAATTATCGACTATGCCGTCAACCGCCTGAGAAACAAATTGGAATACACAACGGTAGGTTTCGAACTGCTGCCGCAAAAATTCACACTCACCGCGTTGCAGATTCTGCATGAGGCAATCCTGGGCAAAACGCTCGACAAGAGAAACTTCCGCAGGAAGATTCTTGCGCTGGGATTGGTTAAAGCGACGAAAGAGATGGAGGCGAATGGGCGAAAGCCTGCTCGGCTCTATGCATTTCGCAATGCAAACTGAAGTGAATCCGTTAGGGTGTAGGAAACTGGCAATTTAAGGCAGGAGATGCATTGATTCGTCTACCTGCCCCACCGCTATGGTGAAGAAGAAAAGGACAACGCAGAAGATGAATACCGTTACCCTCTACCGGCCAACTGGAAGTCGAGAACTCGCACTGATTCGTGACAGCGAGTGGAGTGCCTTCCCGCCCCGCCTGCCGGAACAACCAATCTTTTATCCCGTGGTCGAAGAAGAATATGCGATCCAGATTGCCCGCGATTGGAACACGCGAGATGGCGGCACCGGCTATGTGCTGCGCTTCCAGGTTCAAGCTGAGTATATTGCGCAATATCCAGTCCAGATAGCAGGTTCTCGCATCCATCGCGAGTACTGGATCCCCGCTGAAGAGCTTGCGGAGTTCAACCGTCACATCGTTGGCCAGATCGAAATCATCAGCGAGTTTCACAGCATCTGCCAGTAGTTAGCCCTTGCAAAGGGCTACTCGATTAGCTTCCCTTGTAATTGAGTATCGGTCGCAGCGTGCGCGTCACTTTTACCAGTTCGTGCTGAGCGCGCAGAACGGCGCGAATGTCCTTGTATGCCGATGGTGCCTCGTCGCGCAAAACCGACGATAAGCGGCAGTCGAACCAGACGCCTTTCATCTGACGCCTCAATTCCAGTTCGCTGATCTTGCTGCGCGCTGCGGAGCGACTGAGGACGCGGCCCGCGCCGTGGGCGCTCGAACAAAGCGCCTCCTCGCAGCCACGGCCCTCAACGTGAAAGCTGACCGTTCCCATTGAGCCGGGCAGAA
>CAZHKN010000203.1:0-9361 GCA_964532725.1 uncultured Occallatibacter sp.
ATTGCTCCGCCAGATCCTAAGTCTGGTGCGTCTGCCAATTCCGCCACTTTCGCGCTTATTCACAATCTAACACCGCAAGGGTTAAAAATGCGCTCCATCCCGCGAGTGGCCGGTTTTGAGAAAAGAATCTGAAAAGTACCGGCGGTACTGTTGACAAAGGTTTTTTCGCGGGCCTATGGTGAGTTGGTTTTATAGCTGTTCTCCTGTTGGTGCAGGGCGAAACCACATGCGCTGAGTGGCGTTTTCCTCAAGAAAAGGCCACTCGGCACGATGCCGGAAACGCCACGGAAACGGGAGTACAGCTCTAAGCACGGAGGAAGCACGATGGCGGCATATTTTCAGCTTCAGGCAGGAGAAGCGGAGCTGGGCGAATTGGCAGAGCAGTATTGGCAGAAGGCCGGAACAAAGGAACGTCAACTGGAAAAAGCGGCATTTGAGGCCGGGGCGGCGATCCGCCAAGGCGACCACTCGCTGATCAACCTCGAGGCGATTGTCCGCTGGAAGTCGGAGCGGGTAGTGCATTACCTGATCGGCAACAGCGAGGAGAAGATCCGCCGCGCGCTCGCCGTGGCGGCTGCGCCGGAAAGCTCAGTGCGGCTGGCGATAGAAGCTCTGACGGGCCTGCGCGGAATCGACATTGCCGTGGCTTCGGCAATTCTTTCAACAATCTATCCGGAGAAATACGCGGTGCTGGACGTGCGCACGCTGGAGGCGTTGGGGCACGCGCGGCATGACGTGCAGTTTTATGAGGAATTTCTGAAGTTCTGCCGCCATCTGGCGGAGAGCAATGTCATTGCTCCTCAGGGGGAACTACCGGGTCCAACTCCTCTTCACGCGCTGGAACGGGCGCTCTGGGAGTGGTCCACTTGCCATGCGGACCAGCAGGTGCCGGTCTAAACGGGATTTCGATTGGGAAGGAGATCGCCGCTTTCGCGCCGGGAAAACGCGGAGGCGGCGATGCTCTTTTCGGTTTACTCTTACGCGGCAACCGGCGTTTGCAGCTCGATCTGTATCGATGGCGGATGCATCATCGTAGTGTGAATCAGACAGTGATGCACGGAGCGGTCAAGGCCCACGCGATCCGCCTCGCTCAACTCCAGCGGGATTTTGACTTCGATGACGAAATGATCGAGGCGTGCGGGAGGGCCTGCCTTATCTGCTGTCACTCGCACCGCGACTCCGGTACGGGGTAATCCTTTTTTCTTCAGATAAGCAGAGGCGTAAAAAGCCGCGCAGGAACCGAGCGCGGAGAGAAACAGCTCCGGCGGAGTCATCCCCGCATCGCTGCCGCCTGCTTCTTGCGGCTGGTCGCTCACCAGCGTGTGCTGGCGCGCCCCGATCTCAAATTGGACGTCTTCCGTGAGCTTCACATTGACTTCGATCATTTCCTGCTCCTTTTTTCGTCAGCAAACTGTTTACTTGCGCCCCGGTGCAACCGGTTGAGCGAAGGCTTGGTCCAGTCGCTCCCGGAAGAGCTTCCGAGCCCGTAGCCAGCGGCTTTTCATCGCCGGGATGGACAGGCCGAGCCGCAGGGCGGTCTCCTCGCCTGAAAGTTCCTCAATGGCGCGCAATTCATAAATCGCCCGGTAATCCGCCGGCAGGCTGTCGAGCGCCGCCTTAAAAATCAGCTTCATTTCCGCGGTGCTGGCCTTATCTTCGGCGGAGGGGGCGGCATCGACAGCCTGTTGACCATCCTCTTCCATGGCCGAGAGTTGCAAAAGCGGCAGCATCGCTTCCTTTTGTCTCAATTGCCAGCAGACGCGGTTGGCAATGCGCCCCAGCCAGGTACGGAAGGCCTCGGGCGCCGAGAGGCCGGCAAGTCCCCGGTAGGCTTTGAGCAGCGCTTCCATCAATACATCTTCGGCGTCCTCGCGATTGCCGCAGAGACGGACCATCTGGCGGTAGACGGCGTCCTTGTGCTGATTGGAGAGCTGTTCAAAGTCCATCTGGCCTTCGCTTTCCGCGTCTACGGCTGCTGTGGAAGTTGCTCTTCGCCGGGTGGCAGCAGTTGGCAGGCGCAAGTAAACCCCGAGGGCAGCGGCGACGGCTCGGAGGCATCCGGGCGGCGCTGGGCGTTCCAGGGCATCCGAGCCAGTATTTCACCCATGGCGCAGATATCGGTGATTCCGGCAAAAGTGAGTCCGCAGCCGACGAAAGCCGGCACAATCATCCACCGTGGTGAGATCGCAAACGCAAGCGCCACACCCACGGCAACCAGCAAGCCGGCAATCAGCCGCACCTGGCGCTCCAGGGCCCACCGCGAGGCGGTGCAGCGGACGTTTGGGTTGCCGGCCTTCAGCCATGCCATCGTTCCCCCGCCAAGAACGGAGAGATCATTACGGCGGTTTTGGAGGAGCTTATAGGCTAGCCGGGCGCGGGTCCCTCCCTGGCAGACCAGCACGACGGGAGTATTGGCGTTCAGGTCGGCGGTGCGCAGCTCAAGCTGCTCCAGCGGGATATTGATCGCGCCGGGGATGTGGACGGTCGCAAATTCCCTTGCTGACCGTACATCGACCAACTGGGCCGCGCGCCCCTCTGCTTGCCACTGCTTCCAGGTTTCAATGCTGATGGTGGATTCCGCCATTTCGTGCCTCTTTTCGGTGTTGAAAATTTCGCTCTACTGGGGAAGAGCGGAGGATTCGGAAAAAGGATTCGCCAGCAGAGAAAATTCTTCTGCTGCGGAGAGAACGCGTTCCCCCGAGTAGAGAATCCGTATGAAGATATACCAGCCGGATAGCCCACATCGCCGAGCGGAAGGAATTTTCTTGCCCGAGCGCGGCTTTCAGGTTAGCGTGGATGCACGATGGGCAGTGGAGACCAACAAGACGATAAAAGCGCTCTTCGCGCGCTCGTCGAGTTCTTGTCTCAAAGATCCTTCCGGGTATTCGGTAGATGGGGCTTGAGACTCCGTCGATGGGTCTGGTGCTCTATTTTATTTTTTCTGGCGCTGGCAGCAATCGGCGCTTTTAACTATTTCAGCGCGCCGGTAGCCACGCCTCCGCCGCTGCGGCGAGCCAAAATCACGGTAACCCCGGCATCCGGCTCCAAGGTATCGGACTTGACAATTTCGGTGGCTCCGCCGCCTGCACGATCCGAGCGATCCGCTGTTCTGCAAATCAATGCCTGGGTCGTGAACAACACCGGCCAGAAGGGCACGCTTACCGCGCGCCTTATTCCGGTGAACCGTTGCGAACAGCAGCGCGGAAGTTCGACGGTGACACTGGATGCTGCGGGAAGCGGCAGTGTTGTCGCCACCATCGATGCCAGGAATTGTTTAGGAACTCACCAGGCCGTTTCCATGCCGGTTGAGGTGCAGTACTGGTGGCAGGCGTCGGCAGGCGTTGCCAATCCGAAGCAAGCGGCATCTGTTCAATTCGCAGAGGATATTTCAACTTCTCCAATTCTTTTTGTAAAAAATGCGGAGGAGAATGGCTGGCCCCGGTTGCGCGGCGCTGTGCGCGCCATCTACACCGTTTTGAAGGATCTGATCTGGCCGGTCGTACTGGCGCTGCTGGCCTTCATCCTGCAAGAGATTCAACGAAATCGCGACGCGTCAGCGGAGAAAATCGCTGCTGATCAGCAAAAAGCGGAGACCGATCGCTCCAGGGATCGGGAGTTGGAGATGACGCGCCGCGCCGAGCGGCTGGAGATGCTGACCCACCTGCTGCCGGAGTATATTTCGCTGGTTCAGGATCACTATCTGCCCATCGCCCGCCGGATGCAGACCGTCAACCAGGAGTGGACAGAGTTCAAGAAGCAATGGCTGGCTGCCGATAGCACTCTGCCTGCGGAACTGACCGAGATTCCCAGAGAGCCGGATAAGAATGCTTATACGCAGTTGTTGACCTCGATTCTGCTGATGCGGCGTCGCCAGCAGAGCCTGAATAACAGCAAAGGAGGGATCTTCTTTCGTTCATCCATTGGAGAAGAGATATTTGCCGACTGCATCTCGGAGTTTTTCAGAAAATGCCATGAATTTTTTAACGGCGACAGGAACGCATTTGAGAGTCTGGCTCTGCAACTGAAGCCCGATGCTACCCTTCCGGATTCAATCCACGTACTCTTTCCTTCCTCACCCGCTTCAGAGAAGAAGGAAGCGCAGGCGGAGGAGCCGACTCAGGCAGAAATTCTCAAAATATTGCAGGATTTCCAGAAGAAAATATCTCCCACACCAGGCAAGAAGTTTGAGTTTGAGCGATATATTAATCTGGTTCGTCTGTGCGAACAGATCTTGAGCTTTGAAGGGGATCGCACCTTCTATCAAACCCAGCCCGATCCGGAAAAAGAATCCTCCGGATGGTACTTTGACGCGCCGGTCTTTGAAATTACCGATGAGATGTTGAATATTCCGGATGGAGAAAATAAGGATGCCGACAGCGGGAAGTATTCAGAAATGAAGATTCACGGGCTTGTGCTGGAGTATCTGAACGGCGTTCCGGCGGCATGCCGGCCAAAGCGGGATTTTACGAAAGGGAGCAAGGCGCTCCAGGAATATCAAGAACTGCTTGCAGCTACCGCAAAAAAAAATCTGCCGCAGAAAGACAATGCTGCGCAGTCAGGTACCGAAGCAGCAACGGGCTGATTTACTGGATCGGCCGTCCCTTGATTGTCTTTTCGGATTGAATCGGGCGTCCACGCATGGCGGTCTCCTTTTCTCATCCAGTATAGCACTAATGCGGCTGAAAACAGCGGGATTTGCAGCCTGCGGCAACCGCGGCGCGGCTACCCAAGCTGCCATACGCTGGCCTGCCGGATAGTAAAATCGGCTTCGTGAGACCTTCCTTTGAGATTGGCCCCGTCCAGGTGGGCGCGGGTGAGCTGTTTTTGATTGCAGGACCATGCGTGATCGAGTCGGAAAGCCATGTAAGGACAATGGCCGAGGCAATCCAGCGCATCACCTCCGATCTGGGCATTCCCTACATCTTCAAGGCCAGTTACGACAAGGCCAACCGCACCAGCGTGAAGAGCTTTCGCGGGCCGGGACTCGTCGAGGGAACGCGGATTCTGGGCCGCTTGGCCAAGGATACCGGGCTGCCGGTGCTGACCGATGTCCATGAGCCGGGGCATTGTGAGGTTGTCGCCGAGGCTGTCGATGTCTTGCAGATTCCGGCCTTTCTCTGCCGCCAGACCGACCTGCTGGTCGCCGCGGGCAAGACCGGCCGCGCGGTGAATATCAAGAAGGGCCAGTTTGTCGCGCCGTGGGATATGGCGCACCCGGTCGAGAAGGTGCGCTCGACAGGCAACGAGCGGGTTTCGCTGACCGAGCGCGGCGCCAGCTTTGGCTACAACACGCTGGTGGTGGACTATCGCGCGCTGCCGGTGATGCGCGAGATGGCGCCGGTGATCTTTGACGGGACGCATTCCGTCCAGCAACCCTCGGCGGCAAATGGCGTGAGCGGCGGTCAGCCGGAGTTCATTCCGCTGCTGGCGCGGGCGGCGGTTGCGGCGGGCATCGACGGACTGTTTCTCGAAGTCCACAACGACCCGGCGAATGCAAAATCGGACGGCGCCAATGCGCTGGATCTGAAGCTGCTGAAGCCGCTGCTGGAGAGATTGCTGGCGATCCACAAAGCAGTGAGCGAGTAATTACAAAGGAAATCATACGATGGCTGTGCCAACGCGAGTTTTACGGATCACCAATCGTATCCGTGCACTCTGGAAGTGGTGTCTTTCCTTTTGGAAGCGCGATTGGGAGCTTTCCGATTATCCGGTTTATCTGCGGGTGCAGACGCCCGACCCCGATTCCGACCTACGTTCTCCCCGATTCAAGCTGCACCGGTATGTACTTTCCATTGTGAACTGGAATCTATCGGGCAGCGGCGACACCGAGGAGGAAGCGCTCCAAGACTTGAAGATCAAGTTTTCCGCGGCCAAGGAGAAGGGTGAGCCGCTTCCTCGCCCCGGTGTTCAGGTTCCAATCAAATTCGCCTCGCAAGAGCGGGTCAAAGCGCAGACGGCGCTGGCAGACGATTTTATTGATCGTGTATTGGGGCTGGAATGGGCGTGGATCTCAGACGAATCAAGTCTGTGGGATTTTCACGCGGACGAAAACAATGATGTTTACTACGAGAAGATAAAAGAGACTTACGGCGTCGATGTTTCGGATATCGAATCTGCAAAGCTATCCGAAATTCTCGAACGGATTGCGACGCATCAAAAGCCGGCCTGATTTTCAAGCAGCACGTCGAGCAGAGTTCTTCAGTACCAAGAGCGCGATTTGGGGTACGAAACTAGTCAGCGCCGGGCCCTACTTCTTCGGCGGACTATCAGGCTTATCTTCCGGCGGGGTTACATCCTTGCTATTAAAGATGATCTTCGACGTTGACCCGAACTGCTTGTAGTCGGTGTATTTCATCGTCTCGCGGATATGCACGTCCTGGGCCATGTAGCCCCTTCCGCCGGCGAAGTGCAAAAAGCCCTCGCCCTTGGTGTAGACCGGGAACCAGTAATGGCCGTCGATCTGCTGCCGCCAGGTCATGAACGGCGGATGCAGGTCTTCGTTGCCTTTGCGCGTGTCGTCGGGAACCATGCGGCCATTGGTGACAACAATCTGCAGGTCGGTCTGGTCTACCCAGATGCGGCCATCGAGATAGCGCTTGCCTTTGAGAATCGTCTTGGGGCTGACGTCGAAGACATAACAATCGACTTCATCGACCTTCTGACGGCCGACGTATTTGATGTCGTACTCGGCGATGTTTTCAGCGGTGAGGACGAAGAAGAGACCGTGCTGGATGTCCTGGAAATCGGATACGGACATGCTGATATCGCGCAGCGTGTTCTCGGGGGCGTAAACTACCTTTTCGGTGCGTTTGCCGGAGGGGTCGAAGATGACGTCGTCTACCTGGTAGTACTCGCCGGTGACCTTGTTGTCGTCGCCGATGGTCTGCACGCGGACGACGCGGCGGAAGGTGTAGTGGTCCAGCGCCTTCTCAAACTCGCTCTCCTTGGCGGCAAACTGCTTGATGATGGTCTCCGGGGGCACGGTGGGATCGGTCAGGTCCATGCGGCCAAATCCGGCGTCGAGGGCCATGGGCGTAAAGGAGTCTTTGCCCTGCCCAGCGGCGGGCAATGCCCAGGTCAGGGCGCAGGCGGCGGCCACGAGGATTGCTGATCCGAATCGGTTGCGCACGGTTATTTCACTCCTCAAGGCAGGAATTATGCTCTTTCTCCTATTAGACGACGAAGAGCCGCCGCATGGCGCAGACTGATTTGAGGAATCGGGAAGGAGCCGATTTACAGCGAAGAATGCCCCATCCGGTGTAAACTTTTCCTCACGCACTCTAGCGAAACCAGGGTTCCCGTGTCCTGTTGAGTTTTGAGCAAGGTTGCCGCTCCCAGATCGTCGCGGCAATTGGACGGATGTGCTTCCAAGCTCCATCATCCCTGGTTTCGCTATAGCGATATTCCGCCCGAATAGGATAGTCCATGCGCCGATTTGCCTTTTGTCTCATTTTCGCTATTGCTTTTCTTCCTAGCGTAACTTGCTCCGCCCAATCCGACTCCGGCAAGCGCCCCATGACCTTCGAGGACATGATGGCGATGAAGCGCTTGGGGGATTTCGCGGTTTCGCTGGATGGAAAGTGGATCGCCTACTCGGTGACCACGGTGAATCTGAACCAGAACACGAAGACCGCCGAGCTGTGGATCCGGCCCATTGTCAGCGGAGACGCGGTGCGGGTTGCGGCGACTCAGCCGGGTGACTCTGGGCTGCAATTTGCGCCGGATGGCAAGAAGATTCTCTTTCTGAGCAGCCGCTCGGGGAGCCAGCAAATCTGGCTGGCGGATTTCAATCCGTCGACCGGCGCGACAACCAATCCGAGAAAGCTTACGTCGATTTCGACCGAGGTGGACAACGCGCTGTGGTCGCCGGATGGTCAGTCGATTGCGTTTACTTCGGCGGTTTATCCCGACTGCGGCGGGTACTCGCCAGCCAGTGTGAATGCTGGGTTAGCCGCTGCTGCCGCAAAGGCCAACGCTGCCGCCGATGCCGCCGCCGCCGCCGAGGCTGCCAACGATACGGCAGCAACGGAAAAGGCCGCCAACGATGCCGCCGCCGCCGCTGCCGAAGCCAATAATGCGCTGGCCAGCACCGATCCCAATCAGGATGCGGACAAGTGCAATGCCAGCCGCGACGCCGCGCTGGCTGCGAGCAAAGTGAAGGCGCAGGTCTTTACGCACCTCTTGTACCGGCACTGGAATCAGTACACAGGCGATAAGCGCTCGCATCTGTTTCTGGTTTCGGTGGGCAGCCGGATTGTTCGCGATCTGACGCTCGGAGATCCGCATGATGTTCCGCCGTTCTCGCTCTCAGGCGGAGGCGGCTTCGCCTTTGCGCCGGACTCCAAGGAACTCGCCTTTACCGAGAACCTGGAGGAAGAGCCTGCGACGAGCGTGAACGCGGATATTTTTACGCTGGACCTGACCAATCCGGTAGCCAAACCGGTGAAGGTAAGCACTTCGCAAGGGGGGGACTTTAACCCTGCCTATTCGCCGGATGGCCGATGGCTGGCCTGGCGCTCGCAGGCGCGAGGCGGGTATGAAAGCGACCGCTTCCGGCTGATGCTCTACGACCGCGGAGCAAAAAATACTCGTGAGCTGCTGCCCCGCTTTGACCGCTGGGTGGATGAGTTTGCCTGGGATCCGGATTCGAAGTCGATCTTCTTTGTCTCCGGCGAAAAAGGAGAAGCGCCGATTTACCGGACCAACCTGCTGGGCAATGTGCTGCACCGCTACGGCAAGGCTGCTGGAGAATGGAGTGATATTCATCCGCTGGCGCTGCCGGGGCGCGAGTTCATCATCGGCAACCTGATGCGGGTAGACCAGCCCTCCGAAGCGGTGATCGCCGACTTGTTGGTGATGGACGACAACGCAAAAACCGGCCCGGTGCTGGGCAAGTACGAGCCGAGATCTCTCTCAAATCTGAACTCGGCGCTGCTGGAGAAGCTGGACCTATCCTCGATGGAGAGCTTCTGGTTTACGGCGTCGGATAACACGCGGGTGCAGGGCTTCGTGATTCGTCCGCCGGCCTTTGATTCGACGAAGAAATATCCGGTGAAATTTCTGATTCACGGCGGGCCGCAGGGTGCCTGGGGCGATATGTGGAGCTACCGCTGGAATCCTGAACTGTTTGCGGCCAACGGCTATGTGGTCATCATGGTCAATCCGCGCGGCTCAACCGGCTACGGGCAGACCTTTGTCGAAGGCGTGAGCGGGGACTGGGGCGGCAAGCCGTATACCGATCTGATGGCCGGGCTGAACGCCGCCGAGGCGCGCTATCCCTTCATCGACAAGACGCGCGAGTGCGCGCTGGGCGCAAGCTACGGCGGCTACATGGCCAACTGGATTCTGGGCCACACCAACC
>CAZHKN010000204.1:0-9183 GCA_964532725.1 uncultured Occallatibacter sp.
ATTCAGCAGCGCCAGCGCAGGGCCTTTGGGCTGTTTGGCTCTACGCACCAACTGCGAGAGGTAGCCGACTTTCAGATTGAGGGAGCGGGCGAATGCGGCCTGGCTCATGCTGGCTCGCATGCGGAGGCTGCGAATCTCTTCGTTGTTGTACCGTTTAGTTGCCGCCGCATATGTAAGTTATTTCATACTGGGTTGATGGGGCCAAGGAGGAGTTAGGCACGATGGCTAACGATGAGCTATTCGCATATTTATTCACCCTTGCGAGCGGCTTGTCACTGCCATAGGTTGTAATATCCGCAAGGCAGTTCGGCAAGCTCTGGCGGACGAGCGGGAAAGAAATTGTTACTACCTCAGAGCCTGAAACCGAGATGGGATCGGATCCGGTTGTAAGCCGGAGCGTACCGCTAAAAGAGTCACACTGATGATTTACAGCACAAACAACACTCGCGTTCGCGCCTCCCACGGCTTCAGGCCTGGCAAGAGAAAATGCAGCAGCCCCTGCAACCTGTTCAACCGTGAGCGGGCCTGTGGATGGGTTTGTCGAGGCCGCTTGCTTAATCGCATAACCTTGCAACTTCACACCGGGCGTAGTCAGCGAGGCGGCGTTGGAGTGGCTGGTGCAACCAACATTCGTAATGATTCCGCCGGCCGTCGTACACAATGGCTGCGCTGAAGCTCCCAGGCTTGGAATGGCTACGCCGGCAAAGCTGGCCGCGCCGGCTGAGTTGACCGATGCGCCACACGATGACGCCCCATTACAGAACTTCACCCCGCCGGAGCCGGCAAGCAGATTCAGATAGAGGATACCGCTTCCTGCCGCATTTATTTCCATGTTGGAGTTTGGGACGGCATGAATGCGCATAACATTCGCGATGGAGTCGAATAGCTCAAAATTTTCTATACTGTCTTTTCCTATTTGCCAGCGTGGGATTCCGCGATCGTCAAATTCGACCAGCGCAGGAGTTGTTGAGGCACGTCCGGAGGATATCTTCAGCACATTCCCGGCAACGGAATCTGAAGCATTATTCAAAGCCAGGCCGAATAGTTGGCTACTCAAGAATGGGCTATCTGTGAAGTGCGTGTAGCCCGGCGCAAAGCTTCCCGATGAGGGCAGTAAGTTTCCAATGCGATAGGTTCCAATCGTGCGCTGCGAATTAATTGTCTTGGATAAAACATCATCTGTTATCAGCGCAGCTGCGGTTCCGCTGGCATCGACGATGTTGGACAGCTCAATATCCGTGGTTACGTTGCCAGTGGGCGGCCTTGGTGGATTCTTCACATGGACGACGCTGCCGGTGATCGTTCCACCAGTTAACGAACTGAAGGTTACGCCATTCAGTGGGGCCAGATTGCCAATGATATAGCCTGTCTGCGCGCTTTCGGCGCCAAGATTTGTAATAGTCGATCCGCTAAAACTGTCGAACACAAATCCGGTAGCAATTGGCGCCGATGGAGACCCTGAACAGGTGAGGCCACTGAGCAGATGAGGGCCGTTGGGTTGAGATTGATTGTTGCCGTCAAACTCACATGCAATGGTTGCCGGTGTGCCTGCCTTCATGCCAAGAGCCTCGACATCGTGGAATTCATAGTTCATAGCGTACTGCGGGCCTACGCCGTCGCTTCCAGAGCCATTGATCCAAAGTTCTCTTGCCGGGCAACTGGTGATATCCAGGTTGCTGCCACCGGACTGTTCTTGAATGTCGGTTGAGTAAAGCCCGATTGTCCCTGTTATGCCGTTGCAGTCGATAGTTAGATTTTCAATGCGGTTGCCAAAAGTGAGGCTTTTTCCATCTCCCAACCGGACAACCGTTCCATTCGCGGGGAAGCCGGTAACGGCTTGAATCAGCGTGCCGGTCTTATTGACACTGTTGCCACGTCCAATTCCCAGTATCTGCCATGCATTTACGGAAGGAGTTACGATGGGGGCAGTGGTCTGTAATATGATTGGTCCCAACAATAATTGTCCGGGAACCGGAGCGCCGCTGAATGGATTCACCGTGCACTGCTGGGTGCCTGTTGCGGAACGGGCATCGATAATAAGGCCGCGAGGGTTCGCGCTGGCGTTCGATGCAATGGCCGCCTGTATCTGGAGGCAGAGGTTCGCTCCTGGATAGTACTGCGGATTAATGACGCCAAATGTTCCCTGCGCGAGGAGCGGGCTGCAGATCAAAAGCGCTGAGCTCAGTATATTTGTGAATGCGATCGAAAACCGCGCGCACGAGGAAATGACAAACCTGTGCATGAGATCCCTCCTGTAGGCGTGAAGCCGATCTATTCACGCAGCGGAGTCATTGGATTGACGAAGAAATCGATCTCTCTGCTTACGTATAAAAAGAGAATCTCTTCAACAACAGCGAAACCAGTCTATCGCCCTGCATTCGTAGATGTCGCCACGGTGTGATTCGATGGTTCAATCTATTCCCTTTTCGAGACGATTTCCGTCCCGTAGTGTCCGCATCCATGGAAGCATTCAATTGCCGGTCCGACTCTACGAGGGACCGCACAGTCGGCTGTGTAGGAGATTCAGTGATTGCGGGCTATTAAATCCAGCAAAACGAAGCCGTGCTGCTACGGCGAGAATTTGTTTTTCGTTAGTGCGATTCTCGCATTGGGCATCTCGCCAGTGCTCACAGAATCACCTCAAACCCCTTGCGCTTGATCACGTTGAGCAGCGCCAACGCAGGGCCTTTGGGCTGTTTTGTTCCACGTTCCAACTGCGAGATGTAGCCGACGCTCAGATTGAGGGAGCGGGCGAATGCAGCCTGGCTCATGTTGGCCTGCTCGCGGAGGCTGCGGATTTCCCTACTGCCGATAGGTTTGGCCGCGGGAAGCGTCCCTTCGCCTAAGTGGCGAACAGTGATCTGGCGGTACTCTTCGTCGTCCAGCAAGCCATGCTTGTGAAGGTCTCCTGCTGTTTCGTGAATTGCCTCTGCGATGGAGCTATTCTTCTTTTTCATCACCGATCTCCTTGAGTGAACCGTCTTCAGACATTGCCTTCAACGTCTCGCCATCGGCGGCAAGCAATCTGCTGCCAAACTTCCTCAACACGGTCAGCTCATCGTCACCGATATTTTCCTGGCCGCTCTTCGCAAAGCCATGCAGGAAAAATGCCTTACATGCTGCACGATAAGCGACAATTACGCGGTAGCCGCCGGATCTTCCTTGGCCTTGCCGAGCGACGCGCATCTTGATCAGTCCGCCGCCGAGGTCTGCGTCGATTAGTCCTTGCTCCGCGCGCTTGATCGTCTCAGCCAGATTTGCGTCGGCGATTCCTTCTTGCCGTGCGAATCGCGCGAACCATCTGGTTTTGTAGACCTGCATAGGGCTAACTGACACTATGAACTATAGCACATAAACATATACTTGCTGAACCCGGTTATGCAAGATGCAGTAGCAGAAAGCGCAGTGCGCATTCGCGGGCTTCGGCTGCGGCCTCAGCATTGTAGCTTGCGCGGGCTTCGCAGTTGAAGCCGTGGCCGGCGTCGTACCAGTGAATCTCGACCTCGGGGTGCGCGGAGTGAATGGTTTCTACTTCCTCGGCGGGTATATGCGCATCCACCTTGCCGAAGTGGAGCTGTACAGGCGCGGTGGGCGTTTCGTTGGCGTAGAGGCTGATGCGGCCTCCATAGTAGCCGACGGCAGCGGCCAGATGGAGGCGTGTTGCGGCCAGCCAAGCCATTGTGCCACCGAAACAGTAGCCGATGACGCCAGCTTTCCTGTCGGTTTCAGTCGTGGCGAAGTCGAGGGCGGCGGCCACATCCTGTAAAGCGCAGACCGGGTCAAGCAAAGGGATAAAACTCCTTGCCTTCTGTGCATCCTCACCGACGTAACCGAGTTCTACGCCGCGTTCGATGCGGTCAAAGAGAGCTGGAGCGACGGCGAGGAATCCGTCTTTGGCGTAGCCGTCGGCGACAGCGCGGATATGGGCATTGACGCCGAAGATCTCCTGTACGACAACCAGGCCAGCGATAGGCGGGCCTGCAGGGCGGGCAATGTAAGCACTGAACTGATGACCGTCGGCGGCCTTTAGAGTGATGTATTCGCTCATGATGGTCTCCTCTGACTCATGGTATTCGAGCGAGAAGGGCGGAGCGTTGCTGCTGTCCTGCGGTTTGCCATGCACAGCCGCGAAATGCAGTTCCTTCGACTCCCCTTTACTGGGTCCAGGGTCGCTATTTATTCAATGCAAGCGTAAGACGGAGACTAGAGGGCTTTCGGTCCGGCGGCACGGATGGCCTCTGGGGCGTCGAACTTTTTGAAATTCTCCTCGAATTTGCTAGCCAGCTCGGCGGCGGTGCGGTCGTAGGCGGATTTGTCGGCCCAGGCGTTGCGCGGGTTGAGGATATCTGCCGGGACGCCGGGGCAACCGATGGGAATGTGCAGGCCGAAGGCGGGTTCGGTGGCGAACTCCACTCCGTTCAGTCCGCCGTCAAGGGCGGTATCGACCAGCGTTCGGGTGATTTTGAGGCTCATGCGTTCGCCCACGCCGAAGGCGCCGCCGGACCAGCCGGTATTGACCAGCCAGCAGGTGGTGTTGTGCTCCCTGAGGCGCTTACCGAGCATCTCGGCGTAGACGCGCGGGGCGAGTGGCAGAAACGGCGCGCCAAAGCAGGCGGAGAACTCGGGGACTGGCTCTTTGCCCATGCCGGCCTCGGTGCCGGCGAGTTTGGCCGTATATCCCGAGAGGAAGTGATACATCGCCTGCTCCGGTGTAAGACGCGCTATGGGCGGCAGGACGCCGAAGGCATCGGCAGCCAGGAACATTACATTGCGCGGGTGGCCGCCGACCCCGGGAATGACTGCATTCTCGATGTAGCCCACCGGATAGGCGGCGCGGGTGTTTTCTGTAAGACGGGTGTCGGCGAAGTTGGGTTGGCTGGTGGCGGGGTCGAGGATTACGTTCTCAAGCACTGAGCCGAAGCGAATTGCGCGGTAGATCTGCGGCTCTTTTTCTTCGCTCAGGTCGATGCACTTGGCGTAGCACCCACCCTCAAAATTAAAAATGCCGGAGGGGCTCCAGCCGTGCTCATCGTCGCCGATGAGGCGGCGGGTAGGGTCGGCGGAGAGGGTGGTTTTACCGGTGCCGCTGAGTCCAAAAAACAACGCGGAGACCCTGTCTGCGCCAATGTTGGCCGAGCAGTGCATGGGAAGGACATTCCGCTGCGGCAGCAGGAAATTCATGACGCCGAAGATGGATTTCTTCATCTCACCGGCGTATTTTGTGCCGCCGATTAAAACGATCTTCCTAGTGAAGTCCGTAAGGATAAAGGCCGCGGAGCGAGTGCCGTCGCGCTCTGGCATTGCCTCGAACTCCGGCGCGGCGATGACCGTGAACTCGGGCGTGTGCGCGGCCAGCTCGCCCGGCTCAGGGCGCAGAAAGAGCTGGTTAACGAAGAGGGTGTGCCAGGCGTATTCGGTAATGACGCGGATGGGCAGGCGGTAGACGGGGGCAGCGCCGCTGTAGAGATCCTGCACGAAGAGGTCGCGCTCTCGCAGGTGCGCAGTAACCCGCTCGAGCAGAGCCTCAAATTTCTCCGGGGCGAAGGGCTGGTTTACGCGGCCCCAGTGAATCTGGCCGTGGGTGACAGCGTCGTCAACAATAAACTTATCCTTGGGACTGCGGCCGGTGCGCGCGCCGGTGGTGGCGACAATAGCCCCGTTGGCGGCCAGACGGGCCTCGCCACGCAAAAGCGCGCTCTCAACCAGTTGCGCCACAGGCAGGTTTGTATGGACGTGCTGCCCAGTCGCGAGAGACTCCAAGGTTGCCGCGGTCGAAGCGCTGGCCATGCGGTGCTCCTTTGCAATTGCGGTACAGAAATATTAGAACAGCTATTGTGCCATGAATGCGAGGCGGACAGATTGTGACTTCGCGCACAGGCGGACGGCGGGTGGGCTTTGGGCAGGAACGCCGCCGCTACGTGATTCCGGCTGAATTGGCGGATTCGCTCTCCCCACGCTGAAATAAGGGCGAATGACGATTGCGTCTACTGCGCGGGTTGTAGGCCGCTGTTGTTACAGTGCGGCGGTGTTGCGAATGCCTGCGAAATTGATAAAATGTGGTCGAATTACATCCTTAAAAAGGGAGCTTTTTCTGAAAATGAAGACCTTTCAAAGACCTCTACATCGCCCCAACCTCCTCCACCGTTTTTCCGCTTTGCTGATCGGATTGGCCGTGCTGGTTGTGGCTTCTCCAGCGTTTTGTGGTCCGATCCACGACGCAGCGCGCGCCGGCGACCTGGCAAAGGTTCAGGCGCTGGTAAAAGCAGACCCGGCACTGGTATCGAGCAAGGACGACCAATATGGACAGACTCCATTGCAAGTTGCCGCATTCAACGACCGCAAGGAGATTGTTGAGTTTTTGCTGGCCAACAAAGCGGATGTGAACGCCAAGGCCAAGAACGGATCGACGGCGCTGCACCTGGCCGCGGCCAAAGGCAATCAGGATATTGTGGATGTTCTGGTGGCCAACAAGGCGGATGTCAATGCAACGGATAATGAAGGCTGGTCGCCGGTTCACTCGGCGATAACCTGGAACCACAAAGAGATTGAAGATCTGCTGACCAAGGACGGTGGCAAGGATCTGCCCGCGAAGCCCACGCCCCCGCCTCCGGCGCCGAAGGGCCCGCCCAAGGAGACCAGCAAGGATGGCCACTTTACCGCGTACGATAACCAGACCGTGCTGGACACAACGACGAACCTGATGTGGGCTTCGCGGGATAACGGCGCGCCGATGAGCTGGCCGGATGCGAAGACCTTTGCCACGAATTACAAGGGAGGCGACTACACGGACTGGCGGCTGCCGACCGAGGCTGAGTTGGCTGGGTTGTTCGACAAGGCGAAATCGCGCCGGTCGTATTGCGCGGCAGCGGTGGACGAGCTGGGCGTGGCCGCGGATGAGGTTCATCTGACGGATCTGATCCACATCACCTGCACACGGCTGTGGACATCGGAAGCGCGCAGCGACAAGCCGGATTCTGTGACGGTGTATGACTTCCATGCAGGCAAGGATGCGGCGCGGCCGGGTGCGAAGGAATTTGTGGATACGGCTAGCCGGATTCTGGTGGTGCGGAACGCTGCAAAATAAGGACGGTACAGCGTAGAGAGCAAAAAAATCGCCCGGACCGTGATGGTCCGGGCGATTTTTTTGCTGCTTGTGAGCTGCCATTGGTAGAGCTGGTCAATGTTGGACCCGAAGTATCGGGGACTCGATTGCCAGAGTTTCAATGCGTGATGCGTTGGAGGATCTTGTCGGCGATCTCTGTGAAAGCTGCCTGCAAGTCGTCCGCCGTGGGGGCAAACACCGCGATTCCAGATGGTGAGCTGGAGCTGTAGGTTGGACTCGCAGGGTCATTCGCAATCTGCTGGAGATAGGTTTGGTTGATCTCAGACCCCATGCCAATCGAGTAAACCGTATAACCGTTGGCTCTCAGGCTATTGGCCAATTGGACCGTCTCATAGTCGGCCTCCTCGGCGACATTCGTTGAGGTCAGCTTGGCGGGATTCGGAAGATTATCCGGTGGCCCAGTGTCTGTCGGCGTAAAAGTATTGGCGCCATTCAATGTGACTTGTTCTGTAACCGAGTTTATGGTTACAGAACCGTCTGGGTTCGGGGCGAATGCTGTCGAAGTCGTGTTGTTCCAATAAAAGAGTCCATTACACCAACCAAGCGGGAACTCAGCCGGAGCACAGCCTCCAAATTTCACTTTCGTGCCATTCAGAGGACCCGTAACCATATTGGCCCAACCATCTGTGAAAAATACAACCACCTTCTCGGTATTAGTCGGCGGGTTGGCAACGCCCGTGACCATGGTCTGGGCATCGTTCAGTCCGTCGTACGCATCAGTGCCTCCTTGGAACGTCATCCCGTTCGCGAAGCTCGTAATTGGCGTCACGAATTGTGTGGTGATCGGCACATCCGCATTTGCATCCGTCGAAAAGCTTACTATTCCAAGTTGATCGGTGCCGGGGATGAAGGGGACAAGAAATTCCAGCACCGCGGGAGGCAAGGCCGTTGACCCACCATTCTTGGTCATCGAACCAGATCTATCCAACACCAACGAAAGAAGAACGGGCGGGCGGGTTGCCTGGGAAGTGTCAGATACGGAAAGAGTCTCAAAGCTCGGACCCGCAATCCTTATAAAGAAGGTTCGGATTGTGGCTGCGGCAGTAACAGTGACAACAGGCTGGCTACCAGTGGTTACAATGTTAAAATTCGCGGTAGGGGCTATAGAATAAGGCAAGCTGGAGTTCGCATTGATGTTTGAGGCGAAGACGCTTTGCCCGATGGCTATAGCAGAGGTTTGCCCTTGGCCCAGGTTGTACATAACCTTTAACGCAGCAGCATCACAGGCCTTCGCAAGCCGGAGCTTTGTCAGAAAGCCAAAACCAAAGTCGACGGCAAACCCCACAAAAATCAATATAATGGGCAGCCACAAGGCGAAAAAAATAAGTGCTTGTCCGCTCTCTTTCCTAGCCGCCTTCAACCCTCGTATGAGATGCACTTGATCCTCCTCTTAGAAATACGCCACGTCGTACAATGTGGAACCAATAGATCCGCTAAAAAAACTGCCAAGCGGTGTGAAGGGACTATAGGAGTAGAACACCTCGGTTACAAAGACCGTCTGCTTTGCGAGGGTGGTATTCACTGGCATGAGAGTTGCATTGGGTGCATTCCCGACCCCAGAGCCAATTCTACTGGTTACCGTAATACCGGATGACGATGGAACCTGATCCGCAATTGTAGGATTGCCATTGGGATCATAGGTTACCTCAGTCACGATGATCCTGCCCTGTGTGCCGATATTCAATGGAGCGCCCTGAGTAACGAGCGCTGTCAATACACCGGGTGTCGCCCCCTCGTCTGCCAGGGGCCATCCGCGGGAAGCAAGGTCGGAGCCTTGCCTGCTCATGCCATTCATCACTTGACAGTCTAAAATTATCCGCGAAAACTCGATGACCCCAAAGACCAGGAGACACAGAAAGGGCAGACACATTGCCATCTCAATGAGAGCCCCCCCTCGCTCATTCTCAAGCCGCTTTGCCCATGCTAAACCTTCAGTCAGTCGTTTCACGATACCCTCCGCCCCTCCACCTAATTCGTGTTACTGGCCGAAAAGGGCTCATTCATAACCGTTGTAGTCGCTGTATAGGAGTATTTCCCATTTTTGAAAAATGGCGCCATAA
>CAZHKN010000205.1:0-9098 GCA_964532725.1 uncultured Occallatibacter sp.
TGCTTCAGGTCGCTCACCCGCATGCCGAACTGCTCGGCCACCGCGCGCTGAATGGCCTCGATGGTAATCTTGCGCACCTGCATGTCAATGAACTGCTTGAGGCACTGCTGGGTTGCGGCCAGAGTGATCTCCATGTGGTTCATCTGGCACCAGGCGATGAGCCGGGTCATTGCGCCTTCAAGCTCGCGGACGTTGGTGCGCACATTCGAGGCCACGAAGAGCGCGACATCGATGGGCAGGGCCACCTGCTCGCTCTCCGCCTTCTTTTGCAGAATGGCGACCTTGGTTTCAAGATCGGGCGGCTGAATGTCGGCGATCAATCCCCACTCAAAGCGGGAACGCAGGCGGTCTTCAATCTCGGCCAATTCTTTCGGCGGACGATCCGATGCGATCACGATCTGCTTCATGCTCTCATGGAGGGCGTTGAAGGTGTGGAAGAACTCCTCCTGGGTACGCTCCTTCTGCGCTATGAATTGGATGTCGTCGATCAGCAGCACGTCCACGGTGCGGAAGCGGTCGCGGAAGCTGGTCATGCGGTCGTTACGCAACGAGGTGATCATCTCGTTGGTGAATTTTTCCGCCGAGACATAGCAAATGCTGGCTGCGGGCTGGCGGCGCTTTACCTCGTGTCCAATGGCGTGCATGAGGTGGGTCTTGCCCATGCCGACGCCGCCGTAGAGGAAGAGAGGATTGTAGGCCTTGGAGGGGCGCTCGGCGACGGCCAGCGAGGCCGCGCGGGCGAACTGGTTGCCGTTGCCGATGACGAAGGCGTCGAAGGTGTAGCGGGAGTTGAGCTGGGCCGCTGTAGACCAGTCAAAGCGGGCCTGCTCAGGCGAACGGGGCGCGGGAGCAGGCGCTGTGGGCGCGTGCGTGGGCACCGGGCCAAAGCCGCCGTCGCGGCGCTGCGGAGGGATGGAGGGATCGTCCTCTGCCGTGACGAAGCTGACGTCGTCAAAGTCCAGAGCCTGCAGATCGATGGCTTCCTGGATCAGGTCGCCGTATTTATCGCCAATATGCTGAAACTCCGGCGAGGGAACGCGGACGTAGAGTGTGCGGCCGGTGGCGTGGCTATAGCGCGTGGGCTTGAGCCACGTCTCGAACGATTGCCGAATGACCTTCTTCTCGAGCGCTGCAAGAATAAGAAGCCATGGATTGGGCGCCGTTGCGGGCGAAATTGCAAATGCCATTGAAACATCCTTGCCTGCAACCCCTATGAACTGCCGGAGGTTTCATCCACGGGATTAGGCAATGGCTCTCTCTCGGCGCTGAGTCTTTGCCCTGCGTCCAAGATGGTGCTCACGTCTGCCTGATCGCCGCTGATCCGCCCATGAAAAACCACCTCTGGGCGTTGAATGAATACCGTTCCGTGGGGCGCTCGGAAACTTTACTGAACGGTCCCGATAGTAGCACATTTGACCATGCTTGCAATGCCTCTTTCACATAACTTTGCACCGAGCCAATCGAGTTGCACCACGCATGGTGAAACAAGCTGGCAAGGGTTACTGAAGTCAGTTCCCAAAGATATGGATCGCTGCTTGCTGACAGCGTTTTGCAATGGAAGCTGGCAAAGTGGATTCTGTATCCTTGCAACACCCGCGCATAACGATCCGCTGGATTCCTGACACAACCTGATATATACTTAAAACTTGCCGTCTAGGCGCAGATTTTAACAAAGAAACTGAAGCATACAGGAGCGCAATTCCATGCCCAAGCGCACATTTCAACCGAACCGCCGCAAGCGCGTAAAAACCCACGGATTTCGCGCCCGCATGAAGACCAAGAGCGGCGCAGCCGTTCTCAGCCGCCGCCGCGCTATTGGCCGCAAACGTGTTGCCGTCAGCGCCGGATACCGCGACTAGCCTCCTTTCCGCCGTTTTCTTTGCCGGAGCGCATTTCCTGGATTGATCCGCTTCGGCATTGACTCCCCGCGGCACCGCCATGAACACCCCTCTCCAATCGGCTCAGTCTCCAGCGCAGCGCAGAGTCTTGTCTCTAACCGGCTCACGCCTGACCAAACATGCCGACTATCAGCGTACTTACGCGGCCAGCCGCAAGCGTCAATCCGCATCAATGAGTTGGTTTCTTGCGCCGCCGCAGCCGGCATTTACAGGGGCAGCTTTGCCCACGGGGCCGCGCGTTGGTCTTACAGCAGGCAAAGTGGTGGGCAAAGCCCATGAGCGCAACCGCATCAAGCGACGCATGAGGGATATTTTGCGCCGGCATATAGAACTGCTGCCCGCGGGCTGTGATCTGATCCTGCATCCCCGCCGCGTAGTGCTGACCCTGGAATTTTCGAAACTAGAAGCCGAGGTTCTGCGTATACTCCAGCAGGCAAATGCTGAGGCTGTGAAAGACAGATCCAAAGCTTTGCCGCAGACGGACAGGCGCGAAGCGCAGCTAGCCCCACCGCAGGTGGTGGTATGACACGGATTTTGTTGGCGATTCTCGACTTTTACCGACGCTGGCTTTCTCCGGCATTGCATTCGCTGGGTCCGGGCGGATGCCGGTATTTACCCACCTGCTCGGAGTATGCGGCCGACGCAATCCGGATTCATGGACCGCTGCGAGGTGTTTTCCTGGCTTTGTGGAGGCTGCTGCGTTGCCATCCTTTTGCCCGCGGTGGGCTAGATCCTGTTCCGCCAAACCCGGCAGCACGGGCAATCCAGTTGAACCCATTACCATAAGAAGTGCGGCCCTCTTAACGTACACAGCCTCACAGCTCTAAAACGACAGGAAGTATCCTTTGGCAGAAATCAGCAATCCTAATCTTCAGGCGCAAGGTCCCGGCGGTGGTAGCGGCGGCGGCGATATGCGCTCCATGTTGGCAATCATGATGTTGGCGATGGCGGGCCTATTTGCCTACCAGTACTTTTTTGCCAAGCCCTTGCCGACTGAGACGCCGGCCAGCCAAACGCAAGCACAGACGCCCGCTGCACCAACTCCCGTTGAGCAACCGTTACCGGGAGCGACTGGCCAACAGGCAAGCGCTTCGCAGCCGCTGGTGCTTGTTCCCGGTATTATGGCCCCCAGTGAGACCGAGACCACGGTTGAGAACGACCAATATAAGATTGTTTTCACCAACAAAGGCGCGCAGGTAAAGAACTGGATTCTGAAGAACTATACCGATTCGGCGGGCAAGCCGCTGGATATGGTGCAGCAGCAGGCAGCGGCGCACGAGCGTGACAACCATGAAAAAAACGATCCCGGCAAAATCGGCCTCCCGCTCTCGCTGTATACCTATGAGCCATCGCTAACGGATCAGTTGAACAGCGCACTGTTTCAGCCATCGGCTACCGGCATTCTCTACGCGCCTAATTCCCTCACTTTTCATTACGCAGCCAACGGCCTGGATGTAGTAAAGACCTTCCGCTTCGACTCAAGCTATGTGGTTGACATTGAGGCTCAGGTAAAGCGCGATGGAGTGCCTGTGCGGGCACTGGTGCAGTGGCCTGCCGGACTTGGCGATATGGAAGAGTTTATCGCCAAGAACAACCAGACCAGCGGCATCATTCCTACGTCAACCTCTTCGCTGTTCACCTGGTCGATAGGAGGAAAGCAGGATTCTGCCAAGGCCAAGGATGTGAGCGGCATCAACACCCTCAACCTGCCCTACGAATACGCCGCCGTTACCGATCTCTATTTCGCAGCCGCAATGATGCCGGACAATTCAGCCGACGCGTCCGTGGTCACACTGCACAACTCGATTGATCTGCCCAACGATCCCAAGGATCCGAACAGCAAGATCACTCCAGCACCGGTGCTGGGGCTGGCAATGGGCGACACCAACGGCTATACGCGGCTGCGCCTTTACGCCGGACCCAAGGAACTGGATATATTGAAGTCCGTTCATGCCATCGGCGCGGACGGTAAGGCAGACGGGCAGGCTCTTGATCCGCTGATCCAGTACGGCTGGCTCACAGTGATTGCCAAGCCGCTCTATCTGGCGTTACGCTACCTGCATGAGCATGGCATCCCCAACTGGGGCTGGGCCATCATCGTTGTCACGGTGATCTTCAACCTCGTCATGTTCCCCACGCGACTGATGATGATGAAGTCTTCGCTGAAGATGCAGCGCATTGCGCCCAAAGTAGATGCGATCAAGCGGAAGTACGCCAGTCTCAAGGCCACCGATCCCAAGAAGGCCGAGATGCAAACTGAGATGATGGCGCTCTATAACGCTGAGGGCATTAACATGTATGGCGGCTGCCTCCCGATGCTGTTGCAAATGCCGCTCTTTTTTGCCTACTATCGGGTGTTGCTGAATGCCGTAGAACTGCGCCATGCGCACTGGTTCTGGCTATCCGATCTCTCGGTGCCGGACCCGCTTTATATCCTTCCGGTCATCATCATCGTGAGTATGTTCCTCACGCAGTGGATCACCCCGGCGGCCGGCATGGACCCGGCACAGCGCAAGATGATGGCGTTCATGATGCCCGCCATCATGGGATTCACCATGCTGCACTTTGCCTCTGGCTTGGCGCTCTACTGGTGCACCGGCAACCTCATCAACCTGGCGATTCAACTCATCATCAATCAGTCGCCGATGGGCAAGGAGATGCACGCCATCAGCGCCAAGCGCGCCGCTAAAAAGGGCGGCGGCGGAAGCCCCAAGACAATTCAGGCGAAACGATAGCTGCTTACGTTCAGTCGAATAACAGAGGGACGAGCGATTCGCTCGTCCTTTTTGCATGTCTTCCGGCTGAGTGCGCTTTATTGCTCCTTGCGCGCTGATTCTCTCTGAGACTGAATCAACTGATAAGCAGTTCGAGCATCCGCAACGTCGAAGAACGCGAGCCGCTTTAGATTGATCCCCATATCCAACTGATTTCCGCGCAGGCGGCCGCCCCATGAGTTCGCCCCCTGCAGGCTCGAATTATCTGGCGAAAACTCGATTGTTCCTATCCCATCCTGACGGGTTGTCAGAGACACAGAATCGAGACTGCCAAAGAAGGCATCATTCAATCTGCGGCTGCTGCCCGCATTCAGAACAAGGATGCGCTTGTTGGTAATTCCATAATGCGTCTGCCGCTTCTTCCACGCTGTGTAAAAGAAGCGGCCCCAGATCAAATACTGGCCCATCACCACAAATGGGATTCCCCAAAGCACGAAAAATCCCGGTGCGCTATGCGTGCGCGTCGAATCTCCCCAGAGTCCAGTTACACTCGCCTCCCAGAAGATCGCAAACCCTCCCCATAAAAAACTAAAGGGGATCGCGTACCAGTCCTGTGCATGGAAAATGACGCTTTGCTCCGGCTGACCCGACCAAAGCAATGATTCCCCAGCAAGCAATTCCGTCTGGAGTTCCATTGCGCTGTTGTTGTAGCCTATACCCGAAATTGCCGACATACTTATCTCCGCCTTGCAAGACGCTTCCTAGAACTACTCCGCCTGCAACTTCAATTTATATCGAAATATACTCCCATTGCACTCTAAGATCAGAAAGCGGCTGCGGGCGTTAACTCAATATAATCCAGCGCCGCCGGGTCATCCTCATCCGGCGCGCTTTCCACGCGCAGCTGATCGCCCCGCTTGAGATTGATGCTGGGAATCGTGCGGCGCGTCGAGTTGTCGCCATGAGGCCGCTTCGACGGTAGAGCAGCATCGGCAGCCCATGTGGAAACTGGCTGGCTGTTTACCTTGAGCGTGAAGTTGGCTGTTCCGCCCTGCAGATCAAAATACTGGACTGCGATGTTGAAGCGTCCAGGCGGGCCATCATATGTCCATTCTGCAGCGCAGTTTTGCAAGGAGCAGCTGACAGCCTTGCCGCCGGAGGCATCCTCCCACGGAGTTACATCGATGACTTTGTAGCCGGTGAGGCGGGCGTCTTCCGCTTCGAGGCGGCCGAGGTAGTGGCCGGCGCGGCCCTTCTCGTCGGGGATGCCGCTGAGCTTGTAAAAATACTGCACGATGGAATCGCGCCAGACGATCGCATGGCCAGCCTGATATTCGAGCCGCGCCAACACATCTTCGTAAAACCTGCCATCAACTCGGCCCTTTAGCGCTGCCCACGCCTTCACAAACTCTGCTGCCTGCGCCGCGCCGTCGTAGTGCGAGTCGTAGATGTGCTGAATGACTGTTTTGCCGGAGTGAAGCCGGTAAGTGTATGGCACGTGATGAAAGAAGAGAAGTAACTCGTCCGGGCAGGTGGCAAGTGACTCGTATAACTTGGCTACCTCGGGCGGATACTGGCCGATATAGCCGGTTCCAGTGGCAACGCTACGATCCATGCCGATGCCATCGTGGTCGGCGCGGTGCCATTGTCCCCAGCCATTGTTTTCGCTGGATTCGATATTGGGACCGTAGTGGCTGCCGGTAATGTCAGTAAATGTCTGCGCGCCCAGCGGGCCGGTATAACTTTCATAGGCTGGCCAGCTTTGCATTAACAGTCTGCCGACTGTTTTTACTACTTCAGAGTCCGTACTGATTGTCTGCCTTGTCCACTCGTCGGCGATCTCTTCCGGCTTGAGTTCGGGGTTCCATGCAAGGCGGCCAAACGCGTAGAGATTGGCCATAGCCAGCGGCGAACCGAGCCATGCGTCGCGGCCTACTCCGGCAACAGCGACCATCCCGCCCAGGCCCTTGCTGGCAATTAATTCTCGGACCGGTGTTTGCGCGCCGTCAGCGCGCAGATCGAAGTCCAGGACCTGCTTCCACATGGGCGCGAGATAGACCAGATGACGCTGCTGGCCGGTGTACTCCTGCGTCACTTCAATTTCAAGAGCGGTGCTGGTCTTTGGCAGCCCCGCAAACAATGGAGACACCGGCTCCCGTGCCTGAAAATCAATCGGCCCTTCCTTGATCTGCACAATCACATTGGCGGCAAACTTACCATCAAGCGGATGAAAGATGTCATACGCGGCGCGGGCGCGGTCGGCCTTGGGGTCAAGCCAGTCGAGATGATGGTTGTAGACAAAGGCGCGATAGAGAACGACACCGTTGTGCGGGGCCAGAGCGTTGGCGAGAAGATTGGCCGCATCGGCCGGAGTCCGTCCATAACTCGATGGACCTGCCTGCCCCTCGGAGTCAGCCTTGACGGTAAAGCCTGCAAAGTCGGGAATGAGCGAATAAATCTCATCGACCTTCGCCGCCCACCAGGCTTTGACTGCCGGATCGAGGGGATCAAAGGTTGAAAGGCCGCCGATCTTCTGCGGACTGGCAACATCGACGCTCATTGCAAGACGAACTCCCCACGGGCGCATCGTGTCGGCTACTCGTGCTAACTGCTTCAAATAGCCGGAGTCCAACAATTGGGGTGCGGCGTTGACGTTGTTTATATTGCAGCCATTGATGCCCACCGAGGCCAACAGGCGAGCGTATTCAGCGACGGGCTTCAGATCCTCACGAACATTGCCGCCTTCAAAAAAGATCGACCGGCCCGCGTAGCCGCGCTCAATCGACCCGTCTGGATTATCCCACTCGTCCACCCAGCGGATGGGGAAGGCAGGACGCTCGACTACATTGATGGAGTTGAGATCCTGCCCCTGGCTGATACGCCGCAGTAAATCAAAAGAGCCGTAAAGCACACCGCGGCCGCTTCCACCAACCAATACAAAAGTCCGCTCCGTTCCCGTTTGGATGGAACCCAACCAATATCCCTCCGGATCAAGAGGTGGTGCTTCGTTTTTGGGAAACCATCCTTTGAATTCATTCCTGTCGAAAACCCAAATTTCTCGGCCTTGCCATTGGTAATTTGCGGTTGTTGGAGAAGACTCCTCACTGGTGAGCCGTGCAAGAGCTGTATTCAGCTCGTTCTGCGCAGTGCGCTCAAGTTCATGATCGTAGGTTAAAAGCAATCCGGGCGTGGGGGCGCCATGCGCGGCCCACGGTCCTTCTTTTGAAAGAGGTACATAGCTGAATGGAGCGAGCGGCCTGATCGCTTCATCGCGTTTATTTGGCTGCCGTTGATAGCGCAGCCAGCCCTGTTCCGCCGTTTGCGCACTCGCGTAGACCGTCCCCGCTAGCATCTCCAAAACCAATAAACCCGCCAGGAAATCGATTTTCTTCCGTCTCATTGCGCCCTCTCCCGCCGCAGATATTTCTATCATCGCAGGGCATCATTCCGCTCGCTATGCGGAACTCCCACTTGCAACTTTCCGGTTTTCAGGCGAGATTCTAAGTGAGGAGAGACGAATGAGCGAGCAGTCAGAAAAGATAGAAAAATCAGAAGCGGAGTGGCGCGCAACACTCACCCCAGAGCAGTACCATGTGCTGCGCGAAAAAGGCACTGAGCGGGCCTTCACCGGAGCGCTCACACAGAATCACGCAACCGGAAACTACCACTGCGCGGGCTGCGGAGCATTACTCTTTGCCAGCGGAGCCAAATTTGATTCCGGCTGCGGCTGGCCCAGCTTCATGCTTCCCATGGATTCAAAGGCAATTGTGGAACACGAAGACCGCAGCTTCGGGATGCGGCGCGTTGAAGTCACCTGCGCCCGCTGCGGCGGCCATCTCGGCCACGTCTTTCCAGATGGGCCGGCGCCGACCGGCCTGCGATACTGTATCAACTCCGCTTCGCTCACATTTACGCGGCAAACGGAATAGCTCCGCCTTGATCAATCGGGCAGGTAATAGACACAACAAAACCCCGTCCGCTTTGAGGACGGGGTTCGCGTGAATCAGGGTTTGTTGTCTCAGGCTACGAGAAGTCGCCGTTACGCTTTGGCGATCTTCCCGCCCTTGATGCAGCTGGTGCAGACGCGAATCCGCTTGGAAGCGCCGTTGACCAGCGCCTTGACCGCTTGCAGGTTCACATTCCAGCGGCGGCGGGTCACGTTGTGCGCGTGAGAGACGTTGTTACCGAATTGCGGCCCTTTGCCGCAGATGTCGCATACCTGTGCCATTGCTTTGCTCCAGATTTTGGTGTTTCGCGCCGCCGGGTGTTGCCGTCAGGGAGTGCGGTTGAAATCGCACTCGGAGAGAAAGAACTCTGCGGGGCTGAACTCGTAGCAATCGTGGAACCAAGTGTCAGACACACGTCCCCGACTGCTTGCCGAATCTTTAGTATACCTGAAACGGTGGAGTATGCCAAGACCGTGGAAGAACGCTGTCAGTAGCACATGATATGTCCGGAGGTGGTAGCAAGTGAAGTGTCCGCTTAG
>CAZHKN010000206.1:0-9094 GCA_964532725.1 uncultured Occallatibacter sp.
AACACCAATCAGCACCAAATCAGCACCAAAGTAAGTACCCAATCCCCAACCAGCACCTGCGGTACCGAGATTTAAGTCCTCACGCAGGGATCCAAAAACATTCCGGAAAGGGTCAAACTGCGCTGCCGATGCCATAATTCTCGCTCTCCTGCACACTAAAATGTGCAAAAACCAGGAAAAGTTACTTTGGACTCCCGCTTTCGCCGGTCATAGTATTTTCTCATAAAACTTCTCATAAAACTATTGTTGCACCGATCCCTCGTCAGTGTGCATCCTTATTGACCAGAAAGATTCCCGACGGTCCAGAGAGCTGTTTTTCCCTCTGGTGAACCCCTCCGGCTGCCCATCCTGGCATGGCCAGCATCCTCCGCGGCCATTGGCCTACAACTGAAAAGGACAGAACTTCATGAAGCGTTTGGCGATACTCACTGGCATTCTGGCGCTGGCTTTCCCCCTGGCGCAGGCGCAGACCTCTAACTGGATCAACGATCCGGCCCACAGCGACGTCGAGTTCAGCATCCGGCATATGGGTGTTTCCAATGTGCATGGCCGCTTCGGTCATGTCACCGCCACCATCGTGTGGAACCAGACCGACGTGACCAAGTCTACCGTGACCGCCACAATTGATGTTGCAGGCCTCACAACCGGCGAATCAGCCCGTGACAACCACTTGAAGACGGATACGTTCTTTGACGCGACAAAGTTCCCAAGTGCGACCTTCGTCAGCACCAGCGTGGCCAAGAGCGGCAGCGGCCTCACCGTGACCGGCAACCTCACCCTGAAGGGCGTGACCAAGCCGGTAGTACTGCAGGTGGAAGGACCCACCGGCCCGTTGGACAACCCGATGGACCACAAACAGCACGCCGGCTATGAGGCGACTACTACCATCAGCCGGACCGCCTTCGGCATCGGCTCCAGTTTCCCCGATGCCGTTCTCAGCGATGCGGTCAAGCTGACGATTGATTTGGATACGGTCAAGCAGTAAGAAATTTTCCGCAGCAAAAGGTAAAGCCGGGGATTCGCCCCGGCTTTACCTTTTGATACTACGCTTGTATTCAGGTACTTGTGCGAGAAACCCCTACTGCTTGCCGAACCGGTAATTAATACCAGCAGTAAAGCCCAGATTGTGTTGCAAAGAGGAGCCGAAGCCGGTGGCGAAATACTCCGGCGCCAGGCGAATACTCAAGCCGGGACTCAGATTGTACTCACCGATGACAGCCGCATTCAGCGCGTAGGTTGTGCCGTCTGGATAGAGGCCTAGACTGTTTGAGACACTGACGAGCCCGCTTGTATCTCCGGAGAAATTTCCGTAGGCGAATCCGCCCATCACGCGACCAGAGATTGCGTATTTAGGCTGTAGATAAAAGCGGTAAGTCGGCCCCGCCATCAGGGCATATTGACTGATGGATGGATTCCAGATCGCGTTGGTATTGTTATCGTAAACCCACGCAGTCCCATAAGTTCCTCGCCCATCCACGGTGATGCCCAGCCGCTCACTCCTGTAGCGGGTAAAGCCAACGTTCCAGTTCAATTCATTGTTGTGCTGCAACGTCGAACCCGGCCTGAAGCGCAGATAGCCGCCGCCCGCATAGGCTTCATACAGGTGCCCGTAAGCCTCATGAATCGCATCGGCGCGGCGCTTTTCGCGGCGGGCCTTGATGCGCGCCTGCACACTCAACTGCTGCGGCGTCGGCGCCTGGCCTTGCGACTGGGCCGTCGCCGTCGGGTCAGATGTGGAACTTGAGCTTTGCGCCTGGGCGGCAATCAATGCCGGCGCAGTGAGCGCCAGCAAAAAGGCAATACGGCGAAATAAAACCATCGGTCTGGAAATCCCTCCACAACAATACGGAAGCGCGCCTGCGGGCAGCACTCCCCCTTAGGTATTAAAACACCTCCGGGAGAGTCGCAGCGGTGGGCGCATGTGGTTTGGACGCGCCAACCGGTGAATGGCAAGCCCCGATGAGCAAATCGCAAGGAGATCGGAAGTCTGCCGCGCGGGATTGACCTGTCCTGAGTGGGGAAAAGTGTCCGATCCGGCCTGATTCGCACCGCGGTTCTTTCCTGTTTGCTGAAGAGCAGCCACCCTGGCCGCGGCAAATGCTCTAGGATGGAGAGCAACAGAGCGCGGAGGTCAGGATGTTTCGTATTCTCTTTGGAATCGTGCTGGGAGTCCTGCTGGTCCCGGTTGGAGTTGCAGGCTGGTTTTACTTCGGTGCGCCGCCGGTGGCCGTCGCCGACCCGCCGATTCCGCACGAACAAGAGATTGTCCACTTCCCTCTGCATCTCAGGATCGACCGCGAACTGATCGCCAAGCCGCCTGTCGAGGTCAGCGAGGCCTCGTTGACCGCCGGCGCTCATATCTACCGTGAACAATGCGCAGCCTGCCACGGCCTGCACAAAAAGCCCTCTTCCTTCGGGCCGCATATGTATCCCAATGCGCCGCAGTTGTGGGAAAAGCACGGGGATGTGGTGGGCGTGAGTGATGACCCGCCGGGGGAGACCTATTGGAAGGTCGCCAACGGCATCCGCCTAACCGGAATGCCGGCCTACAAAAATGTTCTCACGGATACGGAGATGTGGGATGTGAGTCTGCTGCTGGCCAATGCCGACAAGCCATTGCCCCCGGAGGCAATCGAGATTCTTAAAAATTCCCCGCCCACCGCCGCTGCAGTTGCCGAGCCTGCAAAAGTGGTTGGAAGCAAGTAACTGTCACAATAGAGTGGAGAGAACGGAAAGGGAATCACGAATGAGTGTTTTTGCAGCATTGCGCAAGGGGTTTGGATTTGTATTAATGAGTTTTGGCATCTCCCGGCCTGCGACCAAAGCGAAACCGGCTCCCAAACCTGCTCCGCGACCGCAGTCGGGACAATAATGCCGATTGATTCCGTGCTGTAACTCTATTGCGATTCGGGGTATTCTAGATATCAGGACACTCCGATGAAGACTTTCACCCTCGAAGAAGCGCAAGCCCTGTTACCGGTGCTGGATTCCCTGCTCAAGCGGGCCATCGAAGGCAAGCAGTCCGCCGAAAAGGTTGACTCCGGCCTGGCGGAGCTGGCGCGGAGAATCTATTTTTCCGGCGGGATGCAAGTGGATGTGAGCCGCGTGGCTAAAATGCGCGCGGAGATGGAGACCCACTTGCAGCGCGTTCGCGAATCGGTTGCCGAGATCGATTCGATTGGCGTACAGGTGAAGGATCTTGACTCCGGGCTGCTGGATTTTCCCTGTCGCCTCGATGACCAAACGGTCCTGCTCTGCTGGAAGATGGGTGAGCCGGCGATTGAACACTGGCATACCGTTGAGAGCGGCTTCAAGAATCGCCAGCCGGTGGATGAGCGCTTTCGGCGCCGGTCTGCCTCGGGTGGAAGGCCCAACTAAGCCCGCCTGAGCGGACCCCACTATGTACATCCGCGCTGAAGACGTTCGCGCCGCACTCAGCTACGGCGCGCTGATCCCCGCGATTCGTCAGGCGCTGATTGACTACACCGCAGGAAATGTTGAACAGCCGCCGCGAACGATTCTCCGCTCCGGCAATGAAAAAGATGCAGGCTGGTTCGCGGTGATGCCGGTGATCGCGGGCGAGTACATAGCAGTCAAGACTGTCACCTTCTATCCCAGCAACGTGCGCCTTGGCCTGCACACGCACATGGCCGTCGTTGAGCTGCTGCGCCGCTCGACCGGTGAGCCGCTGGCGCTGATGGATGGCACGATAATCACCGAGATGCGCACGGCCGCTGTATCGGCTGTGGCGTTTGCGGCGCTGGCTCCGCCCGAGGCCCGCAGCCTGGGGATTCTGGGGAGCGGTGTGCAGGCGCGGTCGCATATTGCCGCGCTGCACACAGTCTGGCCCGCATTGCAGGAGATTCGCATCTGGAGCCGCACAGCGGCCAACGCACAGCGACTGGCCAGCAAATGCGGCGGGCGAGCGGTTGCAATCGATGAAGCGGCTGGCGCAGATGTGGTTTTGACTGCCACCAACTCACCTGTGCCGGTTCTCGAAGGCAACCTGCTTGGCCCCGATGCGCTGGTGCTGGCCGTGGGAGCCACCGGAGCGATGCTGCGAGAGCTGGATGATGAAGCGATGCTTTCAAGCGCGGTAATTGCCGAATCGCGCGCTGCAGTGGAACGGGAAGCCGGCGACGTGCGTCTCTCCGGCACAACGATCGAGGCTGAGATCGGCGAAATTCTCGATGGGACGATCAATGCGCCAAAGGGACGGCGGATCGTCTTCAAATCCGTCGGCATGGCGATAGAAGACCTGACCGCGGCGCGTCTGGTGTGGGAGGCGCGAGAGGCCTGCCCGGGCGACCCGTTGCTGTAAAATCTAGCTCAAGAGCTTCTGTTTATCGCAGTTTTCAGCGCCTCTGCTCAACACAGAGCAGGGCACAGTTATGTTCTGCGATCCCGGAATCATTCAACCTCATTCTTAACCAATCAACATAAGCCAAAGGAGACCTTCATGCTGAGCGTCAAAGAGAATTTTCCCGCCTTCAATCTAACTGCCGTAGTCGATTTGGACCTGAAGAAGGCTTTTCAGCCGATTACCGAAAACAGCTATCCCGGTAAGTGGAAGGTCTACTTCTTCTGGCCCAAGGACTTTACTTTTGTCTGCCCCACGGAGATTGCGGCCTTCGGCGATTTGAACAAGGAGTTCGCGGATCGCAACGCACAGGTGCTGGGCGGGAGCATCGACTCGGATTTCGTTCACTGGGCCTGGCGGAATGAGCAGCCCTCACTGAAGAATCTTCCCTTCCCCATGCTCGCGGATATCAAGCGCGAACTCTCCACGGCGCTGGGCATTCTGGACCCCGATGCGGGCGTCAGCCAGCGAGCCACTTACATCGTGGACCCGGAAAACATCATTCGTTTTGTTTACGTAACTGATCTTGCGGTAGGCCGCGATCCCAAGGAGGTTCTGCGCGTGCTGGATGCGCTGCAGACCGGCGAACTGACTCCGTGCGGCTGGACGCCGGGGCAGGAAACAATCACCGTTTAAGTCTGCACCTTGCAGATTCATCTCGGCTTTTCTTCCCTTGCGGCACACCAGAGTCGCAAGGGAAGAATTCAGTTGCCCATTCCCCGGGCGCTATACTTGATGCATACCTCTCCCGTCGCAGGCTCTGCGACACTGCTGCAATGCCGTACATCTTTCTCTTCTGCGGGGAAACAGCCGGAAATGATCTCATCCAGGCGTTGGCTTTATGCCCTTTGGCTGCTTTTAATCAGCGGGTTCGCACTTCTGCATGCCCATCACCTGCGCGCCGATTTCCCCAATCACACGCCGTGGATTGATGACTGGGCCAAATACACCGACGAGGGCTGGTACGGCAACGCCGCCATCCGCGCACATCTCACGGGCAACTGGTACCTGCCCGGAGACTTCAATCCCGCGCCGGCCGTGCCCGTCTGGCCGTTTCTGGAGTGGCTGCTCTTCTTCTTTACCGGCGTCACAGTGGAAGCTGCGCGCGGTGTTGCCGTCGGCTTTTACTTTGCCAATCTGGGATTGAGTTACCTGCTGCTGCGCACCCGGGGACCACGCTGGATGGCGCTGATGGCGCTGACGCTGCTGGTGACCAGTCCCTTTCTTTACTGCTTCAGCCGACTCGCGATTCTGGAACCGTTGCTGACTGCGCTGCTGCTGGCGGCGTTGAATCTTGCGGTCCGGCTGCCGGAACTGCGCAGGCCGCTGGCGGCTTCGGTATTAATTGGCCTGTTGTACACGCTGATGATGCTCACCAAGACGACGGCTGTCTTCCTTCTCCCAGCCATTGCCTGGGCCATGCTGCTGCCGCTGTGGAAAGAGCGCAGGCTCGCGATTCAGTGCTGCACCGCGGCAGTCACGGCCTTTGCTGCAATCTTCGGCGCATGGATGGCGCTCATTGCCAGCCGCGGGCTAATGGATGATTACCACTATCTCTTCTTCATCAACAAATACGTGAAGCCGCCGGAGTTCTATTGGCCGCTGTTGAGCCTTTGGTGGTCCTTCCACGGCGGTCTCTGGGTCGATCACATTTTGATTCCGATGGCCGGGCTGATTTTTCTGGCTGCGATTCTTTTGGGTACCGTGCAGGCTGTGCGCAAATTCCCCGCGGCAGCATGGGCGCGCAGACTTCTGCTCGATCCGGTCTTCGGCGCATCGGTGCTGGCTGTCGCCGGATACATCCTCTTCATGACCTATCAGAACCATCCGCAGCCGCGATATTTTGCGGTCGTGGCCTTTTTCAGCTTCTTTGTTGTTGCGCTGGGAGCCGGTTCTCTGCTGGCCGAGAATGGAAGGCTGCGCCAACTGGGCTGGGTGGTGGTTCTCTTTGCCGCTGTAGCCGTGGGCATCAATAGTGTCTGGACCTTGAGCTTTGCCGCCCATCCCGAGTACACCTTTGTCGATGCCGCCCAGCAGTTGACCCGCTATATCGATACCCATCCCAACGGCAACCGGCTTCTGGTCTCGATCAGCGGCGACGACATCACGCTGATCACGCATCTGCCCACGCTCTGCGACGACTTTGGCACGCCGACCACGCAGATGCCAGACCTGCCTGCCAAACTCGCCTATTACAAGCCCGGCTGGTGGGCCACCTGGAACGACATCGACCCCGGCACGCTCGAAGATCTGCACACCTACTACTCGCTGGAACAAGTCGCCAGCTTCAGAGCCTTCGACCACCCGGAGCGCAACACTCTGGTTCTCTTCAAGCTGCGCCCGCTGCCCAACTGGAAGGCCCGCGACATTGATGAGCAAAACATGCGCCAACCCCTGCCCGGTGACAAAATCGAGATTCCGGTGCAGTAATCGGCCCTGCGCTGGAGTCTCTGCTGTTCTGCCAATTTTGCCAGTCACAAATCCGGCTGCATCCGCACTCCACCATCCCCTGGCCCAATCAGGGAAGCGATGTGGCATTCTACTCATTCCAGGCCCGTTCCTCCCCCTGTGACACGAATCACTCGACAGTCTTCCCACCGGATGGTACGCTTCGATTGACTTTTTACCAGCGGCCGGAACGGTCCTGCAATCTAGAGCGCCGCTCCTGGCAGGCTTCAAACATTCTGACTTGGGAGGATTTGTGACTGCACAGTATTGGGTGGATTTCTTTCTGGCCGTAGGCGGGCTTTCGCTCGTTGCGGCTTTCTTTTTTGTGCGCCAGGTCATCGGCTCAGGAATTGGCGCTGCGGGCATGCAGAAACGACTCAGCGCCGCTTGGCAAAGCGCTGAGTCGTTTCTGGCGCGTCAGTACAAGACCGGCGCGGCTTTGATGGGTCTGTTCCTGCTTCCCGCATTCGCCGGCGCGCAGGAGTCCGCAGGCGGGGGCGAAGCCAGCCTCAAGCTGCCGGACCTGTCGACCGTAAGTCACTTCGGCTTCAGCGGACGCGCTCTTCTGCTGATCGGATTACTCTTCTGCGTCGGCGGCCTGTTGTTTGGCCTGACGATCTTTATGCAGTTGAAAAACATGCCGGTTCATAAATCGATGCGCGAGATGTCTGAGCTGATCTATGAGACCTGCAAAACCTATCTGATTACGCAGGGCAAGTTCATACTTCAGCTCTGGGTCTTTATCGCCATCATTATCTCGCTGTACTTCGGCTGGTTGGCTCCCGTGGGGAATGTTGCGGTAACCCTACCCATCATCCTGGGTTTCAGCTTGATCGGCATTGCGGGTAGCTACGGCGTGGCATGGTTCGGAATTCGCGTCAACACTTATGCCAACTCACGCGTGGCATTTGCCGGATTGAAGGGCAAGCCGTACCCGCTCTTTGCGATTCCGCTCAAGGCCGGCATGAGCGTCGGCATGATGCTGATCTCGGTCGAGCTGCTCATCATGCTCTGCATCCTTTTGTTCGTCCCGAAAGAATTCGCCGGTCCCTGCTTTATCGGCTTCGCGATTGGCGAGAGCCTGGGCGCAGCGGCGCTGCGTATTGCCGGCGGCATCTTCACCAAGATTGCCGATATTGGCGCCGATCTGATGAAGATCGTCTTCAAGATCAAGGAAGACGATGCGCGTAATCCTGGCGTCATCGCCGACTGCACGGGCGACAACGCGGGCGACTCGGTTGGGCCCAGCGCCGACGGCTTTGAAACCTACGGCGTCACCGGCGTGGCTCTGATCACCTTCATTCTGCTGGCCGTCAAGAGCCCGGCGACGCAGGCCGAATTGCTGGTCTGGATCTTCGTCATGCGCGTAGCGATGCTGATCTCCAGCTCAGCCGCCTACTTCCTCAATGGCTTTATCGCCAAGATGAAATACTCTAACTCCGACGAGATGGACTTTGAGGCGCCTTTGACCTCACTGGTCTGGATCACCTCCATCGTTTCCATCATCCTCACCTACATCGTCTCGTATCTGATGATCCCTACTCTCAACGGCGACCCAACGCTATGGTGGAAGCTGGCTTCGATCATCTCCTGCGGAACTCTGGCCGGCGCGCTCATCCCAGAACTGGTCAAGGTCTTCACGTCAACCAACTCGGCTCATGTACAGGAAGTCGTCACCTCCGCGAAGGAAGGCGGCGCTTCGCTGGGAATTTTGTCGGGCCTGGTGGCCGGCAACATGTCCGCTTATTGGCTGGGCTTGAGCATGGTTGCCCTGATGGGACTGGGCTACTATTTCAGCATGATGGGCGGATCGATGGATCTCATCATGCTCGCTCCCGCCGTCTTCGCCTTCGGTTTGGTCGCCTTCGGCTTCCTGGGCATGGGTCCGGTGACGATTGCCGTTGATTCCTACGGGCCTGTTACCGACAATGCTCAATCTGTTTATGAGCTCTCGCTGATCGAAGTCATTCCCGGTATCGAAGCGGAGTTGAAGAAGGACTTCGGCATCGATGCGAAGTTCGAGCGCGCCAAGTACCTGCTCGAAGCCAACGACGGAGCCGGCAATACCTTCAAGGCTACGGCCAAGCCGGTGCTGATCGGTACTGCCGTTGTGGGTGCAACCACCATGACCTTCTCGATCATCATGGCGCTGACCCACGGACTGACCATCAACGTAGAAAAGCTCTCTTTGCTGCATGCGCCCTTCATGCTCGGGCTGATCTGCGGCGGCGCGGTGATCTATTGGTTCACGGGCGCTTCCATGCAGGCGGTCACCACCGGCGCATA
>CAZHKN010000207.1:0-9061 GCA_964532725.1 uncultured Occallatibacter sp.
AATCGAATTATGAATATGTTACAGAAGAGAAGGGAAATTTAGCCGGACAGCAGTGTATGGAAGGACATTGTTCACATTGCAACGCATCGATTGAGCCGTCGTGGAGCTTCTGTCCGCATTGTGGCGTCGGGTTCACGCGGCAAGCCGCAGCAATGATCACACAGGAAAAGCAACCTCCCGTCGAGCACGAAAAAATGCCATACAAAGGCGCTTACAGCGGCCTGCACTTCGGGATGCTGGCTGTACCCATTCTTGTTGTCCCCGGTACACTGCTGTGCCTTACCGGCCTGGGCGCATTCTTCGGGGTTCCGATGATCATTCTGGCGATCTTTGCGCCATTGCTGGGCCCGATGATCGGCTTTGGCGCGGTGAGAGGGAAGTGCCCGTGGTGCGGAGCGCAGGTAAGTTGCGTTGGCCACTCCGACCACCTTTACTGCCACGCATGCAGTCAAGAAATTATTGTGATGCATCACGAGTTCGTGCGGGCTGCATAGCCGCCACTTGCGGTGGGGTTGGCGGCCTCCGGCGCGGAGAATCAGGCGGCGCGGAGGCGATGATATTGGTTACCCATGAATCGTCAGGACAAGGAGGCTGGTGAAGTACTCGACCACCGTAACTTGATGCTACAGGTGAGTGCCCGATTTGACCTTCTGCAACAACAGTGCCCGCAGTGTGCTGATTTCAGCTTCCGAGCACACGCGTTTTGGTACTGGGAAGAATTTGGCCGACGCGATATATAGAAGGAAAAGCTTGTCGTTCTCAACAAACGATTTCACGCCCTTCCAATCCATCTCTGAAGAGGAAAATTCGCCTTTCATCTCAATGCGCTCTTCACCAAATGTGACTGTGCAGTCTCCTGAGCCGCTCCGAGTCCGCCTGTAGCAGCGCTTTAATTGAAAGCGTACATAGAATGGGATACAAATCAAAATAACAGCGCAAATGATCAGCCATGCTACATGTGCAGTTAAACCTTGATTCACCATCGATGAGACATCCCATATGAGAAAAAGGATGCCAAGGATGGGGTAAATGAAACGTGGCAACAAATACATGAAAAGCGGCCACGCACTGCGTGTGGCGTGCAGGCTCTGCGCCGCAATGTAGTCTTCAAGGCTCAAGCGAAATTGTATCTGCATAGGAATAAAAGCTGATTATATGCACTGTAGCAGAGAATTGTAATATCTGATTATCAAATATTACTTTTGCTCTCGTGAAAATGCCGCCATATTGTCTCCGCCGTTTTCGGCGGCACTACGGCGGCTAGTGATTCGACGGTTGCCTGCTTCACATCACGCAAGCTACCGAAGTGGGTGAGGAGGCGCTGGCGGGTCTGCGCGCCGACTCCGGGGATCTCCAGCAGCTCGGAGTCCCTATCCCGCATCGCCCGGCGCTGGCGATGGTAGCCGACGGCAAAACGGTGGCTTTCGTCGCGGATCAACTGCACTAGATGCAGCACCGGCGAGCGGCGGTCGAGGACTACCGGCTCCTCCTCGTTGCCGTAGAGATAGATGACCTCTTCGCGCTTGGCGATGGAAGCCAGCGGGGGAATCGACTCCAGTTGCAAGGTTTCGAGGGCAGCAGCGGCGGCGTGGAGCTGGCCGAGTCCTCCATCAATGAGCACGAGCGAAGGCATTGGCTGATTTTCATCGCGCAGGCGGCGGTAGCGGCGCTCGACGACCTCGCGCATGGAGGCAAAATCATCCACGCCGGTTACGGTCTTGACCTTGAATTTGCGATAGGCCTGCTTGTTCATCTTGCCTTCTTCCCAGACAACCATGGACGCGACGGTCTCCGCGCCCTGGATATGCGAGATGTCGAAGCACTCGATGCGTTTGGGCAAGTCTGGAAGCATCAACGCGTCGGCGAACGCCTCCTGAATAGCTTTGCGCGACGGCTCGAGCACGCGAAAGCGCTGCGTGTAGGATTGCTTGGCGTTCTGTCCGGCGAGATCAACGAGCGAACGCTTCTCGCCACGCTGCGGGACGGCGAGTTCGATGCGATGCCCGGAGCGCTCGGTGAGCAGCGCAGCCAACGACTCGCGCTCCTCAAAGTCGACGGGGACCAGGATTGCACGCGGGACATAGTGCTGGTCAATGTAGAGCTGCTTGAGCAGGGCGGAGAAAAAGTTGCCGGCGTGGAAAATTGGCTCTTGCGCTTTTGTGGCCTCCCAGCTCTCAGAAGCGAGACCTTGGGCAACCGCTTCCGTCGCCGGCTCCAATGCCTCCGGCAACTCTTCCCAGAAAAACTCGCGCCGGTCGACGATCTTTCCCGCGCGCACATGGAAGAGATTGACAGCGATGCTGCCGTCCTCGTAGTGATAGCCGAAGACGTCGGTGTCATCGTCCATTTCGGCGGTTGCGGCGCGCTGTTTTTCGCGCAACTGGCGCACGGTGCTCAGCTGGTCACGGAGCTTGGCCGCAGCCTCGAAATGCTCCTGCTCGGCGGCCTCGGCCATGCGCGCGGCCAGTGTCCGCTCCAGTTCGGTGTGCCGGCCTTCGAGAAGCAGTTGGGCGTCGCGCACGGCGCTTTTATAGATATCGGGGGTGGTCAGATCCTGCACGCAGGGACCGAGACATCGGTGGATGTAGTACTGCAAGCAGGCGCGGGGATGATAACGGGAGAGATCGACCTTGCAACTGGGGATAAGAAAACTGCGATGGATGAGCTCGACCACACGCCCGGCAAGGCTGCTGGGAAAGTAAGGGCCAAAATACGCGGCTCCATCTTTACGTAGCCTGCGGGTAACAAAGACCTTTGGAAAGCGGTCGGCGAGAGTCAGCTTTACATAGGGATAGCTCTTGTCGTCGCGCAGCAGGATGTTGAAGCGCGGATGGCGCTCCTTGATGAGGTTGTTTTCCAGGGCCAGCGCCTCGCGCTCATTGCCGACCAGGATGTAGTCGAGATCGACGGCCTCGCGCATCAGGGAGCCGGTTTTGGCGTTGGCCTGCGATGCCTCAAGCAGGTAGCTGCGGACGCGGGCGCGCAGATCCTTGGCCTTGCCAACATAGATGACTTCGCCTTCGGCGTTTTTGTAGAGGTAGACCCCCGGCTGGGTGGGAAGGGTGCGAATTTTCTCGTAGAGGTCCATTGTGGCGCGACTGGCAGTCTTTAGAATAGCGGCCCAGGGCGGGAAAGGCAGCAGCCGGAATGAAGACGGAAGCATAAATCACCCTTCGCATTGGCTTTTTAGCGAGACAAGCGAAGGGTGAGGCATCGATTTGTGAAAGCCGGCTCTTTAAGGAAGGTTTCCGAGCGGGTCAGCGCTGGTCCGCAGACCGTTTTCGAACCCGGGTCCAGAGCCATTGTAGAGCAAGTAGAGAACCTTCTCTTCAGAGATGAGGCGAAAGGCGTTGGCGAAATCCGCCCGGTGGTAGTAGAGGTTGACCTCGCCGTTGGTGAGGTTGTCAGTAGGCAAGGTTGCGCCATCGGGCATAAAGATCAACTAGCCTATGTATGTGTTGCCGTTCAACACGGCGAGGCGCGGTGGGAACTGATTCGAGGAGTACTGAACTTGATAACCGGTGATTTGAGTGACACCCATGGGCTTTCGTCCTCCTTGTGGATGGTGATGCAGGGACGACAATCATTTCAACGGCAGCCTGAGATTCGGGCTTGTTTGCAGAAATTTCCTGAGCAATCGTTACCCAAGCATGTAAAACTTACATGCTTTAGAGGGGTGAATCTGTGTATGTATTTTCTAATAGAATCAAATAGATAGGTAGATTTCTTGATTTGGCCTCAGAGTTGCACTCTCCCATAGCGTGACTCGGCCACCTTCATCGCACGGATTGGCCGTTGTGAATGAAAGTGGCGGGAAGGGCAATACGACCATGTACAGAATCCTCTTTGCGTTGGGAATAGCACTGCTGGTGGCAAATTTGCTGGGCTGCGCGACCAAAAACTACGTGCACAACCAGACCGCTCCGCTGATTGACCATACCAATCAGCTGGAGGACAAGACCGCAGCCAACAACCGGCAGATTCATGACGTGGATGATCGCGCGCAGGCCGGTATTAGCAAGGCGCAGGGAGCGGCGGACAGCGCCAACCAGAATGCACAGGGCGCGGGCAAGGCTGCCGGTGATGCGCAACTTTCGGCGGACAACGCAGTGCATCGCGCCGATACGCTGGAAAGCGTTGTGAAAGGGCTGGATAGCTACAAGCCGTTGGCCGATGTATCTGTAACCTTTGGATTCGACAAGGCGGTACTGACCTCGGATGACCGCGCTCAACTAGACACCTTTGCCGCGCAACTCAACACGGCTCCAAGTTACATTCTCGAAGTGACGGGAGGAACGGACTCAACCGGCTCCGCTGAATATAACTATGACCTGAGCCAGCGCCGTGCGGATGCGGTAGTGCAATACCTCGCGAGCAAGTACGGAGTTCCGGCGCATCGTTTCTACCTGATCGGTATCGGCAAGGACAAGGAAGTTGCCAGCAACGATACCGCGGAGGGCCGCAAGAAGAACCGCCGTGTTGAGGTGCAGCTTCTTTCGAATGGCGTTGGCGCGCAAACGGTTGCGGCAACCGGCAGCCGATAACGGTTATTTCAATATATAAAGCACTCCCCCTTACTATTGATAGACTTGATAATTGGAGAAGACAATGGACTCCGGGCCAGCCCCCGGAGTCCATGTCGTTTGCGGATCACTTGAGAAGATTCCTGCGCCCGATGCGGCTTTCGGCGCAGAACGATATCAGCCGCTACTGGATGTAATTTTCGTAACCGCCATATTTAGTTTGCAGTGAAATACTCATTGCAGACTCTCCATAAATTGATTTACTATTCTCGCCGCCGCCAACTCGCGGCAAATACGGTGGCACTACTCCCCCGCCCATCTGAGCGCAAGTTCTAGCCGCCTGCAAATGAAGCAAGACCGAATTCGCAACTTTATGACGCGCCCGGCAACCGCCCGGCGCTACAGAATATGCGCGTGTTTAATTCGGTTTTATCTCCCACTTACAACCTACAAAGGAGTGGTTCACATGAGATATAGAAGTCCTAATGCATGGATGGTTGTATTGTTTATCTCGCTTGCGGCGGGATTGGCGCGCGCGCAGACCGTGGCCATAAATTATGCGGCTCCGCAACAGACGATTCGCGGTTTCGGTGGAGCGACGGCGTGGTTGGGAGAACTTACCGTTCCTCAGGCGGACGCGCTCTTCAGCCCCACAGGCGGTCTCGGACTTAGTATGCTGCGCGTCCGCATCGACCCTACTGGGACGGCGGCAAGCGGCTGGGTTCCCAGCAATGGAGGCTGGCTGACCGAGGTTGAAAACGCCCAGGAAGCCGTGGCCGCCAATCCGAATGCAATCGTCTTTGCATCTCCATGGACTCCGCCCGCTTCGCTGAAGGCCAGCTCTTCAAGCCAGCCATACTACTCCGGCACCTGCAGCCCGGCAGCGGGTTATTGTGGAGGCTATCTAAACCCGGCAAATTATGCCACCTATGCCGCATATCTGGAAGATTTTGTCACTTACTTCAATACCAACGCAGGCTTTAACCTCTATGCGATCTCGATGCAAAACGAGCCTGATTTCGCGAATGTAGATTACGAGTCCTGCAACTGGACAGCAGCGCAGATGGACGCCTGGGTTGCAGGCAATGCCTCGGTGCTGACTACCAAACTTATCATGCCGGAGTCCTTTCAGTTCATTCAGGCCCAGGCGCTGACAGCTCTGGACGACCCGGGCGCGGAGCCGCTCATCAGTATCATTGGCGGCCACCTTTACGGCGCCTCTCCGGCGCCTTACCCACTTGCCGAGCAGGACGGCAAAGATATCTGGATGACCGAGCACTACATTACACCAGCCGGATCGCAGCCGGTTATTACCGATGCTCTCACACTTGCCGAAGAGGTCAATAGCTCAATGGTCACCGGTAACTACAACGCCTACGTGTGGTGGTGGATCTGGGATAACCCTGCGGAGAGCATCAATTTCGGCTTGATCAACTCCAGCACTACCAGCCCCGTTCCCACTTATTATGGATATGCGCTCGGACAGTTTTCCAAGTTTATCCAGCCGGGCTATGTGATGGCCAGTTCTACTGAACCAATCCCGGGTGTGTTTGACTCTGCTTACATGGGTGGCGGTAACCTGGTGATCGTGGCCATCAATTCGAACACTACAGCCACTGCGTTCCCTGTCAGCATTGCGGGGCAAATCGCCAGCTCCTTCACGCCGTACCAGACATCGGCGACAGAAACGATGGCGCAGCTTACTCCGGTGAGCGTAACCAACGATTCCTTTACTTATTCGCTGCCGGCGCAGAGCATTACAACGTTTGTCGGAGCGGCCTCCACAACTCCAGGTTTCACGATCGAGCCGGCCACTCCTTCTTTGTCTCTGGGCCAGGGAAAGTCAGCAACGGAAACCATTACAGTTTCAAGGCTGAATGGATTTTCAGGCAGCGTAACTCTAGCCGTTGCGGGGTTGCCCAGCGGAGTAACTGGAACTTTTGGCGCCAATCCCGCAACAGGCAATAGCGTACTCACACTGACGGCCAGCAGCACGGCTACTACCGGGGCCGCGACCGTGACCGTTACCGGCACATCGGGGACGATAACCGAATCGACTACTTTCTCACTGTTCATAGGATCTTCAGCGTGCAACGTGGTCTACACAATATCTCCGCAAAGCTCGAATGCTTTCGGCGGGGCAATTACCATCAACAACACCGGGACCAGTGCTATCACTAGTTGGACTCTGGGCTGGACATTCGCGAACGGGCAGACGATATCCTCACTGTGGAACGGAGTAGAAACGCAGACTGGCGCAAATGTCACCGTGACAAACGAGAGTTATAACGGAACAATCGCCGCCGGCGGAAGCATGTCTCAAGTTGGATTTAACGGAACCTGGAATGGAGTGACTAACTCAATTCCCGCTGCGTTTACGCTGAACGGCGTAACCTGCACCAGCGGCGTACTGACTTCCGGAGGCTTTACACTGGCGGCGTCTGCTGCAACCTTGTCGATTGGGCAAGGAGCGAGCGCGATGGACACGATATCGGTAACGGACGTAAGCCCGTTTGCCGGCAGCGTAACTCTGGCTGCTTCCGGACTGCCTGCGGGAGTTAGCGCCGCGTTCGGAACGAATCCTACTACTGGTTCGAGCATAGTTACATTGACCGCCAGTGCGACGGCGATGGCTGGGACGTCTACCGTAACAATTACCGGCGCCTCAGGAACGTTGAGCGGGTCCACGACCATTGTGTTGACGGTGACAGGTGGGTCCACGGGCAGCTTTACGCTGCAGCCTTCATCTGCTACGTTGTCGGTTGCTCAGGGAGCGAGTAGCACCGACACAATTACCGTGACAGATGTAAGCCCGTTTGCCGGCAGCGTTGCTCTTGTTGCGTCTGGATTGCCGGCGGGAGTTATCGCATCGTTTGAGCCCAGTACAACGACTTCAACCAGCGTGCTGACGTTGACGGCGAGCAGCGCGGCGAGTTGCGCCGGGGCGACGGGTACGGTCACAATTACAGGAGTATCCGGGAGCCTGACTGCAACCACGACCATCGCGCTCGCTGTACCGGCGACATCCTGCTTTACGCTTGCTGCATCGCCGACCGCTCTGTCGATCGATGCAGGCGGCAGCGGTACAGATACGATTACGATTGCGGATGCGGCCGGGTTTGCAGGCAATGTAACCTTGGCGGCCTCTGGCTTACCTGCCGGAGTTACAGCAGCCTTTGGAACGAATCCCACCACCGGCAGCAGCGTGCTGACTTTGACGGCCAGCAGCACGGCAACTGTCGGAACCTCGACAATTACCATCACCGGAACCTCCGGATCGCTGACAGCTACGACCGGCATTGCGCTCACAGTTGCAGCGTCGAATGGGTTTACTTTGGCTCCTTCTGCCGCGACATTATCTGTTGCACAGGGTGCAAGCGGAACAGACACACTGAGTGTGCAATACCTGGGAACCCTCTCCTATCCGATATCGCTGGTTGCTTCGGGACTGCCGAGCGGTGTTACTGCCGCGTTTGCGACGAATCCAACCAGTGCAACCAGTGTGCTGACACTGGCGGCTAGCAGCACGGCAGTTGCCGGAAGCTACACGGTAACCATCACAGGAACCGCGACAACCAGTGTCAGCGGATTCAGCGCTCCGCCGACTGCTACCGCTACGATCACGCTGACAGTGACCTCAACAGGCCCGGCAGCAGGTTGCCATGTGGTCTATACAATCGCGCCGCAGAATTCGAGTGCATTTGGCGCTGCGATTTCAATTCAAAACACGGGCGCTAGTGCGATCAATAATTGGACGCTGACCTGGACGTTCGCGAATGGCCAGACAATTTCGTCTCTCTGGAACGGCATTGAAAGCCAGAGCGGCGCGAATGTTACGGTGACCAACGAACCCTACAACGGAACCATTGCCGCCGGGGCAACTCTTACCGGGATCGGCTTCAACGGAACCTGGAATGGAAGCGCCAATGCTGTTCCCGCGTCGTTTGCGGTGAACGGAACGACGTGTAAGTAACTCAGGCGCGCTGAGCGCCTAAGTTATATAGGCTGATCTGCCGATTACTTGGCCGCGCCGAGTTGCCGCACGTGCTCGGCGCGGACCTGTTTTGCGGTGAAGAGCGTCAGGAAGGGCGCGCCTTGCGCAGCAGCTTCGACGGCTGGCCGGCCATTGGCCTCTTCGCGCTCGACGATGCAGACCACGGCGGCAACGGTCATTCCGGCTTCGCGGGCGGCTTCAATGGCGTTGATGGTGGATGCGCCAGTGGTGCAGACATCATCGACGATCACGACGCGCGCGCCTGCCTGGTTGAATCCTTCGATGCGGCGACCCGTGCCGTGGGCCTTTTCCGCTTTGCGCACCAGGAAGCCGTGCAGCAGCGGGGCTGAGGGATGGTGAACGACCCTCCAGGCGCTGGCCGTGGCCACGTTCGAGACGATGGGGTCTGCGCCGAGCGTAAGTCCGCCGACAGCTTCTGCTTGAATGCTGTTGGCTTCCAGAAGCTCAAGCACGGAGTGCCCGGTGAGACGTCCGCCCTCGGCGTGGAGCGTGGTGGTGCGGCAGTCGATGTAGTAGTCGCTGG
>CAZHKN010000208.1:0-9023 GCA_964532725.1 uncultured Occallatibacter sp.
GCTTTTCGACCAGTTCGCTGCCGGGGATGGTATCAGCGCGTCCAGTTGATCGGAGTCCGGGAAGCGCAGTGGAGCGCCGCTCAACTCGTGGTTCACAAGCCGTCCGGCAACAAGGTGGTCGGTCATTACAACGCCGATAGCGGTAGTCATCTGGCCCTCCCTAGGGATACCTGAAAACTCTAATCAGTGAGAAAATAGATCATTTGCATAGTCAATTCCCACAAAAGCTTACTTTAGGTGCTATTGCTGCGAGTATCTGCGCAACCTGAGTCAACGGATTGGCTTGAGGTTTCAGTCAGGTCTATATCTCCGCACATTCTTGCATATCCTTCCTCCCATCCGTCTTTCCCGACCTCTTGGGGGTGGACCGTAAAACCTTCTGGGTAGGCGATGAACCCGGGCTTATTTCGCAGCCGACCGATTGCGGCTTTCGCATCTGCCTCAGATTGATATACGCCGATCAGCAGTTCAGTATCCTCTCCTTCATCCCACTCACGGACATACCAAAGCAGATAAACAGTAGTCATTTGGTCTTCCTTGAAATTTAGCCCCGCTGGGCACATCCGAGCCTAGCCTGCCTGGTAACGGTTCAGCCGTCCCAGCCCGTTGAACGCAGCTACTTTATAACATTCAGCGAAGGTTGGGTAGTTGAAGACGGTATCGACGAAGTAATCGACCGTGCCGCCCAGCGTCATCACGGCCTGGCCGATATGCACCAGCTCGCTGGCCGTTTCGCCGATGATGTGAACGCCGAGCACCAGGCGGGTATCGCGATGAAAGATCAGCTTCAAGCGCCCGTTGGTATCGCCGCGAATCTGGCCGCGCGCGGTCTCGCGATAGTAGGCCATGCCCACTTCGTAGGGCACATCTTCGGCGGTCAACTGCTCCTCTGTCTTGCCGATGAAACTGATCTCGGGGATGGTGTAGATGCCGTAGGGATAAAAGCTGGGGTTCGAGGTCAGCGAGTGGTCGTCAAAGGCCCGCGCCGCGGCAATGCGGCCCTGCTCCATTGAGACCGAGGCCAGGGAAGGGAAGCCGACGACATCGCCGACAGCGAAGATGTGCTCGACCTTGGTGCAGTAGTGCTCATCGACGGCGATGCGTCCGCGATTGTCGGCAGTGAGTCCGGCGGCGGCGAGGTTGAGGTCTTCGACCGCTCCCTGACGGCCAATGGCGTAGAGCAGCGCGTCGCCGGAGACTTTCTTATTGCTGACAAGATTTGCTACGACCGTGCCCGGCTGCGGCTCTTCAACGCTCTTCAACTCTTCGCCGAGGCGCATCGTCACGCGGCTGTCGCGCAGGTGGTAGCTGAGCGCCTCTATAATCTCGCGGTCGGCGAACTCCAACAGCCGGTCGCGTTTTTCAATCAGCGTGACGCGCACACCTAGAATCGCAAACATGCAGGCGTACTCGACGCCGATGACGCCGCCGCCGACGACGATGAGCGATTTGGGCAGCGTCTCAAAATCCAGTACCTGGTCGCTGTTCACGATTGTCTTGCCGTTCACCGGCACCAGCGGCGATGAGGCTGGGCGGGTTCCCACGGCGATGATCACCCGCTCGGCCTGGAGGGTGGTATCCGTCCCCGGACCCTGCACATGCACCTGGTGTGGATCGACGAAGCTGGCGATGCCATGCACTACGTCGATGCCGTTGCGCGAGAGCTGCGCCTCGGTCACGTCCACTTCGGTCTTGATCACCGCCTGCACCCGGAAGGCGAGGTCGGCCATCGTGATTTTTTCCTTGACCGTGTAGTTCATGCCGTAGATGGAGCGGTAGTTGTAGCCGGTGAGGTGCAGCACGGCCTCGCGCATCGTCTTCGAGGGAACCGTGCCGGTGTTGATGCAGACGCCGCCCACCACCGCGCGCGACTCAACCACCGCCACGCGCTTCTTCATCTTGGACGCGGCAACGGCGGCCCGCTGCCCCGAGGGTCCGGAACCAATCACGATCAGGTCATAGTTGACGGCGGTCATGCGAATCTCTCCATTGGCCAGAATCAGTTCCAGAGGCGCATTCAGTGGTACGCGAACAGCAGGAACCCTCAATCGGAGGCTACCATAGCGGCCGGAGGGAGGGTAGGGGTGCGGTTGCCCGGTCGCCGGTTAGATAGGAGATGGGTGGCGACGAGGGCGTTTCAAGGGACCTATTTCTGTTAAACCGTCAACCCACGCTCGATGAGTGGCTTGCCCGGTTCAGGAAATCGACTCATGCACCGAGTCGAGAACCAGCCTTAGTTCCAGACAATCTATAGTCACCATAAATCGTGAAAGAACGTCGTTCCCGAGGATGCCATGAACCTGGGCACCTACTGCTGCGGCAATTGGATCGAGAAACTGGCCGACGATGGCGGTCAGTTTACGTATGGTTGCATCTCCCACAGAGAGAGATTCCAGATTCACTCGTCTTGTGGTCAATTGACCGCCAGCTCCCGCTCCTATAACTTCCCTATCAAGCTGGATCCCGCATTGCTCTACAAGCTCTGGTGCTACGACCGTCCTTCCGGCGGCTGTATCAAGAACGAACTGAAATGGGCCATGGCCGTTCACTGTGGCCGGAAGCAGAATCAAGGCTTCAACTGGAGTAATAGTAAACGGTGTGGATGCCGTTGAACTTATAGCGTTATGGCACCGCCCGAGGGACGTCCCAAAACACAGTCTGTTCCCCGGATAATCAATCGTCATTTTATAGTGGCGTATGAAATCAAAGCCGATCAAACCATCGATTTTGCTCTTGGCGGCGGCGCCGATTTGCTCCAGATCGTTTGAAATAAAGACGCGGGAATTCTCCTGGCAAGCTGGACCCACTTGAATCTTACGGACGACCGTACTCGGCATTTGAAAGGCGCCACCAACTCCGAACGCTTGCTCTGAGAAATCCGCATCCATTGCGAGACTGCGCGCAAGGCCGGAGGACACAGTTGATCGTGTTGCGCCTGAGTCCAAAACGAAATCGTAGGGGCCAGTCCCATTGATGTAGACGGGGATCAAGATCAGGAGATTTGATCCACCAACAGAGTGAAACTGGACCTCAAAAGAGGAGGGACCTTCAGAGATTTTGGTCATTGAAGAAAACACCTGTTCAAGTGGCCGATCCAGGCGGAGGTCTCAAAGCTCGTCTAAATTCGCCCACTCATCGCGATGCTAGCACAGCGTTCGGCGGGCGCATAATCGCCAAACCAAGCATTGAAAGCGGTCGGGGAACGGAAAGTCGGCTTCTCGAACGCGTTGAATAACAGAAAAAATGGAGACTTCACCACCGCCGCAAGAAGCGATGGATTCATCAAACGTTCGACAAGTCCGCTGAGCCGCGCGGATCAGCCGTGAGATGCAGGTTTCGGCTGGTTACGGCTGGAAGACGAGCCGCGTGCCTTGTTCCGCGCTGTTCCAGAGCGATTCCACATCGCGGAGTGGCGCCGTCTTGAGGTTGAAGTCGAACGGCTTGGTGGCGGCGGCCTGGAAAAATTCTGTAATCGCTGCGCGAAGCTGATCGAGTGAGGCGCTGCCGAAGCCGCTGCCCACAAGCTCAAGCCCGGAACTGCGCAGCACGGCAGCCTGGAGGTTGATTGCCGGGCCGGCGCTTGAGCCAATCTGCACAAACCGTATGCGGGCGCCTTTTTTGCCCAGCCCCCTTTGCGTAATCGCTTCGAGCGCGGACTCGGCCGGCTTGCCCCATAGATAATCGAGAACCACATCCACGCCGGCTTCGGCAAACTCGCTGCGGAAGGCCGCCACCAGGGCGTCGTGCTCCTGATCGAGAGAGATGGTCCGGTCCGCGCCTAGCGATTGCAGCTCTTCAAGAGCGCGGGGATTGCGTCCCACGGCAGTGATCCGGCGCGCGCCCTGCCGCCTGGCGATCTGCACGGCGAGCTGCCCGGCGACGCCGGTAGCGCCCAGAATGAGCACGCTCTCCCCGGCAACAAACTTTGCCCGATGGGTGAGCGCAACCAGCGAGGACATCGCAGGATTGGCGACGCCCGCGGCGGTCGCATCGTCCAGCCCATCGGGCAGCGGAATACACATTGGCTTTGCCGCGAGCGTCCGCTCAGCGAAGCTCCCATAGGGGTCCCGGGCGGCGCCGAAAAAGACGCGCGAACCGTCATCGAGTCTTCCCACGCCGTCAACGCCGGGGATGAAAGGCAACTCGCCGGTGCTGCCGTAGTGGCTGCCGCTGGCCAGCGACCGGACGATGGGGTGAAGGCCGACGGCGGTTACCGTCACCGGCAATTCGCCCTCCGCGGCTACGGGATCGGCGAAGGTGGTATAGGAAGGCGGCGCATCGAAGGCGCGGACAACGGCAGCGTTCATGGGGATCTCCTTGAGGCGGCTCAGGGGTTTGGCTCATGTGTATGAGCGGGGAATACAGAGAGGCGTACAGACTCGATACCAATTCCTTACCGTAATTGTAACTTTGACCGAAAATTGGAATCCAAGCAAGAGTGCGTGCTGTAACATCGCGGCGCGGGTGAGTTTTTCGCGACCAGGAGATCGATACTTCAATGAATGCTTTTGGCAAGCTGATTTTGGCGGGAGTTCTTGTCTTTGCAGTACTGCAAGTGACGCGGCCCGTCATTCCAACCAAACCGGCAACGGCTGAGATCCAAGCTCCTCCCGAGGTAAAGCGCATCCTCGAAAAAGATTGCTATAGTTGCCACTCGGACCAGCGCCGGCTCTCATGGTTTGACCAGCCTGTGCCCGTTTACTGGCTGGTGCGGCACGACATTCTTACGGCCCGCGAGCATCTGAACTTCTCGACGCTGGGCAGCAAGCCCGCAGCCGCGCAGAAGGCCGCGCTTTACGAGGCCGTGAATATGATCCAGCTGGGCGCGATGCCGCTTGCGCAGTTCACGCAGTTGCATCCGGAAGCGAAGGTGACGCCCGAAGAACTGGCGGTATTGAAGGCTTATCTAGCGCCGTGGACTCCCGCGCCTGGCCAGCCTGGGAACCCACCGGGAAGCAGCGGAGTCATCGCAGCACTTCCAGCGCCCACTTCGCTGGCGACGGTGCAGCCGGAATTCAATGGAGTCGCGTTCGATCCGGAGTTCGAGGGTTGGAAGCTGATCAGCACGACTGATCGCGGAGATAACAACACCTTCCGGTTCATTCTCGGCAATGAGATTGCGTGGCAGGCGGCGCAGTCGGGCAGTCTCTCGCCCTGGCCGGACGGGGCGAAGCTGGCCAAGATTGCCTGGCAGAAGGAGACGGGTCCCGACGGCCTTGTACATCCCGGCAAGTTTATCCAGGTGGAGTTGATGGTGAAGGATGCCAACCTCTACAAAGCAACCGACGGGTGGGGTTGGGGACGCTGGCGCGGATTGGACCTGAAGCCGTATGGCAAGGATGGAAACTTCGTGAACGAATGCACTGGCTGTCACCAGCCGGTGCGTGGCAACGACTACGTCTATACGCTGCCCATAACGGCGGCCAAAGCTGTGCGCGAGGAGGTCGTGAACAACCGCGCCGCCGCGCTGCCGGCTAGCTTGCCCTATCAGCCGCTCAGTTGGCGAGCGATTACTCTTTACGTCGATCCCAAGACCCGCACCACGGCGACGCTCTTTGGCAATGACGCAGCTGTGCAGGCTGTGCAAGCACACAGCGGTGCTCTTGAGGGCAGAATGAAGGAACTGGCGTATCCGCCTGACGCGGTGCTGGCGCTGGTCACCTGGGCGCAACGCGATGACCCGCACTGGTTCGGCGCGCGCATCCCCGATACGCCGGTCTCGGTCGAATTCCTGCAAGTAGGTGCTGAGGGGAAAGCCAGCGGCTACCTGCGGTTCGCAGGAGCGGGATTCGCTGAGAAGCGACCTGCGGCAGGCGTGGCGGCTGAGCGGACAGCCTTTGTGCTTGATCTTGCTCCGGCGCAGATGCCGTAGGCTCGGCTGCATTCGTTGGGCAGCAGAATCGATCGAAGGAACGGCGTTGGAAGTGGTTGACACAATAGCGGTATCGGGTAGAGTATTTCCCGTTGAGGTGCGATTGTGACCACGAAGCAAACGAAATTATCAAAGCCAGTTGTTGACGAAGACGATGATTTGGATGCAGATGGTATAGAGGCCGATACGGATGATCCAGATGAAGACCAGAAGACCATCTCCACTAAACTTGTCAGCAATTTCATACGGATGTGGCCACGCGCAATCTTTTATACACCTGCGGATGATGGCCGCAAGGGTACGATTGCAAGCAGAATTGAAGAACTGAAAAATCCAGGTGTTTATGTTCTTTATCGGGATGATATTCCTTTTTATGTCGGCAAGACAGAGAGGAAACTTCGCAGCCGCTTAAGGACGCATGCGATTGGAGTTGGATCGTTAAAAAGCTACCATTGGAATTTCTTTTCGGCGTTTATTGTGAATGATCCAAAGCACATCGACGAGGTTGAAGCAATCCTGATTTCGGCTATGCCGTCAGTGGTTATGAATAGTGCGACTCCGAAGATTAAAAGGGTAAAAATGGATTTACCCACAAGACGGCTTATGCATGAACTACATAAAAAAGGTCAGTATTAAGCCGCAGTCGCCGCCCGCAGTGCAGGCAGTACCTTTAGCCGCGCGCGCATTCCCAGCCGGTCGGAATAGCGCAGCAGCTTTTCGATGCTCACCTGATTGATTTTCCCCTGCAGCAGGTTGCTGACTGCCGGTTGATGTTCATCGAGAATGCTCACAAGTTGCCGCTGCGTATACTGCCTGCGCTCAATCTCCGCGCGGATGGCGTCGAGCAGGTCGGCCTTGAACTTCAACGCTGTCGCCTCGGAACGCGAGAAACCAAGATCGTCCAGAACATCTCCGCGCGTGACATGGGTTACAGCATTAATCTTCCTGGCCATTTCCATCCTCCTTCGCAATGCGCAACTGCACAAGAACTGTTTTCAATCGGGATTTCGCAATCCCAAGATCACGCCGGTCTGTCTTGCGGCTACTCTTCTCGAATGCATGCAAAACATAAAGTGCATCGCCAATTCGGGTCAGGTAAATTACTCGATACCATGTCCGCTCGTCGGCGGCCTTCAACTCCCAGACGCCCTTGCCGACAGATTCCATGCGGCGGGCATCGCAATCCGGAAGAAGCCCCTTTTGCAGTCTGCGCAGAGAGTATCCGAGGACGCTTCGGACCGTGTCCGGGAAGGCGCTCAAGGATTCCTTCGCGTCGCCAACCCAGTGGATCTGCGTGAATTCGCGCACCGGAAAACTATATCATATTTCATATAAGTTTCGGTCAAATTCGATCGGAGCGATTGAATCGCGCTACTCCTCGACCGTCCGCTTCAACTGCCCGCAGGCGGCGTAAATGTCGCGGCCTCTCGGCTTGCGCAGGTAGGCTGGGATGCCGGCATCGATCAGCGTGTTGCGGAAGTGCTCTACAGCTTCGGGCGCAGGCATCGAGTAGGCAATGCCCGGACCGGGGTTCCAGGCGATCAGGTTGACCTTGGCGGGGAATGCGGCGCGGCGCAGCAGCTTGGCTACTTCAGCCGCGTCCTGAGAGCGGTCGGTGACGCCGCCCAGCAGAACATATTCAAAGGTGATTCGCTCACGAGGCCGTAGTTGTACCTTGCGCACTGCGTCCATCAGCGCCTCAATCGGCCATTTGCGGTTGATGGGCATTACGTCGCTGCGGACGGTGTCATTGGGCGCGTTGAGGCTGATGGCCAGCTTGGGGCGGAATTCGGGCGGCTCCTGGGCGAAGCGCTCGATGCCGGGGACGATGCCGGAGGTTGAGACGGTCATGCGCTGCGGGCTGAGGCCAGCTTCGGTGACCAGCAGGCGGACCGCTGCCATGAATGCGTCGTAGTTGAGGAAGGGCTCACCCATCCCCATAAAGACCAGGTTGACACGGTCGCGGCCGACTTCCACCTTGTGCCGGTCTAGTACGGCGACGACCTGGCCGGCGATTTCACCGGCGCTCAGATTGCGCTGTAGGCCGAGCTTGGCCGTCAGGCAGAACTGGCAGTTGACCGCGCAGCCCACCTGGCTGGAGACGCAGATGGTAGCGCGGGTCCAACTGCGGCTTTCGGGCTGTTCTCGTTTGGAACTAGTAGGAAGTGTATTACCTTCCCCGGTCCCCAAAGGCGAGGGACCGGGGGCACCCATGTTTGATGGGGGCTTATTGCTTTCCCAGGTCTCAGAATCGAGACCTGGGGCACCCATCATTTCTGAGTTGCTCTGATCGCTGCCGTCGCCGGTTTCGCCGTCGTCCCCCTCCGGCATCCAGACGGTCTCTACCGTTTGCGCGTCGCGGGATTGGCCCTGCACCAGATACCGTTCCGTTCCATCAACGCTGCGAAAAACCTGCGCGATCCGCGGGCGGCCCACCTGCCAACCGTCGCTTACCAGCCGCTCCCGCAGCGATTTCGGCAGCGTGGTGATAGCATCAAGCTCCTGAATCCGTTGGCGATAGATGGCGTCGGCCAACTGACGGCCTCGCCATGCAGGCTCGCCCAGCTCAATCATGCTGGCGGAAAGTGCGGCTTCGTCCAAGCCAAATAAATATTGGCCTGCGCTCTGCGCAAGGCTCCCGTTGCCCGGTTGACCTGCGTCTAACTGGACAAGTGAAGTAGATTTTTCCTGACTGGGCTCCGGCTGCATGGCTGGCTTCAGAATAGAGCATCCTCCGCCGCCCACACTCTTGCACGGCGTGCTTAGATTCAATCCCACTGCTGCACGGCTGCTTTTTCCCCCTCCTTCGTGCCTTTCCAGCCAGTTGGCCTACAATCGAATTCGGTGACAATGACAACTGAGCGCAACCTTCGACGCACTGTATTGCCCAACGGCCTGATCGTCCTGACCGAGCGCATGGAGCATCTGCGCTCCGTGGCGATGGGGGTCTGGGTCAAATCCGGCTCCCGCTGCGAACCGGCGGAGACCAACGGCATCTCGCATTTTGTGGAGCATATGCTCTTCAAGGGAACCCGCTCGCGCACCGCGCAGCACATTGCCCGCGAGATGGACTCGATTGGCGGCAACCTCGACGCGTTTACCGGCAAGGAGACGATCTGCTTCAACGTCAAGTCGCTCTCCGACCATGTGC
>CAZHKN010000209.1:0-9015 GCA_964532725.1 uncultured Occallatibacter sp.
GAGAATTTCCATGTATCACGACCCCAAAAACGTCCTCTCTCCAAAGGGAAGGGTCAAGTCCGTGGAAGTCATTTACGATGCAGGACCAGTTCCAGGAAGCTGGTCTGTTGCTCAGATCGAGTGGGACGGCCACCCCGCGGTCGGCATTCGTTGGAACGGGGACGAGGAAAGCAGTAAAGGCATGCCACAGGCGCGGGGAAACCCGGCTTGGTTTATTTTGCCCGACGATATTGCCGGAGCCGTTTGCGGGCTTGTTCAAGGACTCAAAGTGAAAGAGGAAGACGCTCTGCTTGAGGGCTATCGCCAAATGGCTGCGGATCAGGAGCATGAAGTAGAAGCGCAGGAATGGGTTGAAGGATTGATTGGCGATGCTTATTGAACGCGGCGACGTTTATTGGGTTAGGTTTGACCCGAGCCTTGGAGAAGAGATTCAGAAAACACGGCCCGCAATCGTCATTTCGAATAACGCCGCCAACAAGGCGCTCGAACGGGTTCAGGTGGTTCCAATTACATCGAGGACCGAACGGGTCTACCCGGGCGAGGCACTCATTGAAGTTCGTGGAGAAATGCGCAAGGCAATTGCCTCCCAGTTGACGACCGCCAGCAAACAAAGGCTCGGTAGCAAACTTGGAGTTCTTAGCCCGGGAGACATTGCACGCGTTGAAACTGCCGTTGCTGTTCAACTGGCCCTGAAACTGAAGTAGGCGAGATGAAAGACTGGCGAAAAGCCGTTCAGGTGGGGTTCATTTGGGGAAGCCTCATCACCTTGCCAGTTTCCGGTCAGCAAGAAAATATTTCCAACGCGCAGCTCATCGAATCCGGTCACGTTGAGCAGGCCGGGCGCTCTACGCCGTATCTCATTCACCGCCTGCCAGTCAGCTCGTTTCCACAACTCCCTGCGGCTATCGCGGCACAGCTCACGCTGCGCGGCTGCATGATTCCGCAGACCTACGCGGCCCATCATCCGGAAAATGTGATTCACGCGAGCTTTGAGACTCCCGGCTCCTCGGACTGGGCCGTTCTCTGCGAGGCGGAAGGAACCGTCTCGTTGCTCGTCTTTCTTGCCAGCGCGCCGGAGAATCCGCTCACGCTGGCCTCCGCACCGCAGACCGCACGCCTTCAGGTCCATGACCTTACCGGCGTTCTTGGCTTCAACTGGGGCATTGATCCCGCGACTCCCGACGAGGTGCATGTTGCCCAGGCTGCGATGCCGCACCATCCGCCGCGCATCGCCCACGACGCGCTCGCCGACTCCACTGTCGAAGGTCCCACGCTCTACCGCTTCTACGCCAAATCCTCCTGGACGCTGTTGCCAACGCCGGAATAGTTTGCAACAAAATCTATCGAGCTGAATCATAACTAGCGCCCTGCCGCAGCGGCGTTCTTGTTTTTTGCTGCTTGGGTGGGGTACGCTTCCCTGTGAACACAATGGGACCCTTCGCCATGCCTGAAACGTCTGAAAACCCGAGAGTTCCGCTCGTTACATGGTTTCTCGGATTTGGCGGCGTCTATTTAGTTGGTCTAGTCTTGGTTTATGTTTTCGATCCGGGGCCGCCCCTTCTTTTTTACCTGCAGCCCATGCTGGCCTTGTACGGTGATAATCCCGCGACGCCAAGTGGTTTCGACATCATCCTCGACTATTTGTTTTTCTTTGGCGGATCGTTTGTTCTCTATGGACTACTCGGCGTGCTGCTTGGATTAGTCGTGCGGCTCGCATTCAATTTCCGGTCTTCTGACTGACCTCACCTGGAGTTCACCCATGCCTGAAGCCGTTATCGTCGCCTCCGTTCGCACCGCCGTCTCCCGTGCCCCCAAAGGCGCATTCTCCACTACCCGTCCCGATGATTTGGCCTCTTTCGCCATCAACGGCGCGCTGGAAAAAGTTCAAGGGCTTGGAAAGCCCGAGATCGATGATGTGATCCTCGGCTGCGCTCAACCGGAAGGCGAGCAGGGCTGGAATATTGCCCGTTTTACGGCACTTCGTGCAGGTTTACCGGTCGAAGTTCCGGGCGTCACGGTAAATCGCCTCTGCGCCTCGGGGCTGGAGGCCATCGCCCAGGCCGATCTTCGCATTCAGTCTGGGCGCGACCGGGTAATCATCGCCGGCGGAGCCGAATCCATGTCGCTGCTGCCGTTTGGAGGGCTCAAGCCCAGCCCCAATCCCTGGCTGGCCGAGCATTATCCGGCTTCGTTGCTGACGATGGGACTGACCGCCGAGCGCGTCGCCAAGCACTACGAAGTCTCCCGCGAAGATCAGGACGCCTTTGGGCTTGCGAGCCACCAGAAAGCCATCGCTGCGCAGGCCGCTGGGCGCTTCGCGGAAGAGATTATTCCTGTAACGGTTGCAATCTCGACACCAAGCAAAAAAGCCGGGCATCCAACTGTCACCGAGAAAAAAATCACCGCCGACGAGGGACCCCGCGCCGACACCTCGCTTGAGGCGCTGGCCAAGCTCAAGCCCGCCTTCCACGCGCAGGGAACCGTCACCGCAGGCACCAGTTCGCAGACCTCCGACGGAGCCGCTGCGACGATCTTGATGGATGCCGCCCGCGCCAAGGAACTTGGCCTTCAGCCTCTTGGCCGCCTTGTGACTTATGCAACGGCAGGATGCTTGCCGGAAGAGATGGGCATTGGACCCATTTACTCGATTCCCAAGGCGTTGCGTCAGGCTGGACTCACGCTCGACGAGATCAGCCTCATCGAATGCAACGAGGCCTTCGCGGCGCAAACGCTGGCTATCATCCGCGCCTTGGGCATCGACCCGGCGCGGGTCAATGTGAACGGCGGAGCCATCGCCCTTGGGCATCCTCTGGGCTGCACGGGGGCAAAGCTCACGGCGACGCTGCTCAGTGAGATGCGCCGCCGTGAGGTTCGCTATGGAATGGTGACGATGTGCGCCGGAGGCGGCATGGGCGCTACGGGAATTTTTGAATTGCTTTGAAGGCTCGTTTAGTGCTTAGACGGAGTGGTTTGGTAATGGCTACTGAACGAATGCGGGCGAGACGCCCGCACGACAGCCGGTCTGGAGACCGGCGCTACACTCCGGGTATCACATAATCAAGCGGACATGGTATTAGCCGCCGTCGGTCATAGAGTCGGCGTTGCCATGGGCGCCAATCCGATACTCTTTCTATGATCAGCGGGACGGTCCCGGCTATCATTTGCCAATGAGCTACACGGGTCAGACACACGAAGAAGCGGTCGTTCGGGCCTTTATCTTGAAGGACGGCAAGAGCGCTCTCTACTGCTTCTCGCCGACCCTGGCAGTCGGATACACTCGCCGATCCCTGATCGTTACAATTTGAAATGAGTGCATAACCTTTCTTGCCGGGGTGATTCCAACACGCTATGACCGATTCCAAGAACATTGACTTGTCTCAGCAATTTGCCAGCGACAATTATTCCGGCATCTGCCCTGAAGCGTGGGCGGCGATGGAAGCAGCCAATCACGGCCATGCCTCCGCGTATGGAGAGGATCCCTGGACAGCCCGCGCTTCCGACGCGTTCCGCGAGCTGTTTGAGACCGATTGCGATGTTTTCTTTGCGTTTAACGGGACGGCGGCGAACTCGCTGGCGCTGGCCTCGCTTTGCCAGTCGTACCACGGCGTGATCTGCGCCGAGTCGTCGCATGTGGAGACTGACGAATGCGGAGCGCCGGAGTTTTTCTCCAACGGCTCGAAGCTCTTGGTAGCCCAGAGTGACGATGGGAAGCTCACACCGGCGGCGATACGGGAGCTGGCCACGAAACGGCAGGATATTCACTACCCCAAGCCGCGGGTCGCGACGATTACGCAGTCTACCGAGACGGGGCTTGTGTACACGCCGGATGAGCTGCGCGCCGTGGCCGCGGCCTGCGAGGAACACAAGCTCAAACTGCACATGGATGGTGCGCGTTTTGCGAATGCCTGCGCGAGCCTCGGCTGCTCGCCGGCGGAACTGAGCTGGAAGAGCGGCGTGGACGTGTTGTGCTTCGGCGGCACGAAGAACGGGATGGCGGTCGGTGAAGCGATTCTATTCTTTGACCGGAGTCTGGCCGAGGATTTCGATTATCGCTGCAAGCAGGCGGGGCAGCTCGCGTCGAAGATGCGCTTTCTCGCGGCTCCGTGGGTGGGCATGATCGAAAGCGGCGCATGGTTGACGAATGCCGCGCACGCCAACTCGTCCGCTCATTATTTTGCGGAGAAGATCGCGTCGATCCCGAATCTTCAAATCACATCCCGTGTGCAAGCCAATGCGGTGTTTGTGAGCATTCCCAACGATGCCCTTGACGCTCTGCGCGAGCGGGGCTGGAAGTTCTATACCTTCATCGGAGGCGCGGCGCGGTTCATGTTCTCCTGGGACGCAAAGGTGGAACGTATCGACGAGCTGTGCGGCGATCTCCGCTATTGCATGGAACAAACCTCCGCCCTGCGGACGTAATACTGCTTGAAGGCTGCCGGACGGTCCATTCTCATTCCTTCAAAAGCAGAATGGCCGCAATGGTTTCCCGGCTTTTGTGAGTTCTATGAACCATGCATTTTTTGGCCGCCGCTATCGAGGCGGCCACACTGTCTTACCGCGCCATCGCCATGCTCCCAGCTACGCCGCGCTGGTCTTGTCCGGCGGATACGAGGAAGCAGGCGACCGCGGGCGGCTGCGGGCGCAGGCCGGCGATATTGTGCTGCATGGCGCGTTTGAGGCTCATCTGAACCGCTACGATTCGCCGGGTTCAGAGGTGCTGAGCCTGGCGTTGCCTGCTCTGATGGAGCCTGTCGCAAACCTGTTGCAGGCAGCCGATCCGGAGATGATTGTCCGGCTGGCGGAGCGCGATGCGCGGGAAGCGGTTGCCTTTCTGCTGGAGACATCCAAGCCGCTGCCGTGCCGCATAGCCGACTGGCCGGATGAGCTGGCCCACGCCTTGGCGCACGATCCGCATCTGCGCCTGCAGGACTGGGCGTGCGAGCAAGGCCTTGCGGACGCCACTGTCTCGCGCGGCTTCCGGCAGGTTTTCGGCATCTCTCCCTCGGCCTATCGCGCGCAAATCAGGGGCAGAATGGCATGGCAAAGATCCTCTGGAAGCACTGACCAGCTCGCCTCCGTTGCGCTCGATTCCGGTTTTTGCGACCAGGCGCATATGACTCGCACTGTACGCGACCTCACAGGCCAGACTCCGGGCGCCTGGCGCCGCCAGGTCAAATAGATACAAGACGGCTTCTCCGGCAATCGGGCATAGTGGCCCCATGAAGAGACAATTTTGTTTGCACAGACCTTTCCTTTCCCCTTCTGCCGTTGGCTCGTCTTGGCGCACTCTCTTCCGGGGCTGCGCTGAAAGCATCGGCTTCCGGCCTGCAATTGTTGCAGCAACCCTGCTGCTGTCCTTGCTGCTTCCGCTGGCATCGGCGGATGCGCAAGGGGCGAAGGCCGCGAAGGCAACCGCGCCCACGCTGTCCCAGCAGCGCGGATACGACTACCAGCATCCACCGGCGCAACCCGCTTTGGAGACTCTGGACCTTGGCATGTACGCACGCATCCGCGATGAGGGCCTGAATCACTCGCACATCATGGAGTACGCCAGCGGCTTGTTTGACGGCATCGGTCCCCGGCTGACCGGCTCACCCAACCTAGCCAAGGCCAATGCGTGGACGCGCGACCAGCTTACTGCCATGGGCTGCGCCAATGCCCACCTGGAAAGCTGGGGAGAGTTCGGGATGGGTTGGCGGCAGATCGGTACCTATGTCTATCTGGCGTCCCCCGATACAGCGGTTTTTATCGCGCAGGCCACGCCCTGGTCCCCGGCGACGCCCGGCGCGGTTACAGGAGGCGTAGTCGCCATGCCCTGGCCCAAGGACGAAAAGGACTTTGACCAGTGGAAAGGCAAGTTGGCCGGAAAGGTCGTGCTGCTGGGACCCGCGCCCGCGATCCATCCCGATCCCGAACCCCAACTGAAGCATTATGACGCGAAGAAACTCGATGAGATCTACGATTACCCGCTCGACGGCGACATGAAGGAGCAGCATGTGCAGCCGATCGATCCTCAGACGATGGCTGACGCCTTCAACAAGTACATCAACTTCAAGGAAAAGATCGCGCAATTCGTTGCAAGCGAACATGGCGTCGCCATCCTGGTTTCAAGCTATGCCGGCGACGGGGGCATCATTCGCGATGACAACAACGAAGCGATGGGCCACTACGTTTATCTGCCGGATCACAAGCAGCCGATTCCCTCTGCTGTTCTGGCCAACGAGGGCTTTGGCCGCATCGCGCGGCTGCTCGATCATCATGTCCCCGTCACCGTGACGGTGAACATCGATACTGCCTTCACCGGCGATCACGAGCAGGGATACAACACCATCGCCGAGATACCGGGAACCGACCCGCTGTTGAAAGACCAGCTCGTCATGGTCGGCGGCCACCTGGATAGCTGGATTGCGGGAACCGGGGCAACCGACAATGGCGCTGGCACCATTATCGCCATGGAGGCGATGCGCATCCTCACCGCTCTTCATGTGCAGCCGCGCCGCACGATTCGCGTGGCCCTCTGGAGCGGGGAAGAAGAAGGCTATATGGGATCGATCGGCTATGTACGGAGTCACTTCGGCACAGTCGGTCTCTCGACCAAGCCCGAGCAGTTGGGTGTGCCGGAGTTTCTGCGCCAGCAGGTGGGTCCAGTTACGCTCAAGCCGGAGCAGGAGCTGATCTCCGGCTACTTCAACCTCGACAACGGCGGCGGCAAGCTGCTGGGCATCTACACCCAGGAAAACGAGGCAATCGCGCCGGTCTTTCAGCAGTGGATGGCTCCGCTTAAAGACCTCGGAGCAACCACCGTCTCGATGCGCCTGACCTCCGGCACCGACCATGAGGTCTTCGATTGGGTTGGCATCCCCGGCTTTCAGTTCATCCAAGACCCACGCGACTACGAAAGCCGCAGCGTACACACCAACCAGGATGTTTACGAGCGGCTGTCGGCGACCGATCTGAAGCAGGCGGCGGTGGTTGAAGCCACCTTCGTCTTCAACGCCGCGATGCGCGACCAGATGCTGCCGCGCAAGCCCCTGCCCCAGCCGGAAAACTTCGAGCAGCAGAAGCAGCCGTTGAAGGGCATCATGCCGGGCGAGGAGACAAAGAAATAAGGGCGCAAGATAATCTGGGGGAAGAGCAGTAACCGGTGCAGAGGAACCGTGTCAGCGCCAACTACTGGGCGCCTCAGGTTCCCGCTTTTGGGGACGAGGGAACGCATAATCCTCAACAGGCTAGAGCGAAACCAGGGTTACTGTGTCCTGTTGAGTTTTGTTCAAGGTTGCCGCTCCCTGATGGTCGCGTCAACTGGGTGGACGTGCTTTCGGGATACACCATCCCTGGTTTCTCTATAACTCAACCCGCGACCCAAAAAAATAACAGCAGCCGGAATTGCCCCCGGCTGCTGTTTCTGTTCCATAAACTTCAAGAAATTCTGCCTGGACGGTAAGTCCCAGCAGGTGACTACGCCTTGGCGGTTGCCAGCGCCTTCACGCGCGCATTCAAGCGGCTCTTGTAGCGGCTCACGGTGTTCTTGTGAAAGATTCCCTTCTGCACACTCTTGTCGAGAGTGGAAACGGTGGCGCGATACTGCGTGGAAGCCGCTGCGTATTCGCCCTTGGCGATGGCTTCGCGCAGGTCGCGCAGGCTGGTGCGCACACGGCTGCGGTTGGCGCGGTTGACGGCGGTGCGCGTGAGGGTCTGGCGGGCGCGCTTCAGGCTCGATACATGGTTTGCCATAGTTCTTCCTTATCTCAGGGTGAATGGGCCAGAGTGCAACAAAGGCCGCATCCCTCGCAATTACTTAGTCTACGGGAAACCATCTCTCCGGTCAATCAGCGGGCCGCCGATTGACGGTCTCGGCAGCGTACCTGCGCCTTACGGGGCAGTCCACTTCCTTGCCGGCAGCGAGTATGGAGCGAGGGTGGATTACCTGGAAATCTGTTGGTAACGTTTTCTTTGCGCAGCCGTACTCTTGCCAACGCTGTTCTTTGCGCCGCATAGTGGTGACGGGTACCCTCATTTTCTTTCAGAAAAAAAATTCATCTGGAGGGGTGCGATGCTTGTTTCGCGCTGGCGGTACCTTTGTGTGTTATTTGCCATTCTTCCTTCTGCGCTGCTCTATGCGTCCTCACCTGAACCGCCTGCCTCGGTCGCAATGGAGCTACGCCATGGCGTCCCCTTTGTGCAGGCGATGGTCAATGGCCGCGGCCCTTTCACGTTTTGTGTCGATACCGGAACCAGCAACGACGCGATTGTCTCGCCAGCCCTTGCCGCTACCCTCAAGCTACCCGTCGTCGCGCGCAGAAACCTCACCGATATCAGCGGTGAGCATCACCAGCAGGTCGATGAGGTGGCTGTCGATTCCATTTTGCTTGCCGGGATCGAATTCCGCTCGCTCCGTGCAGTGGTTCATCAGCCGATCGAGGGAGAAGGCTCCTACGACGGCATTCTCGGCTTCCAGCTCTTTCGCAATCTGCAGTTGACGCTCGATTACCCGAAACGCACGCTGGAACTGAGCAACGAGGCGATCTCCGACCCCCACAGCCCGGACGTGCGGCCCTTGCTTTCGCTGCACAATGTTCCCATGGTCAATATCACCGTGGGCGATATGCAGGTTGAGGCGCAGATCGACTCCGGAGGACTGGGCCTCTGCCTGCCGGTCAGCGTGGCCCACGATCTCAGGTTCACCGGGGCTGTTGAGACCATCGCGCGCGGCACAAGCCAAGTGGGAGCTTTCCTGCTCCAGGGGGGTACGCTGAAAGGCAGCATCGAGATGGCCGGCCAGGTCTTGAACGCGCCTTTTGTCGAGATCAGCGACAGCTTCCCGGTGGCCAATATCGGGGCGGTCCCCTTGCAGGGCCTGGCGATTACTTTCGATCAGCGCAACAAGCTGGTCCGCTTCCGGGCCTCCAGCCGCAAGCAGCATGTAAGCGAAGGGCGTATGCTGGCGCTTGCCCAGACTCCCGCCAGCTCACGCGGCTACTAGAACCTCACTCATAAACCAAATTCTTTGACTCG
>CAZHKN010000210.1:0-8968 GCA_964532725.1 uncultured Occallatibacter sp.
CGGTCAGAGTGGTATGCTGAAATCGCGCTGAAGCAGATCTGCAAAGATGCCAAATTGACGCGCAATTCCGGAGATAGACTTGCCGCCTGTACGACTGCCGTGGACCAAGCTGCCCTTCTTTTTTGACCCTGTCGGCCTGCGCGCGGACGTGCAGTCTATCCCCTCCGATGCCTGGGTTCCTCACTTCAATCCGCAGGATTACGAGGGCCAGTGGAGCAGTATTGCATTGCGCTCCAAATCCGGTCGCAGCAATGAAATCATCGCCCACGGAGCAGCGGGGGAGTTCAGCGATACGCCGCTCATGGCGCAGTGTCCGAACCTGAGAGCCGCGGTTGAGGCCTTCGAGTTCCCCTTGAAATCGGTGCGGCTGCTGCGCCTGCACGCCGGCTCCCGCATACGCGAACACCGCGACCGCGATCTAGGCCTGGCCGACGGCGAACTGCGCATCCATGTGCCGGTTGCGACGAATGAGGATGTCGAGTTCGTCGTCGCCAATCGCCGGCTCATTTTGCGCGAAGGCGAGGCTTGGTTTATCGACTTCTCGCAGCCGCATCGCATTAATAACCGCAGCTCCAGCGACCGCGTCCACTTGGTCATCGACGGCACGGTGAATGATTGGTCAACCGCCCTGCTTGACCGAGCCATGCGCGAGATTCCTACCGAGAGCTTTGAGCCAGAGGGCATCTCTAGCCTGCGCAGATTTTCTGAAATAGTCTTCGATGACCCGCAACTCCAATCCCAACTCCTCGCGATCAGCGACCGGCGGAAGTTTCTCGATGCCGTGGTCGCCGCTGGCGCTGAGCGCGGCTGCACGTTTGAGAATACTGAGGCGGAGGCGGCTCTGAACCTGCGCCAGCATGAATGGATGATGAGGTCGGTGTGCGCATGAACCTGCATGGATGGATGCCCGTACGCATTGCCTGGCGCGACTCCGGCCCACGAGTGGAGTGGATATTACTCGGCGATCAGCGTCTCGTTGATCCTTTTTTCGAACAGACGCTCCAGCGCCGGATGCACCACCCTTTTCATCATCTCTTCCGCCGCGAAACCACTCTTGACGAGATGACTGAGTGGACAGACGCCCACCCTGGCACACCGCTCAAAGGCCTTGTCTATCATATGTCGCGCTGCGGCTCCACGCTGATCGGCGGCCAGTTGATGGCGCTGGAACGGAATATTGTTGCCTCTGAACCCGCGCCGCTGGACGATCTGCTGCGTGTTCCCTTGCGCCAACCGAATCTGCCCCGCGAGACACTCATTCGCTGGCTACGGGCAATGGTTGCGGCGCTCGGCCAACCCCGCAATAGTGAGCAGGCCTTTTATCTCAAGGCTGACTGCTGGCACACTCACCACATTGAGTTGCTGCGCGAGGCTTTTCCTGAGACCCCGTGGATCTTTCTTTATCGCGATCCCGTCGAGGTGATGGTCTCGCAGGCACGGATTCCAGCAGTATGGACTGTCCCGGGGATGCTGCACCCAGCGGCGTTGCAAATGGATTGGGCGGACTGGGATCCGGCACAGACAGATGTGTATCTTGCCCGCGCGCTCGCCAAAATCTGCACTGCCGGCTTGCGCGCTGCTCGACAGGTAAGCGGCGGCCTGCTGGTGAATTATTCCGAACTGCCGGAAGCTACCTGCGGGCGGCTCTTGTCGCACTTCTGCCTGCGCGAGGAGGATGTGCCCTTGCTGCGCGAAACCTCGAAGCGGGACGCCAAATCACCGATGATGCCATTCACAAATGATAGCGCCGCCAAGCAGTCCGAGGCCTCTAAGCGCCTCCGCGCTGCCGCCGCAACCCACCTGCTGCCGGTTTATGAGGAGTTGGAGGCCGAGCGGCTGGCACATATCGAAGCTGAGGCCGCAAGAGTGTAAGAGTCAAGCAGCCGCAGCACCCGTGCGCAGCTCTCTTCAATGTTTTCGATGTCTGTGCGGCAATGCGCATCGGGCGACTGAGGCGCCTCGTAAGGGTCGTCTATACCGGTAAGGCCTTTCAATTCCCCGCTGCGCGCGCGGCGATAAAGCCCCTTGGGGTCGCGCCGCTCACAAACCGAGATTGGCGCATCGACAAAGACCTCAAAGAACGGCACTGGCGAATCGGCGCGCAACCGGTCGCGCAGGCTCCGATAGGGGGCAATTGCCGCGACAATCACCACGGCCCCGCACAGAGCTTCATCGACGGCAAGTTGATAGATGCGGCGCACATTCTCATCGCGGTCCGCGCGGCTGAAGCCGAGATCACGGCAGATGGTTGCGCGCAGCTGGTCTCCGTCCAGAACTTTATGCTGAACGCCAAGACTGGCCAGCGCACGGGCAAGTTCAACGGCCAAAGTCGTTTTGCCTGCAGCGCTCAGCCCGGTAAGCCAAGCGATGCATCCAGTGGTTTTGGATTCCAGGGATGAGGGCAATCGCATTCAGGCAGGATAAATCAAACACCCTGAACCCGCTGCGCAGCCCATCAACTTTGGCTTTGAACAGCGTTCGCCACAAACTGCTGCTTCGGCGGGGACTGCTGAGAGGCATCGGGCAAAGGAGCCTGTAGGTTCACTGGCGGATTGGCACCCGGCACGGGTGGGGTTCCTCCGGCCTTCGCATCTCCTGGTTGAGGTGTGGCGGAGGCGTCAGAAGGAGCAGTGGAAGAGCCGTCTTGTTGGGAATCAGTGTGCGGCTTGGGCATCTGCACTGGGCGCATCGTGCCGACACGGTCATCGCCTGTGGGTGAAGCTGGCAGGGATTCTCCCGGCTTGCGCAGGCTGGGCGACGGGGCTGGAGCCTGGGTATCCGGGTTGCGCTCGCCTGTGTCGCCCTCGGCAACGGTGTGGATGTTGGGTTTCTCCCCAGGAATCGCCGGCGTCCCGTCTGTACGCATCAGCCCAGCGACTACGTCCTCGGTGAAGATCACCGGAGGCTCACCGGTCTTCGCCACTTCCAGCCGGATCACGCGGTTGCCGTTGATGCGGACGAAATCGACCTCCTGAGGCGCCTCGCCGTAGATCCACTCCTCAAAGGGCATCAACCCGTCCATCTCGCGCATCTTGCGCTCCGGCCTGCCCTTGGCAAAGATCACCATATCGGTGCTCATGCCCACCATTACGTGATGGTTAAGAATGGCGTCCTTCAGAACAGGCGGCAGCGTATCGGTAAATGCCTGAATGGGGGTCTTCAGGTCGAAGGAGATGAGCGGCGCCAGCAAGGCCTTGATCTGGGCAGTAGTCAGCTCCGGAACATCGCCTTTGAAGGTCAGCGTGAGGCGCGCGCCGGTGGGTTCCCGATCATCGCCCTGAACGGCCGGATTCATCACCGGACCCGTGCCGATCTGGACGTGGCGCAAAAAGGCATGTTTGTGATCGGGTCCGCCGTTCAAGTCGAAGACGATCTTCGATTTCTCAATCTTGACATCCGATATGACCAAACGGTCGCCGGCCTTGGCGGAGATCCCCTCGCTGGTGGCCATATTCAGATACGCTTCTCCGGCCGGCTCCAGTTTGCCGTTGGCCACCAGAGTTAGACCTTTGTGGCCGCGCGGGAAAGGACGCATTGCAAAACCCTGCTCAGCATCGAGCGTGCGCAGGATATCAAGGCGGGTCTTGGGATCGAGGGTCGTGGCGGGCAACGGAACGTTGGTGGGTTGAATCTGCGCATAGCGCTTGTCCACTGGAGCGCCTTCGGCTTTGGGGTTGCCGTGGGTATCGATGGTAATGACCTGAGCAGAGGCGGTAAGCGCAGCCAGAGCCGCCAGCGCGCACAGAGCTGGAGCCGCACGGAAGTTTCTTCTGGCAGAGGGCTTGCCGAAGATTGGCAAAAAAACTGTCTGAATGTGAATTGGCTGGCTCATGGAAGACCTCCTGCGCGTACCAATAGCATTGCGCAAAAGATAGTCCCATTCAAGGCGAAAATGCAAGCGTGGGAGCTGCGCAGGGCCAAAGCCGGATCGGGCGAATGAGCGGAACAGCAGAAATCAGTGGCTGCCGGGGGGCGTTTTTTCCGGAATGAACTGGTGCGCATTCGCCTGTACATCGGCGGAAAGAATCTGGACCAACTGTGGAGGAGCGGGTTCATTTTTGCCCATCGCAGCCTCATGTTGCGCCTGCGCGGCGTGGTCCAAATCAACAGCAATACCGCCGGGGACTATCACCGGGGCGTTGTACTGGAAGTCCAGTTCGCGAGTAAGCCGGTAGATCACGGGGCTGGCCAGCAGCAGAACAATGAACGCCAGCCATGTGCCATCCAGACCAAAGCCGCCGCCGGTCAACCAGAAGGGACCGGTCGGGTCGCCCTGAATCAGTGGCGAGTGGGAATTGTCACCACTGACAGCCAAACCAAAAAGGAGCCCACGGCTGGCTTTCCATGCAAAATTCAGCCCCCAGCCCACCCACAAGGCGCGGGTACGCAGGTAAGCGGTGAAAAGCGCCAAGCTCAGCACCACAGAAACAGCAACGCTCAGGCGGCTGGACCCTGTCCGGTGCGCCTCAATCAATGCGTAGAGGGCGGTAAAGAGGATGATCGCGCTAGCCGTCCCGAATCCCTGCGACAGGCGCTGAAAACCGTAGCCGCGGAAGGCGACTTCCTCAACCAAGGCGGTAATAGCAAACAACGCACAGTCGGCCAGCAGCCATCCCCAGGCAGAGAGCGAGAGATCGAGGTGGATCGCGATGCCGCCGATCAGCGCCAGCGGAACCACGCAAACAACAGCCAGAGTCCAGCCGGTCGCAAGTCCCAGGCCAACCTCCTGCAGCCAGCCGTTTCGTAGCGGAAGCCCCTGTGCGCCGATCGGGCTCATCTGGCGGTTGTATACCAGGCCCATGCTGGCGAACCCCAACAGCAGCAGAAAGACCAGCATCGCTGACTGCGCCAGTGGAATCCATTGCTCGTGCGCCAATCCTGCCGCGCCATGCCGCGCCAACGAGAGCGCGATATAAAACCACAGCAATGCGGCAATCGTCTGGAGCACAGCGCGAATACGGTTCCCTGGGGTCTGAAGCTGGGTCATCTAGCCTTCCGTATAGCACTGCGCGATATTGCGGAACTTTGCCTGCCGCGCCGCTACGAGCTTGTCAATCGAGAGCTTCTTCAGCGCGGCCAGATGCTTTTTCAGCGCGGCTGTCATCAGGCCCGCAGCGACAGGATGGTCCACATGCGCGCCGCCCGGCGGCTCGGCTATGATTTCATCCACACAGCCCAGCGCTGAAACCTCGGGAGCGGAGATGCGCAGCGCCTCGGCGGCCAGCGCCTTCTTGCTGGCGTCGTTCCACATAATCGACGCGCAACCTTCCGGTGAGATCACAAAATAAAGCGCGTTCTCCAGAATCAGCACGCGATCACTGACGGCCAACGCCAGCGCACCGCCAGAGCCGCCCTCGCCGCTGATCACCGAGATCGTGGGCACGCGGAGGCGGGACATTTCCAGAAGGTTCCGAGCGATGGCCTCGGCTTGGCCGCGCTCCTCAGCGCCAAGGCCGGGATAGGCTCCAGGCAGATCGATGAAGCTGATCACCGGGCGGCCGTACTTCTCGGCAATCTTCATGCAGCGCAGCGCCTTGCGATACCCCTCCGGGTGCGGCATGCCGAAGTTGCGGCGCACACGCTCCTTGGTCGAGCCACCCTTGCGGTTGCCGATTACCAGCACCTCTTCGCCGTCGAGCCGCGCCATGCCGCAGGCAATCGCCTCATCGTCGCCAAAGGCGCGATCTCCGTGGATCTCGCTGAAGTCGGTAAAGACGCGCTCGATAAAGTCCATCGGATATGGGCGCTGCGGATGCCGCGCCCGCTCAATTCTAGTCCACGCCGGGGAGACCGGGGGTGCTTGCTGGGGATTTGCCTGTTCGCTCATCGATTGGTCGGAATGCTCCGGGCCGCATCTGCGGCCTCTTGTGATTCTACGGGTCGCAGGCGGCTGGGACAAATGCCGCCTATGCTGAAACAGCGCGACGAACTCCGTGCCTTCACCACTCTCGCCGTAGACCAAAGACGTCGAGCTGCTCATCATTGCTCAGCAGAGGAATGTCTTCATGAATCGCCTGCGCGGCCAGCATCCGGTCGAAGGGGTCTTTGTAGTTGGCAGGAAAGTGCCCGGCGCGCAGCGCGTGTTCTGTGGAGATAGGCAGCAGAGTGTAACCAGCCGCCGTGACTCTTGGAATGAAGTTTGTTGCCAGAGCCTGCGCAAAATTCAATTTGCCTAACCGATACTTGGTTGCAATCTCCCAAGCCGATGCGGCGGAGACCAGCACCTCGCTGCCTCGCTTCTGAAGCATTCGTCGCGCCAAAGGCGAGAGCAGATCGTCATCGAACGCAACCCACAATAGCGTGTGCGTATCGAGCAGGAACCTCACTCGCCTTCCCCATTCCACAGACGAAGCTCGTCTTCAGGCAGCGGGTCAAAGAACTCGGGTCCCACGCTCCCCTCGCCCTTCATAAACCCGATGCGACGGCTTTCAGGTGCTGGATCGATGGCGACGAGGCGCGCAACTGGCTTGCGCTCACGGCCCGAAGTAATCTGCACCTCTTCGCCCAATTGCGCCTTGCGGATCAGCTCGGAGAGATTCGTCTTGGCTTCAAAGATGGTTGCACTCTGCATTCTTCACCTGCTTAGCTATCTTAGCTAAGATAATTCCGGTCCGTCAATGAGAAGCTGCTCTACCTTACTCCTCGCGGAGCACTTCGAGGGGCCGCAGGCCTAGAATCCTGTAGCTAGCGAGCCAGCCAGTGGCTGTAGCCAGCAGGGCGGTTCCCAGCAGCGCAATGACCGTCGAGCGCGGATTGAAGTGATAGGCCACTTCCATCCGGTGCAGCAGGACTCGGGTCAGGATATTGGCAAAGATGACGCCGACCGACCCGGCAAGCAAGCCCAGCACACTGAACTCCACGCTAAAGATGCGCACGATATGCATTCGTGTTGCGCCAAGTGTCTTGAGGACGACCGACTCGCGCATACGGCGGAAACGGGTGCTGGCAATACTTGAAGCCAAGATCATCAATCCTGCAACAATCGAGAAGCCGGCCAGAAAGCGGACGACAAAAGTGATCTGATTGACGACGCCCTCAATGCGCACCATCACGTCAGCAAGGTTGATCACGGTGATCGTGGGATACGTGGTGAAGAGCGCTCTCTCTATATTCGCGACCTGATGCGGGTCAACATGCGCGCCGCCATACCAGATCGCCCGCTGATCCTTGAGCAGCCCCGAGGGCAGCACAAACCAGACACGCCCTCCCAAGTGCTGCCCATCAGCGCGATAGATGGCCGTGACTTTGAGATCGTGCGCCACGCCGCCGATCTCCAATCGCACAGCGGAGCCGATACCGACATGAATGCGGTCAGCGACGCCATCGCTCACGGCAATCTCTTGCGCGTTCGGCGCAGTCCACCACTTGCCCTGGCGCACTTTGTCGCCTGCCGGCGGTGCATCGGCCCAGCTCAGCTCCGCGCTTTCCAGATAGTGACGCGGAAAATGCTGCTGCTTGACCTTGTCTTCAGGCATCTGATCGATGCGCTGGCCGTTGAGCGAGACAAAGCGGCCCAGCACGACGGGGAGCAAGTCGAGTTGCTGCGTCACTCCCGGCTGATGCTGCATGAATGTCTTCACTCCGTCCACTTCGCTTGCGCCAATGTCAATCAGGAAGAGATTGGGCAGCGTGGGCGAGGCGGTTTCACGAATGTCGGCAAGTAGCGCGCCCTGCATCAGGTAAACGGCGAGAATCAGCATCACGCCGAGACCGAGCGCAGCCAGCACCGCCGCGGATTGGTTGCCGGGCCTGTAGAGATTCGCGAGTCCATGACGCAACCACGATGGCAAGCGCAAGCGCGTGTAGTGAAGCAGGAAGCGCAACGCCAGCAGCGCAACGGCAGCAAGCGCCAGCAAGACAACCAGCGCAAGTGCGAAGAGGAGGGCAAAGACGCTGCCGACCTTGGCGGAGTCGGAGAGCGCCCAGGCGATTCCGCCCAGCGCAGCCAACACCAGCAGAGAAATCAGCATTTGCAGCCAGCGCGCCTTCCAACGCACAAGCCATGCCTGGAAGCCCGCCGGTCCCTGTTCCACTAGGCGCCTCAGAACCAGCACCGGCCGTACAGCACGCACATCCAGCAGCGGTGGCAAACAGAACAAAAGTGTCGTCAGCAGGCCCGTTCCCAGGCCAGCAGCAACCGAACGCCAGGGAAACCCGAGTACGGCATGAACCGGCAGCAGGTTGCCAAAGACCGCAGGCAGCGCGGTCATCAATCCCAGCCCAGCAGTCACGCCGAGCAATCCGCCAACTAAACCCAGGCCCAGTGTCTGCAGAAGAAAAATGCGCAGCAGGTCCGCTGATCCCGCGCCGACAGCCTTCAGGATTGCCAGCATATCCATGCGCTGTTCCAGATGCGCGTGCATGGCCATCGCCACGCCAATTGCTCCCAGCACCATCGCGACGAGGCAGATAAGGCTCAGAATCGCGGTTGCATTGTCGAGTCCCTGCGTTAGCCCTGGATTGCCTTCGCGGTAATCCATTACCTGCGCGTCGGGCAGCACCGCCTCCACCTGCTTGCGCAACGCAATCTGGTTCACACTCTCCGGCAGTTTGAAGAGCAACCGCTGTGTCGCGCGTCTGCCTTCGCTGAGCAGCCCAGTACGGTCAAGAGCTGCGCGGGAGATCATCACCCGCGGCCCAATGCCGGCAGCCGCTCCAAGCCGGTCCGGCTCCTGCTTGAGAACAGCTACGATCTTGAACTCTCTGCCGCCCAACCGCAGCGTTTGGCCTACGCGCGCGTTGAGCCGGATCAAGAACTCTTCGGCCACTACGGCTGAGTCTCCTTCCAGTGCCTGCTGCAAGCTCATCGCCGGCTCAAGTTCGGCGTTGCCATAATACGGATACTCAGCTGGATCGACGGCCTTGAGCGCAACCAGCAGAGGCACAGGGTCGGGCGGGACGGAAGCCATCGACACCGTCTCCGTAACCCATGTCGAGTGAAAGCCAGGCTGCTGCAAGGCCGCTATTT
>CAZHKN010000211.1:0-8963 GCA_964532725.1 uncultured Occallatibacter sp.
AAAAGCGGTACGGCAGCGCCAGAGAAAGGGACCGAAGCTGGCAACTTCCAGCCAGCGGTAGATTCCGGCCAGACGGTCGAAGTTAGGTGGGGGCCTGCGGGCGGTGGACTCTGTGGTCATCGTATTAGCAAAGCCAGCGGGGTGAGCAGGACAAGATCAGAGGCTGTACGCAGGGTGACAGGCGAAAGGCGCGGGCGGAGCTGATCGAGCAGGGCAAGCAGGAAGGCGCTAACGGCTCCGGCGGCGAGGAGCGCGGCTGAGCGGGGTTGGCTCGTGGCACGTGTTGCGGCTAGGAGCAATCCTGCCAGATAAAGCAGCGTGGGTGTGAGGCGGGAGGGGGTTCGTCCGGATTCCCAGCTCTCGATCAGATGGCAGTTGAGCCAGGCGAGCAGGGCAAAGAGGAGCGCTGGAATGAGCAGGGAACGAGATGCTGCTGCTGTGCGGGTCCAGGCGGGCAAAACACAGGCGGCGGTGAAGAGAATGCCGACGAGCAGCTCTTTGACTGGAATGCGGGCTGGAAGTCTGACTCCACTGCACGGGTATAGGGCCGGAGTGTCGAGCCGGAAATCGCCGTGATTTGCGGATGGCGCTTGAGAGGTCATAGGCGCCAGCGCCCTAAAGTGGACGCGAGCGAAGTAGGCGAGTGCGGCGGCAGCCAGGACCGCGTTACGCTCCCGCGCAAGCAATGGCATCCAGGCGAATACAATTCCTGCGGCAATACAGGCGGAGACGGAGGCCAGTGGAGCCAGAATCTTGCGATTTCGCCAATGGAAGTAATGGCGTTCGCGCAGGTTGCCGGTCTCGCCAGAGAGTAGGGCGACATGCGCATCAAGCAGGCGGTCGCCGACGTAAACCGCCCAGGAAGACAGGGCGAGCAAGACAGGAACCCAGAACGGCAGCCGTACTCCGGCGGCGCAGGCAAAGGAGAGCGCCCAGACGACCGCGACAGTTGGCGCGTCGAGACTGGCTAGGTGCCACAGCTCGAGAGCAGCGATCGGGAATCGCTGAAGAGGTCGAGCCTGCGGCTTGGTGAGAGAGCGCGGCACTCATTTTATTTTAGGAGGGACAGCGGCAGGAAACAGCAGGTCGAGAGACAGTAAATCGTCCTTCGCGCGCAATCATCGCCCATGGCATTGCTGTGCGAGCTGGAGATTAGCTGTTTAGTCCCAGCCGCCTGCCCCATGGCCAAAACGGCTGGGATCTGGATGCCGGCGATGAAAAATCCTGCGAGGACAATGATTGCCAATAGGATGTTGCGCTTTGAATCAATCGGTGTTTTCCTCCGTGTGAATCTGCGCACTATTTCGTACTGAGCGAGAGACGAATATGAACCGAAACACTGGTTAAAAGCAGGTAAAGGGGCCACGCCCGGAAGCTCATCCCACATGGAGGGAATCTTTAACTCAAGGAGTCCCTGACCAGCCCTTGAATTTTGAGGTTGACATCGTTGCAACTGACAAAAAACGGAACATGGGTGCACTGAATGACGAGCTGCCGGCTCTCAAGATCGTAATTCCAGCTGACCTCAATGCCCATTTTTGAAGCGGTCCCACTGTTGCCTCTGATTGCGATTCCGGCGGCACTGGCTTTTTCGATCAGGATTGTAAACTGTTCCGCAGTAATGTCCTGAAAAACCTGGGCTGTGCATTGACCCATGACGGTCTCCTCCGAGAGATTGAATGTTTTTGGAATCTCAACTTGCGGAGTCTCGACACGGCTGTGGTTTCAGGATCAGGTGCAAAGATCCCGCCGCAGATAGCAATCGACGAAACGATTGAAAGTTGGAGAGCATTCCGGTTTGACTCTATCACCGGCCCTGAAAATTATCGGCAATCGCTGTGGCAGGAAGCATACGCTCGTAACTCGTCCAGAACCGATAGCCTCTACAACGAAGCGTTGTCTCTCTCCTGGGCGCTGTCGAAGGCCTGCCGCAGCTCTTTGGCGTGAGCCTGAATTGTTCCAGCCTGTGTGGCAGCGCTGTAATCCTCATCGTAAGCGCCCGCGGGACTGTCGGATTGAATCCGTTTTGCCTCGTTCGCTAGCAGCAATTCCACGGAATCTACCAGATGCTTCAGGATATCTTCAATCTCTTCGTTTTTCATTCTTGCTTCACCCTCTCGCACCATCATGGTCGGAGCCAGGGCGGGTTGTCAAAGGGATAAAACCTTCCCGCGGTGCGGTCGTCATCCCGGCACAGTTTTCGCCGGGCCTCTGCTTGCATCTCTGGCATCAATGATTGCTATTTGGCCTGCTCCAAATCCCTTGTGTGAATAAGGTTGTAGCCCACGGTGTAGCAGTAAACACTCGCAGGGACGAATTGAAAGTTTATATCCTGTTCCAGGCAATTCAGCGTTTTGGTCCTGGAGGTAACAAGAACTTTATTCAGGCGGTTCTTGTGGCAGAAGCCGATAAGGCCGGCTAATTCATTGGGCTTTTCGCAATAGCGGTCCGACCATTTAACCTCTGCGGCCCAGGAAAGTTTCTGTGTTGCTGAAGCGAGTTGAACTAAATCGACCTCGCCTTTGTCTGAACCTTTATCCCATCTCGCATAATAAAGAGTTGTGTCACTATGAAACCACTGCGAGAATATTGCAGTTTCAGCCAGGCTACCGATCCCATTGTCGTCGGCCTTCATAGGGGAAAAAAGCGCGGCGCGCATCGTTGGATTGGTCAGGTAGACCTTGAAATAATTCGCGCGATGGAACCTTTTCGCGCTATGGTCTACTCGGTGGACGATCTTGATCAAGAAAGCCGCCTCAAGATACTCAATATACCGTTTGATAGTATTCTTGGCCACGCCTGAGTTTTGTGCCAATTCTTGCAGAGAAATCTCATTGGCCGTGTTGAATGCCAGTGTTGTGAACAGATAATTCAGTTCCTGAATATCCCCGATACCATACAGGCTAGGCAAGTCTCTCAGCAAGACCTTATCGACAATATCGCTTTTGATGAATCGCCCCAGATTAGCTTGAATCTGAGGCGAGAAAATCACTTCGGGGTATCCGCCAAAGTTCAAGTAGTTGATGAATTCGTTATTGAAAAAGTCAATATCGCGGGCGGCAAAGAAGCGGTGCGGATGAGCCTCGGTTGGTTCAATTACCATATCAGTCTTACCCATGAGGTCAATGTATTCATAGAAGGTGAGCGGAGGGAGCAAAAAATCTGTAAATCTTCCTGCGCCAGACTCCTGCGATTTGAGCCGAAGCGCGGCGGCGGCAGACCCGGACGCCACCAGTTTTATGTTGGGATAGGTATCGATAGCGGACTTGAGGTGAACCTCCCAGTTGCGCAAGTACTGTATCTCATCGAAAAAAATATAAATCTGGTCGTGTTTTTGGTTCATGCCGCTCGACTGGGCGTAGTATTCAAGCAACTTTTCCAGACTGAGCCCGTTGTATATTGGGTGGTCGACCGAAAAATATCCGATGGATAGAGGGGGCACTCCATCATCAATGAGCGTCTGAATTGCGTGGTGAATCATTACGGTTTTCCCCACGCGCCTGGGACCCATGAGAACAACCGCCCTGCGCATCTTTTGTTCCTTGACCAGTGGCAAGAACAAATTGAAGTAGGCGCGTCGTTTCATTTCTCCAAAAATGGTGCTGATGGTGTGGTCGCCTTGCCACCACGGGTTTTCGGACTGTATTCGTTGTACGATTTCTGCCGACGAGATTTCTTGCATACCTGGAAAGTACGCTCACTGGAAAATAATGTCAACGCTCTGACTCTATTTAATTCTTTCATGGTAAACTGTTTATTATAATCGCTTTATATTAGAAAATTAGTGCAGAGAGTGCTCTAAAAAGGTAGTTTTTACGTTGATGCTCTCAATCGGCGGCTTCGGCCTTTTTGGCAGCGGCCTTGGCAGGCGGCTTCGCCACGCTCGTCGTGGGAATTGCGTCCAGATCGACTTTACCTTCCGCCAGGTGCATCAGGAAATCCTGAGCGGAGAAGGGGACGGCGTCTTTGACCAGCTTTGCAGCGCGCAGATAGCTTCCATCCGGCTGCTGCAACCGGGCCTTTACATTGTCTGCCAACAATGCAGGAAGAATCTCATTGTGGATGCGGGCGCGGGCTGCTGGATCCTTGACGGGGAAGACGACCTCGCAGCGCTCGAAGAGATTGCGCGGCATCCAGTCAGCAGAACCGAGATAGATTTCATCTTCGCCACCGTTGTCAAAATGGAAAATCCGCGAGTGTTCAAGAAAACGGCCAACGATGGAGCGGACGCGAATTCGTTCGGAAAGCCCTTTAACGCCGGGGCGGAGAATCGAAAGGCCACGCACGATAAGGTCCACCTCTACTCCAGCCTGCGATGCGGCATAGAGCGCCTCAATCACCGACGGCTCCAGCAGCGCATTCATCTTGGCGATAATGTGCGCGGGCCGCCCGGCCTGGGCATGTTCCTGTTCGCGGCGAATCAGGCCCAGGAAACTCTCGGCCATAGTCAGCGGGGCAACCAGCAACGGCCGGTAATCGTCCACCTCGGCATGTGCCGTGAGGTAGTTGAAGACCATGTGTACCCGCTCGGTGATGGCTGGATCGCTGGTGAGCAGGCTCAGATCGGTGTAGAAGCGAGCAGTAACGGGGTTGTAGTTGCCAGTGCCCAGATGGCAGTAGCGGCGGGTCACACCGTCTTCGTCGCGGCGGACGAGCAGAGCTAGCTTGCAATGAGTTTTCAAGCCGACGACGCCGTGGAAGACCTGCACACCGGCGTCTTCCATGCTGCGTGCCCAGCGGATGTTGGAGGCTTCGTCAAAGCGGGCCATCAGCTCGACGACCAGCGTGGCTTCCTTGTTGGCCGCGGCCTCAATCAGCGCGGAAAAGACAGGTGAATCGCTGCTAGTGCGGTAGAGGGTCTGCTTCATGCTCATGACAGCCGGGTCTTCAGCTCCCAGCTGAATGAACTCGACGACCGGATCGTAGGAGTCGTAAGGATGGTGAAGCAGAACGTCGTGCTGGCGCAGTTCGTCAAAGATATTGGCGGATTTGCGGCTCAAGTGCAGCGGCTTGGGCGTGAACGAGGCAAATTTGAGATCGGGGCGCTGAATATCTCCGTAGAAGAACATTAGCCGCGAGAGATTAACAGGACCATCGCAGCGGAAGACCTGATCCTCGTCCAGCTCGAAGTTGACGCGTAGCCTCTCGATGATCTCGGCGTCGGCATCGGCCTCAATCTCCAGCCGTACTGCGTCGCCTTTGCGGCGGTTGTGCAGCTCGACGCGAATGGTTTCCAGCAGCGAACGCGCTTCTTCTTCCTCAAAGTAGAGGTTGGAGTTGCGGGTGACGCGGAAGGCGGCGCGGGCCAGCACCTCATAGCCGCGATACATGCCGGCCAGATTCTGCGCGATCAGATCCTGGAGCAACAGGTAGTCATGCGAACCCGTTTCAGCGGGCAGGCGGACAAACCGGGGCAGCGCTCGCGGAACCGTGACCACGCCGAGCACCTGTGGACCGGAACTACGCCGCTTAGCCCTGAGCAGCAGTGCCAGGCAGAGAGCTTTGTTGAGTACACGGGGAAAGGGGTGCGCAGGGTCGATGGAGATGGGCGTCAGCAGCGGGTCGACTTCGCGCTGAAAGTAACCCTGGGCAAAGGCGCGGGCATCTTCGCCTAGCTCCGGCCACTCCAGCAGCCGGATGCCCTGCTTGCGCAACTCAGGCAGCAGGTGGTTGTTCCAGCAGGTATATTGCGCCGCGACGAAGGTATGAATCTCTTCAGTCAGTGCGGTTAGCGATTCGTCCGGGCGCAGGCCGTCAAAGCCCACTTCACGATAGCCGTCTTCAATACGCTGCATCAGCCCGGCCTGACGTATTTCGACGTACTCGTCGAGGTTGGAGCCGGTAATGGCCAGAAACTTCACCCTCTCCAGCAGCGGGTTGGCTGCGTCCTCGGCTTCTTCGAGAACACGCCGGTTGAACTGCATCCAGGAGTGGTCCCGGCCATTGAAGAGCTTTTGTTTTTGTGTGCTTCGAGCCATCGAATCCGTCCGTTGCGCGCCGTGTTGGCAGTCTACCGCGTTCCGCCCCGCCTGTGCCACGGGCAGAGGGTACGAACTGCCTTGTATAGCAATAGATACAGGACGAAGAGACAAAAGGATGTGAACGGGATGAGAAAAATCGGATGGAATCTCCTTGCCGTGGCTTCGGCAAGGCCGCAGCGCCTCCAGAGGCGGTTTGTTCGCGCCACGCGCGGGCAGGTATCATGAGTCTTCATGGGAACGCCGCAAACAATCGAGCTGGGCATCCTGGGCTGGAGCGATTCGCTCATCCTGATGGTGATGGCGCTGGTGGTCTTCGGGCCGCGCCGCCTGCCGGAGATTGGCCGCCAGATTGGCAAGTTGATGTACGAGTTCCGCAAGGCTTCCAACGACTTCAAATTCCAGATGGAAGAGGAACTGCGGCTGGCCGAAGACGCCGATCGTCGCAAAAAGCAAGAGGAACAGCGGCAGGCTTTAGTGCTGGCCGCGCCGGCTGTCGAGCCATCGACCACGTCATCCCAGGTCCCCAAAGGCGAGGGACCTGGGGCACCCGGCGCAGAGGCGATACCGGCTGTAGAAGCTCCGCCAGAGCCTCTGGTTGAAGAAAACAAAATTCAGGGTGAGATTCGCATTCAGCCGCCTTCTACAGGCGAGCAAGTGCCTGCCGCGCGTCCCGGCAGCCTGGCCGCACAGGCCGCTGCTGAGCTGAATGACCAGGATGAGGCACTGAAGGCCGCGCCCCCAGAGACCAAGCCCGACGAACACATTGCCCCGGAGCACGCGAACCAAAATGGTTGATCCCGCAGAAGCCATCGGCAAGGCACGCGAAGCTGTAACCCAGCGCGCCGAACTCCCCGGCATGAGCCTGATGGAGCATCTGGAGGAGCTGCGCAAGCGCATCGTTCAGTCCGCGATTTCGCTCGTGGTCGGTTTCGGTTTTGCCTGGATCATTCACGACCGCCTCGTCGATTTCATCCAGGCGCCGCTCAAGAATGACGGCAAATCGCTGAACATGATCCACCCAATGGATGGAATGAATCTGGCCATCCATGTCTCGCTAGTAGGCGGAGCGATTCTGGCCTCGCCCTTCATCTTTTATCAAATATGGCTATTCATCGCGCCGGGGCTTTACCAAAAGGAGCGGCGGTTCGTGGTTCCGTTCATGGCGGCCACAGTAGGGCTGTTTTTAACCGGCGCGTACTTCGGCTATTACTGGGTGCTGCCCGCTGCCGTGCATATCATGCTCGATGTCTTCGGCAGCAAATTCACCGCCGTGATCAGCATCGAGGAGTACACCGGTTTCTTTCTTTCCATCATCCTCGGCCTGGGCATCAGCTTTGAGCTGCCGGTGCTGATCTTTTTCCTGGCCTTCTTTGGCATCGTCAGCCCCAGCTTTCTGTGGAAGAACATCCGCTACGCAATCTTGGCGATTTTCATTGTTGCGGGAATCATCTGCCCCATGTCCGATCCGGTGAGCATGTGCCTATACGCCATGCCGCTGCTCGCGCTTTATCTGGTCGGCATCGCCGTCGCTTGGTGGGTTCACCCCTCGCGCCGGAAGGCGAGGGAGTCCGCATGATGTTTTTTCGCTTCCCATATCAGAAACTTGTTGCCGTTCTCCTGCTTGCTCCTCCGACGATCGCTAGCGCCCAGCAGCACTTCGACGGCGCTAAAGCATACGAATACGCCCGGCAGTTTGTCGCTATCGGTCCACGTTGGCCCACTGGTCCCGGCCACGTTAAAGCCGAAGAATATTTGCGCGCGCAGTTCAAGCACGACCAGTGCGAAGAAGATTTCTTCACCGCCAACACGCCCATCGGCCTGGTGCCCATGCGCAACTTCATCGTGCGTTTCCCGGGCAAGAAAGACGGCGAGATTGTGCTGGGCACGCACTATGAAACCAACTACCCCCTGAAGAACATCAACTTTGTCGGGGCGAACGACGGAGCTTCGACGACAGGGTTATTGCTCGCGATAGCCGACCGTCTGCGCGCCGAGACCGCAGCCGGAAAAAAGCTCGACGGCTACTCGGTCTGGCTGGTCTTCTTTGACGGCGAAGAGGCGATCCAGAGCTGGTCCGACTCGGACTCGACATATGGCAGCCGGCATCTGGCCGCGCGCTGGGGCAAAGACGGAACGCTGACCAAGATCAAGGCCTTCATTCTGGCCGACATGATCGGCGACAAGGACTTAAATATTCAGCACGAAACCCGCTCCACTGACTGGCTGTATGCGCAGGTGAGGCAAGCGGTGAAGAAATATGGCTACGACCGTTACTTCTTCAAGAAAGATGAGCCGGTCGAAGATGATCACCTAGCCTTCGTCCGCCGCGGTGTGCCGTCGATTGACATCATTGACCTGGATTATGGCCCTCCAACCTCGGAGCATCCCGAGGGTGGTTATCACCATACTGCCCTCGATACGTTGGACAAGATCAGCGCGAAAAGCCTGACGATTGACGGGGATGTGTTTATGGAGACAATCCGGCTGATCGACCAGCGGTGAGGTAATGAATAGTCAACGGGACCGCGTGGTATAGTCAGCCCGCGATGCGGATATTTAAATTCACCCTGATGTTGTTGCTGCTGCGAGGCCTTCTGGCCCTGCCGCTCTTTTTACAGGGGATCTTTGTTGGCCCGCACAGTCGTGTGTCTGACTCCGAAGGTACTACCGGGGTTCTAAACAGCTAGAGAAAAGATACTTGGACGGCTTCGATTTCTGCGCAAACACAACAGGGCGGGGATTGCTCCCCGCCCTGTTGTGTTTGCAAGCTGGATTCTGCCGGAATCCGGACTCGAGGTTACAGCGGCTGAACGTCTGCTGCCTGCCAGCCCTTGGGTCCTTTGACAACGTTGAACTGGACGGCCTGGCCTTCCTGCAAGCTCTTGAAACCGTTTGAGTTGATTGCAGAGTAATGCACAAAGACATCCTCGCCGTTCTGACGCGAGATGAAGCCGAAGCCCTTCGCGTCATTAAACCACTTCA
>CAZHKN010000212.1:0-8956 GCA_964532725.1 uncultured Occallatibacter sp.
GATCGCGCGCCGAAGTCTCGTAGAGAAAGCTGGCCAAAGCGCGAGACGCAAGCACTTGAAAGCCGTCTACGCCCACGGGTGCGCTCAGTTGTCGGCGCAGTCTCTCATAGACGCGCGCAGTTGCAGGCTTGGTGTGAAAGACGGTGGTACTTGCATCAGCCTCGCTAGCAACGAGGCTGCGAGCTAAATCGCGCGACTTGTGCGGAGGAGCCACCGATTTCACACTTTCTTTGACACCACGCATCGCAATTAACGCAAGATACAGCTCTTGATGATACTCTCTTGTCTAATGCATGGGTGGTACGATTCCCGGCATGCTTCTCCCGGCCCTATTTCAACACTACATTGTCCAAAGTATTGAAATATCTCTGCAAAAGGTGAGCAATATGGAACAGTGCGTAGGCTGCTCTTCCGCGATCTTTGCGGAAAGTGTGGAATCGCCCAAGCCCCAACCAGATATGCCGAAGGCAGTTGGCCGCACCGCAAGTGCCAAAACTCCGCCTGGAATAGGAGTTATTTTCTACCTGTAATAATCTAATGTAAATGACTATTTATCAATGGTTTAATTCCATGTGAACACAAATTTTCCGCGCTTTTCCTCTCCATCCGTCGCATATTCCCAAAAATCTCTCTATCTATACGCAGACGCTTTTCGCCTCGAAAACTGTTATTCCAACCCGGATTCCGTCCGCATAGAGCGCGACACCCACCGAGTCCAGCGCACCCTATAATAAAGAATGGCTGACTGCGCTCTGAGCCTCGCTGACGGGGCTGGGGAACGGGTGGCCGAATTCATTCAGGGCCTTCCTCATTGAGCGCAGAGATTCCCCAGAACGACGTGATCACGATCCGCGGGGCGCGGACGCATAACTTGAAGGACGTCTCCTGCGAGATTCCGCATGGCAAGCTGACGGTGGTCAGCGGAGTCTCCGGCTCGGGGAAGTCATCGCTGGCCTTTGACACGATCTATGCCGAGGGGCAGCGGCGCTATGTCGAGTCCCTCTCGGCCTACGCGCGGCAGTTTCTGGAACGTATTGAAAAACCAGACGTTGACGAGATCGACGGCCTCGCTCCGGCGATTGCCATCAAGCAGAAAAACACCACCCGCAATCCCCGCTCCACGGTAGCCACGGCGACGGAGATCTTCGACTACCTGCGCCTGCTCTACGCGCGTTGCGGCACGGTGCATTGCGTGCACTGCGACGGGCTGGTCAAACGCGACTCAATGGATGAGATAGCCGAAGCGCTGCTCGCCTTGGGCGAGGGAACGCGACTCAATGTGCTCTTCCCGGTACAGCAGGATGCGCCCGCGCCGGAGGCCGCGGCAAAGACGGCAAAGCCTGCCGGGCGTCCAAAGAAGGCTGCTGCGAAACCGGTGGCGGCCGTGGCTGACTCTCCGCATACGGAGACATTGAAGGCGCGGCTCACAGAGCTGCGGACGAGCGGATTCGGAAGGCTCTATCAGCAAGGAAAAATCTTCGAGTTTTCGACGCCGGAGTCCTTGCTGGAGATGGACTTTACTCTGCCGGCTTTTGTGCTGCTGGACCGTATTGTTGTGAACGCCGAGAACCGCTCGCGCATTGTGGATGCGGCGGAGGTTGCCTATCGCGAAGCCGGCGAGGTGATCTTCGAAGAAGCTCCGCGCGACGAAAGCGCAGAACGCAAGCGTCATCGCTTCAGCGCAGCTTATGAGTGCAAGAGCTGTCACAAACCTGCCAAAGAACCGGAGCCACGGCTATTCAGCTTTAACAACCCCTTCGGGGCCTGCCCGCGCTGCCAGGGCTTTGGCAACACAGTCGATTTCGACCTGAACCTCGTCATTCCCGACAAGGGGCTGACGCTGGCCGCGGGCGCAATTGATCCGTGGGAGCGGCCCAAATACCGGACTTGGTTTACCGAACTCAAGCGCCTCGCGCCCACACTGGGCATTCCGCTGGACGTGCCCTGGCGCGAGCTGACCGAGACACAGCGCGAGATTGTGCTGCGCGGCAAGGCTGATTTTCAGCCCACTCCCGAACACAAGTTCGGTGGCGTCTATGGATTCTTTGCCGAGATGGAGAAGAAAAAATACAAGCTCCACGTGCGGGTGATGCTGAGCAAGTATCGCGGCTACGCGGAGTGCCCGGATTGTCGTGGGCAGCGGTTGCGGGCCGAGGCGCGGGCGGTCAGGCTGAACGGCAAAAATATCTGCCAGGCAGCGGCCTTCACCATAACGCAGGCGCGCGATTTTTTTGCGGCGTTGCGTCTGACGCCAATGCAGGAGGAGATCGCCGGGCCGATCCTCGAAGAGGTCCGCCAGCGGCTTGGATTTCTGGATGCAGTCGGCCTCGAATACCTGACACTCGACCGCCTGGCTTCCACGCTCTCCGGCGGCGAGGCGCAGCGCATACAGCTCGCAACGTCGCTCGGCTCGCGGCTGGTGGGCGCGCTCTATGTGCTGGACGAGCCATCGATCGGCCTGCATACCCGCGACACCGAGCGGCTGATTCGTATCCTGAAAGACCTGCGCGATCTCGGCAACACAATCATCGTCGTCGAACATGATGCCGATGTGCTCCGCGCCGCCGATCACTTGCTTGATCTTGGTCCTGGAGCCGGGGAGTTTGGCGGCAAACTGCTTGCCGAGGGCGTTCTGGCGGAGATTGAGGCGAATCCCAACTCGCTCACCGGCCGCTATCTCTCCGGGCAGTTGTCGATTCCGGTGCCTACGCGGCGGCGTGCGCCGGGCAAAGAGCGGCTGGTGCTGCGCGGCGCGCGGGCCAACAATCTGCATGGACTCGATGTCGAGATTCCGCTGGGAATGCTGGTGGCGATTACCGGGGTCTCAGGCTCGGGCAAATCAACGCTGGTACACAGTGTGCTGTATCGCGCGGTGGCGCGGGCGCTGGGACAGAGCGACGGATCGGACCCCTCTGGGGTTTTCGCTTCGCTGACTGGCGTGGAGCGGCTGAATGATGTGATTCTGGTGGACCAGACGCCGATTGGCCGCACGCCGCGCTCGAATCCGGTGACGTATATCAAGGGATTCGATCTGATCCGCGAGCTCTTTGCCGCACAGCCCGAGGCCAAAAAGCTCTCACTGACGCCGGGGCATTTTTCCTTCAACGTACCCGGAGGCCGCTGCAATACCTGCGAAGGCGACGGCACGGTGACGGTGGAGATGCAGTTCCTGGCCGATGTCGAGCTGCCCTGCGAGGACTGCAACGGAACGCGTTATCAGGCCAAGGTCTTGCAGGTTGAGTACAAGGGCAAGAATATCCACCAAGTGCTGCAACTGACGGTCAAAGAGGCGCTGCGCTTCTTTGTTGGGCAGACGCGGCTGCTGGAAAAGCTGGCGGTGCTCGATGAAATTGGCCTCGGCTATCTGCGGCTCGGCCAGTCGGCGACGACTTTGAGTGGAGGCGAGGCGCAGCGCGTCAAGCTCGCCGCGCACTTGTCGCAGGTGCGCGCGGCCAACGCCAACGCCAAGCCCTCGCAGGCCAGCCGCGTACTGTACATTCTGGACGAGCCGACAACTGGACTGCATTTTGACGATGTCTCAAAGCTGTTGACCGCCTTCAAGAAGCTGATCGACGGCGGCGGGTCGCTGATCGTGATTGAGCACAATCTCGACGTGATCAAGAGCGCCGATTGGGTGATTGATCTCGGTCCCGAAGGCGGCTCCGGTGGCGGAAAGATCGTGGCCGAGGGAACGCCGGAAGAGGTTGCAGCGAATCTGCATTCGCATACGGGGAAGTGGCTGGGGCAGGTGCTGTAGCGATGAAAGCCTATCCCTAAAAAGGATCGTCGCGGCCCTCAAACAACACGAGAAGATCATCCGGCAGGGGCGCATCAAAATCATCAGCGATCCACCCCTTGCCTTCAAGGAGTCCGAAGCGAATTTGACGCTTTTCGCCTTCTGCGTATGCGCCAAGTCTCGCGAACGATTCGATGAGTTCGCCTGTGAGTTGTGGAAGCTCGCCCCGATAGATGCTTGCCGAGGTTAGGCACTCAAGTATTTGGGCAATTTCGCAGAGATGCTGATGATGCCAGATCTCGTAAGACCAAATTCGATAGAGTTCTTCCCCGGCTCTCCAAGGGTTGCGCGTACCGGCGATAACTTCACGGGCGATCTGGCGAGTGGCTCTATGTTTTGCTTCCTCAGCTGACGCAGGCATCTCCACGCCGAGTTCTCGAAACATCCTGGTTACGAGAGGTTCAACGTCGGCGGTACAGCGGACACACATTTCGCCGGCCAGTCTGCGCATCGAAGGAGTATCAAGTCCGGATTCGAGGAGATCGGCGGCGATGGCGGGAGTGTGTTCCGGACGAATGTCACCTGCAGCCCATCTTGCGGCGACAAGCTCAGGCTCTGTGAGCATATTTGGCTGGGGAACCTCCGGAAACTGACTGGAATATGAGATAGGAGGAGAACAGAAAGCCATTTGGTAATCAGTCAGAGACTCGCTGGGCGGCGCGGAGAAGAGCGTTGTCAACTTCTGAGGTTGGCTTGGGTTGAAAACGAATTTGATCTTTTTCCACATCATGGTCTCTTCGCGGTGACAAGAGTTCGCGGCGGAGGCAAGTCAATTTCGCGTCATACTTCTATGACCAAATCGCTGTATTGCTTGAGTTGCGGATCGACGGTCACCAGATTCAATGGCTCGCTTATGGCTTGAGCGATGAGCAGACGGTCGAAGGGATCGGTGTGGTGGAGCGGCAGCTTTGCGACCAGCAGGGCATGTTTTGACCAGACCGGAAGCTCCTGAAAATCATTCAACATGATTTGGCCCACGAGTTCAGTTGGGTCCGCCTCCATTTTGCCGATCCGTACCTTGATCGCAACCTCCCAGATTGAGGCGGAGGAGACAAAAACCTCCTCGGCGTCCTTGATCACTTGGAAGGCTTTCGACGTAAGGCGCGCACGTTCGTAGAACCACCAGCAGAAAATATGCGTGTCGAGCAAGATGCGCATTATCGGCCTTCGAATTCAGCCAGAATTTCGTCTGGCAGTGGCGCATCAAAATCCTCGGCAATCCATCCCTTTCCTTCCAGCGATCCAAAGCCGATGAGGCGCTTTTCTTTCTGGTTGATGCAGGTTAGCCGCGCAGCCGGCTTGCCGTTGCGGGCGATCACCACATCCGTGCCGGAAGAGGCCAGGTCGACGAGTTTGGAGAGCTGGGTTTTCGCTTCGTAGATGTTGACTGTGGGCATTGGGTGCTCCGTGATTGACTAAGTCTAGTCTAGCATAATTTGCTTCTATGTCGATCGAGGAATGCAAGCAATACCAGCAGCATTGGGTTCGACTGTTCTCATGGCGGCACTAACGATTCAATCGGTGAGCGGGTGGAGAAGCACCAGCAGTCGTCGAGCAGCCATCTGGGTTTTTCTTTGTCGTGGGGGGCACGGCGTAGAGATCTGACAGGCTCGCCTTTATCGCGATTGAAGGCAATGAAGTAAGTTCCAATCTGTCATCTTGAAGGTCTCACGAATGAGTGCGGAGAGCAGGGATCGGATGAGAACAGATTCGATGCGTGTGGTTCAGGGCTGTTCTCGTATCAGCGAGGAGCCGGTAAGAACAGAGACTAAGCTGTTTTTTCGACCACTGCGGCGACTTTTACCGATCCTTCGCTACGGCGCGTCGCTGCCCAGATGATCAGCACGACCCCTGCGAGAACCGAGCCGAGGCTGGCCAGTTGGGCGTTGGAGAGTCCCCAGAGAACACGCGGATTGCGGCGGATGAACTCGACCAGGAAGCGGGCCGTGCCGCTGAGCAGCAGGTACTCGCCGAGAATCGCTCCAGCGGGGCGGTTTTTGCCCCCGCGCCACCAGAGCCAGGCGCCGATCAGGAGACCGGCTGCGAATTCGTAAAGTGGCGTGGGGTGAACGGGTACAACCGTCGGTTCGATGCCGTGGGGAAAACTCATCCCGAATGGCCACGGCAGTTTTGTCTCCAGCCCATAGCAGCCGTCGCCGGAGAGAAAGCAGCCGATGCGGCCGATGCCGTAACCGATGGCGGCGGAAGGAGCAGCGAGATCGAGTGTCCGCAAGCCGCCGATCTTGGCGCGCCAACCTTGCAGAACCAGCGCAGTGATGCCAAAGACCATACCCCCGAACCAGGCAAAGCCGGCCGTGTCCCAGAGCACGCTCCAACCCTCGTAGCGGAACTCGCTCGGCGTGTCGAGAACGTGCCAGAGTTTGGCGCCGATGATGCCGGCAACCACTGCAACCGCGACCATGCCCACGGCGTCCGCGCCTTCGTTGCCCACTGTCAGGCCCGCGCGGCGGAAGTTGCGGTCGAGCAGAAAGGCGGCAGCCACGGCTGCCAGCCAGAGCATCAGGCCGAAGGTGGGGACGTTGAAGTGAAAGATGTGCAGGTAAGGCAACATGTCTCTTCAAGTATAGACGGAGAGCCAGTCAGGAAGACAGCGAGTGAGCAGGTCAGCGAGTTAGCGAGTCTGCAAGAATTTTTCCGGCGCACTTGCTTTCTCCCCCGGCTCACAGGCGATACTGGGTTCATGTCCGCCATAACCCAGCAATGCTTAGAAGTGCTTTATACCCGTCAACAGATTGCCGAACGCGTGGCCCAGATGGGCGCTGAGATTACTCGCGACCTGGAAGGCGAAAAGCTGGTTATGGTGGGCGTATTGAAGGGCGCAGCCCCGTTTTTGGCCGATCTGGCGCGGGCCGTGGATGTGGATGCGACCTTTGATTTTGTCGCTGTTTCCAGCTATGGGAAGGGGACTCGAACCTCGGGCGCGGTCAAGCTGATCAAGGATCTGGACGAGCCGATTGAGGGCAAGAACGTGCTCATCGTCGAAGACATCCTAGACACTGGGCTTACGCTCAGCTACCTGCGCAAATTCCTGCTCCAGCAGCATCCCAAATCGCTGCGCATCGCCACGCTACTCGACAAGCCTTCGCGGCGGATTGAAAAGATCGACGCGGACTACGTGGGATTTTCGATACCCAATCTTTTTGTGATCGGCTACGGCATGGACTACGCCGAACGTTACCGTAACCTGCCCGACATCTGCCTGATGACTCCCGAGCATCCGGAGTAAAAATGGGAATCGGCAGCCAGAGAGAACAGCCGCGCTTCTGAAGGGACTGATCGATCCGGCAGAACCGCTAGGAACGAAATTTCCAGCGGAGGCCGCATCGTTCCGAGTAGAGCCTTGCGAGCAGCTTGGCGTAATCCACGGCCACTTTCATATTTGCCTTACTGGCGCCGCGATAACGGCACCCGAATGCAAATGGAACCTCTTCGACGGAGTGGATATGGCCGCGCACCAAGATGTCGAGCAGCAGTTTGAATCCACTGTTCTGGAAAGCGATATTGTTGAGGCAGTGGCGGCGGACCATGAACAGGCCGGACATGGGGTCTTTGGCGCGGACGCGCCTGTGCTGAATAGGCCATGTGACCCAGACAGCTGCGGCGGAAACTAGTTTTCTGGCCGGATTCCACTCGCCTAATTCACCACCTGCTGTGTAGCGGCTGCCAATGGCGAGGTCGCAGCCTTGATCAATCGCTGAGACCAGTAGCGGCAGCAATTCAGGCGGATGTTGCAGATCGGCATCCATGACTCCGAGAATCGTGGCATCTGTATGCTGCCAGCCGTGGAGTATGGCTCCTGACAACCCTCTCTGCCCTTTACGGACGATCAGCCGGACCCGCGGGTCGGAAAGTGCAATGGCAGCGACCAGTTCGCCGGTTCCGTCGCGGCTGTCGTCATCCACGACTAGAATTTCATAGGGCCGATCCAGCGGATCAAGAACGGAACGTACATGATTCAGCAAGCCGCCGATGTTTTCCGCCTCGCAGAGAGTCGGAATCACCATGGCCAGCTTCTCCTTGGCAACCTCGGGATGCACCGCTGATGAGAGGGCAGGCTTCCCGTCGGCTACTAGCGGGATGTACGATGGACAAATCGCCGCTGAGGACATGTTCAGCATGAGTATACGGGGTCGATCCGCTTGAGGCGCAACTTTTTTTGGTCAACTTTGTGCCTGTTCTGGCTTTTGCCGTCCTTGGCTTTTGTGTAATGGGATATCACCCGGGATATAAATTTCTTATTTGCTTAATGGTAATTTATTTATAAGTTACTATTAAGCGTTGATATTACTTCCTTTCGTCACGTATTGTCGCAATATCGGGCAGAAAATCGCCCGATATTGCTCGATAGTGTTGAAATTCAGCAACCGTAAATCTTTGGTAACCAGAAGGTGTTGGCTGAATTTTTCGGAATGACTTAACCCCCAGAGTTACTAACCGAGAGGAAAACAGATGAAATTCTCGAATATCCCCCAGAAGCTTGCCGTCGTGGCAATGCTCGCCTTCATCGCAGTGCAATCCAAAGCTCAAGGTTCGCCGTTGACTGGCTTAAGCCAACCAGGCAATGGTTACTCAAATCAAGCCGGCACTGGGCCGTCAGCCACAGTTTTCAACGGAAAGATCTACATCGCATTCATAGCCAATGACTCAAGCGACACCCTTTGGATTACGACCTCGACGGACGGCTCCACTTTCACATATCCGGGCGCGAACTATTTAGGTATTGTGATGCAGGCGCATACCGCACCGTCTATCACGACCTGGAACAACGAACTCTGGATCGCGTATACCGGCACCAGCGGGCAGATTTATTTGATTTCATCTCCCGATGGCACAACCTTCACAAGCCCTACTGCGGTCTTGTATGAGACGGGGAGTCCGTTCATCGCCAACAGCCAGCCGACGATAGCTGTATTTAACGGATCGCTTTGGATCACGGCGGTAGTAAATGGATCAGGAACAACAACCTACCTTGAATCTGTGAACACTTCCAATGGGACTTCGTTTCTGACGAATGACGATTGCGGAATTAGTGCACCGGACGGTGCCGAACCTCAGACTGGCGCGGGAGTAGGGCTAACTGTATACGGTGGCAGTCAGCTTGCCTATGCGTTTCAGGCTCAAGGAGATTGGAACCATGAG